>CAWBXM010000115.1:0-10412 GCA_963792545.1 uncultured Gammaproteobacteria bacterium | reverse complement strand
ATGTATTACTATCAAATCGTTTAATGGCATTTAGCATGACACGTTATTGTTCTACATAAACTAATGCCTGCAAACGATGTGGCACAACAACAGCCTCATCTAGCGTCAGTGGTGTGGCTGTTTTGATAGCATTAAGTCTGCGCTCCAATACGTATTCAAAGCGCATATTGTGTTCATGAAAAAAACTTTCTTAATGTGCTTTTACGTGCACGTTTAACCTGTAACAGTGTTGGCCAACGCGTAAGAAAATCACAAAATAATGGCGTATCAATATGATCAAACCACTCTAGCATCTGTGGATAATACTGCTTTAATGCAACACGCAAACGATTAGTGATACGGATTTTATCGGCTACCAGGTTCCTTCTCTGTTCCACCAGAGATGCCAGCATACGTATCTCAACACTTTGTGGCTGTAGCGGCTTAAAGCGCGCTGAGTGACGCAGAATTAAGTCAACAGCTAACTCCGCATCGGTTGGATCATCTTTGGCTCGACTGGGTTGAAACGCTTCTCGATACTTTGCCAATGTAGAGGGGTTAACCGGAAAGATCACAAAACAATCGTGTTTTTGAAGCGCGTACACGATAGGCCCTTTAGATAGTTCCACTGCAACTGCTATGGGCGAACCAAACCGTTGGCGCATGGTGTGAGCCCATTCATCGATCCGCTCTACCTGGTGCGGTATAACATCAAACTCTCGTTCATCACCATCGGCACTCTGAATACAAATATCATGCTTGGCGTCTGCCCAATCAATGCCGATAAAAGCGGTAAAAGAAGTCGTATTTAACGTGTTCATAGAAATACTCCCGTGTTACATTATTCGTAAGGGACATGCATGCATGGGATCTGCGAAAGCAATATAGGTGAGCCGGTGCAACGGCAAGCCCTGAGTATTCGTTAGCGATCCCAGGCAGCACCTGCAGACTCGAAACCAAAACGGTGAACATCGTGTGTTAGTGCCGACTTATTCGTAGTCTGCGGTGCATGTCCTGCTCTCACTGACAGCTACCTGCCAGCTGTGAATAGTATCGCTGAAAGTAGGACGGAATAACTATAATGGGTCGGCTTTTCTCTGTCAGGCCAATTTATCGAGGGTCCGCTTACAGATATATTTGAGCTGCTAGGAACTGTAAGGATACTTCGGCATCAGTGTATCAAATTGTCGGATCAAGTCTGAGTCAATACAGCTAGCATCAAATTAATTTTATTATCAGGTTTTATATTGCTCTATGGTTGTGCAGGAAGGGTATTAAAACCTGTGTCGCCAGAGGTTGAAATTGTTAGTGTCGAATTGTCCGAGGTGGATTTTTCTGTTTTTCGTAACGGTTGTTTTGTACTGCTTTTGTGTCATGAATTTTTTAAGTATGTACAAATATTTTGTGACCAGTTGACTATTTCTTGCGTCTATATAAGAAAGCATGCTTAAAAAATGAAAAGAGCCTGCTTTTTTAGCGAAGGCTGCCCAATTAAAGCTTTTGTTAGATCAGAATATCTTGCATACATAGCAAGGGTTCACATTGTTTGTCACATTGAACATAACAGGCATCGTAGTTGATACCTGTTATGTTTTTTTTGCTTTTTAAGTAGGGAGGTAGAGCTGTAGTTAGCTACTGATTATGTGTGACCGTAGCAGTGAAGTTGATCGGGACCAGACTAACCCCGGCCACGTGTTCTGGTTTTGTGCGGCCTGGCATTTTTTTCGATATGGTCGACGACCAAACCTGCGATATCTTTGCCGGTCGCAGTTTCGATTCCTTCGAGACCGGGAGAAGAATTAACTTCCATGATAAGAGGCCCGCGTTCTGAGCGAAGAATATCGACACCAGCAACATTCAGCCCCATGATTTGCGCCGCTTTTACAGCAGTGGCACGTTCAGTGGGTGTGATCTTTATCAATGAGGCGCTGCCACCACGATGTATATTGGAGCGGAACTCTCCTGGCAGTGCCTGGCGTTTCATGGCCGCAACAACCTTGTCGCCAACCACGAAACAGCGTATATCTGCACCACCGGCTTCTTTTATATATTCCTGTACCATGATGTTTGCTTTTAGTCCCATGAAAGCTTCGATAACACTTTCTGCGGCTTTTTTGGTTTCTGCCAGCACAACGCCAATACCCTGTGTGCCTTCCAGTAGTTTGATCACCAACGGTGCACCGCCGACCATCTTGATCAGATCCTGAACATCATCGGGATCATGAGCGAAACCGGTACTGGGCAGACCGACACCTTTACGTGACAGCAGTTGTAAAGAGCGCAGCTTGTCACGTGAGCGTGATATGGCAACTGATTCATTGAGTGGGAACGCGCCCATCATTTCAAACTGCCTGAGTACTGCCGTACCATAGAAGGTCACCGATGCGCCAATTCGGGGAATAACTGCATCGAAGGGTGCCAGCGATACACCTTTATAGTGAATCTCAGGTTTGCTGGCTACCACATTCATATAAGTACGCAGTACATCGAGTACCATCACTTCATGGCCTCGTTGTTCACAGGCCTCGATCAGACGACGGGTAGAGTAGAGTTTTCTATTTCGAGATAATATGGCAATTTTCATTATTGGCTCCTGATTTTATTTGTTACTTAAAGTCTTACTCGGCTAAAAGTAAGACGGTTTAAACCTTTATGTTTCTGTATGAGATACCACAACATTACCGTTGCTAATAAAAAGGTCTCTCATACTATTTTTAATTCAATAAATAATTAGACAGTCTTCGGTCTAGCCCGGTCACAATTAATTTATTATTTCTTTATTATTGAAAGGATGGGTTAAGCGGATTATTTGACTTAACTGTCACGCAGCTAAAAGCGCAGTGTTATGACTTAGACTGGATTGTGTTCTCTTCAGGTCAACAGCGAATTTGTCCAGCGCCCGATAAAAACGCATCTTGGTCGCGCTCAGGCCTAGGCCAAGTGTTATCGCAATATCCTGTAATGAAAGATCCATGTAAAAACGTAACACGAGAATGTCGCGTTCATGTTCTGGCAGGCGGGTGAGGATCGTGTTGACGACGCTTTGTCGTTCATCCTGTTCAGTTATCTTACGTAGATTTTTTTCATGTATTTCTATCAGAGCAAATAGATGATCGTCGATGATATGTCGTGAACGTTTATGTGCGATGTCATAACACTGGCGATCAGCAATAGAAAACAGCCAGGTACGAAAACTGGATTCTCCGCGGAAATTTTTGATCGCGCGAAAAACGCGCAGTTCAGTTTCCTGGGTGGCGTCCTCGGCGTCTTGCTGATTCTTAAGATAGAAATAACAACGGCTAAGCAGGGCGCCATGGTGACGTTGTAACAGGGTGGATAACAGGTCGCGCCAGCCTGCCTGTTGCGCAGTTATCGCTGATAATAGTTCCTGATCATCAAGTTTCTGGGTGTGTTTTTGACTCATTTTGACCACATGTTTTTATTTGAGGTGTACTTTAGAGCGCTTTTCATGATAAAAATAACTATTATTTTCTATCGTTTGGACAAAAAATATTTGTTATGGATATTGAGTTATTACGTACTTTTCTGGAAGTCAGTCGCACTCGCCACTTTGGTCAGGCGGCAGAGGCCATGTTTCTTACTCAGGCAGCAGTGAGTGCTCGCATTAAAGCACTGGAGCAGATGCTCGGTGTACGGCTATTCGATCGCATCAAACGGGACATCCAGTTGACGCCAGAAGGTAACAGGCTGGTGAGCCGAGCGGATCTGCTGATTTCAGAATGGCGCAAGATTCGCCAGGAAGTGAACGCCGGTGGCGCAAAACAGCAATTATCGATAGGCGGCAGCCTGCGTTTATGGGATGTGTTTCTGCAAGACTGGTTGATACGCATGCGCACTGACTTGCCTGATATCGCTCTAATAGCGGAATCACATACCCCAGAGCTTCTTACCCGCAAGTTGCTCGATGGTGTGCTGGATGTGGCGTTTATGCTGGAACCACCACAACTTGAAGTTTTGCAGGTAAAGGACATCGGCGGACTAACCTTGCGCCTGGTCTCTGACCGTAGCGGGTTGTCGCTGGAACAGGCTGCTGGCTGAAAACTATCTGATGGTGGACTGGGGTTTGACGCATGCATTGCAGCATCGCCGTCTGTTCCCGGATGCGCCGGAGCCGATGACCCGGCTGGCCAGTGGTACCATGGCGTTGCAGTATATGCTGGCGCTCGGCGGCAGTGGCTATCTGCCTGAACATGTGGTAGCGCCAGCAGTGGCAGCAAAGCAGTTGTTCTGGGTGGACGATGCACCAGTGATCAAACATCGCGCGCATGCGGTCTACCCGGTACGCAGTGGGCGTAAAGCGTTGATCGAGAATGTGCTGTCGTATTTTCAACTGGATTGATCAGAGCAGGAACAACGTCGCCAGCCCAAGGAAACTGAGGAAGCCGATGACGTCGGTTATGGTGGTCAGGATGACCGCACCAGAGAGCGCCGGATCGATACCCCAGCGATTCAACAGCAGTGGGATGATGACACCGGAGATGGCAGCTGCCAGCAGGTTCAGGATCATGGCAACTGCGAGGATGATGGAAATTCCCGCGTCATTAAACCAGAGGTAGGAGACCAGAGCGACGACGATAGCCCAGACAACACCATTGGTGGCGCCCACCAGAAACTCCTTGGTGGTTAACCAGCGCAGGTTGCTGGTCGATATCTGATCGAGCGCCAGACCGCGGATGGTCAGGGTTAGAGTCTGGCTGCCAGCGATACCGCCCATGCTGGCGACCACCGGCATGAGGACTGCCAGCGCGACGATCTTATCCAGAGCATCTTCAAAGCGGCCGATTACCCAGGCGGCAGCAAATACCGTGATCAGGTTGATGCCCAGCCAGATGCCGCGACGTACCGCACTCGGCAGAACAGGTGCGAACATGTCTTCCTCTTCCGACAGGCCACCGCTTTTCAGCAGGGCACGGTCATGTTCTTCACGGATGACATCGACCACATCATCGATGGTGATGCGGCCGAGCAGTAAGTTGTTCTCATCGAGCACCGCGATCGATATCAGGTCGCGGCGCTCGAACAGGCTGGCGACATCATGCTCAGTCACATCTGCATAGACAAACGGCGCGTCTGCCTGCATCAGGTCAGCAACTTTGGTTTCCGAGTCACTGGTTAACACATCGGACAGCTCCAGTATGCCGAGATAGTGACCGTTATCATTGATCACCATCAGTCTATCGGTGTGTGGCGGCAATTTCTCGTGGCGGCGTAACCAGCGCAGCACTACGGCGATGCTGACGTCGTCGCGTACGCTGATGACTTCACTGCTCATCAGGCGGCCGGCGCTGTGCTCGGCGAAGTTGAGTACGTATTCGAGGCGGCCGCGATGATCGTTGTCCAGCGCTTCCAGCAGCATGGTGCTGCGATCCTGTGGCAGATCGATGAAGATCTCGGCAAGGTCTTCCGGCGACATCGATTCGGCAGCAGCGACCAGTTCGTGCTCCTCCATGTCATCGATGACGCTGTCGCGGGCTTCGTCATGCAGGTAGATGAGTACGTCGGCTTCCATGTCTTCCGGTACAGACTCCCATAATTCACTGCGTTTTTCCTGCGGCAGCGATTCGATGAGATTAGCAACTTCCGAGGCGTGTGCTTCTTCCAGTGCCGCAGTAAGCGTTTCCTGATTACCAGCATCAAGATCAGCGACGACCTGTTTCAGCAGGTCGACTCGGCTAGACTCGTCCTCGGCTTCAGGCGATTGAGTTTCTGTAGTCATATTGATTTTATTATCTGGGCTTGTTACTGCGTCGGATTATTTTTATCTGATGGCTCAGTTTGTTGTGGCAACTCTGGTGTCTCTGCTTCTGTGATGTCATCTACAGGCGCACTATCATCCAGTAAGGTAATATGAACTTTACCGACTCGGTGTTCGTCTTTGGTTAGTATCCGCAACAGAAATCCACTTTCGGTAACTTCATCGCCGACCTCTGGCATCCGTGCCAGTCGTTGCATGAACAGACCACTCAAGGTGTTGGCATCAAGTTCCACATCAACCCTGAGGCCAATAGAACGTTCAAGATCGGTCAGTGAGATAAGGCCATCGGCCTCCCAGTGGGTATCATCGATAACCATGACTGCGGTACTCGGTTCTTCGGCATCGGTTTCATCCTGAATATCGCCGACGATTTCTTCGATCAGATCTTCCAGCGTTATAACACCAATGAAAGCACCGTATTCGTCAACGACGCAGGCCATATGCGCACGTCGGATACGCATCAGATCAAACAATTTGGCGATACGCTGTGATTCGGAAACCACCATGGGATCACGACGGAAACGACCCAGGTCTGTCCAGGGTTCACTTTCGCCCTGAAGAATAGCGCGATGGATGTCTTTGGTAAGGATGATGCCGATCAGTGTGCCGTCGTTCGCACTGTCAATTAGAGGAAAACGTGAATGTTCGGTATCTCGGATTATTTTTAAATTAACCTCTGTCGGCGCTGCGATATCGAGACTTTGCACTGAATTGATAGGAATCATAATACGTCCTACCTGACGTTGATCGAAATCAAACAGGTTATGCAACATGCTGGCCTGCTGCTCATGGATTTCGCCATGTTCTTTAGACGTTGCCACCAGGCCTTTGATCTCATCACTGCTGAAGACATCGGCATGTGAGACCTCGGCAACCTTGAATAACGACAGGATTGCGTTGGTAGCAATGTTGAGTAGGCGGTTAAGTGGCCATGCCACGAGATAAGAGATATGCAGCGGATAGGCGACCCAGATAGATACCGGTTCAGCTTTGCGGATGGCAAATGTTTTTGGTACCTGCTCACCAACAACGATATGCAATGCAGAAAAAATTAAAAAGCCAATAATAAATGAAGTAGTGTGAACCATCGGTTCGGACATGCCCATTTCAGTAAACATGGGCTCGAGCAGGGCAGCGACGGCTGGTTCGCCGACCCAGCCAAGACCGAGTGATGCCATAGTGATTCCGAGCTGACAGGCAGCAAGATAGGCTTCAAGATTGGCCTGGATACGAACCGTCAGCTTTGCTGCTGAACTACCTTCGGCGGCGAGTGCTTCTATACGGAAGCCGCGTGCTTTGACCAGGGCGAATTCGGCAGCCACATAGAAGCCGTTGGCGATAAGTAATAGCACGATGGCTAAAATGCTGGGTAAGGTGTCCATGAATGTTTCCAGTTGTTTATGTTGTGAGACGAAGAGTTAGACTGATATTTTTATTTTGAGTCACATTAATGCTCTGCTGGATGAGCCTGGTATCAGTAGAGGTCAACATCAGCTTATCAAAATATAATCACAGCATGCTGTGGTAAGTATCGGCCTTTAAATCCAGTGTTTTTTCCTGAATACTATCAATAACAGGGCGACAATAGTAAGCATGATGGATAGCAATATGTAATAACCGTCACTGCTCTTTAGCTCGGGTATGTTCTCAAAGTTCATTCCGTAAATACCGGCAAGAAAGGTTATCGGCACAAAAATAACCGTGACGATAGTCAGTACTTTCATTATCTGATTTAGATGGTGGCCGTTCAAGCTGATGTATGCATCGATGAGATCGGTGATCACGTTTTGATATAAATCCGCCAGTGAATTATTTCTTTGCATTAAGGAGGCAATGTCTTCGAGCTCATCGTGCCAGTCTGAGTGTATGGTCTTGTCAATTTTATGAGCTAGTTCGTCAAATATATTATTGTGGTAGGCAATAATCCTGCGCATTTTTCTGAGCGATGTGTTGTAACCGGACAGCTCCTTCACCAGTGTTTCACTGGTCGATTCAAAAATCTCGTCTTCGATGATATCAAGGCGTGATTCCAGATTCAGTAGGATATTGGCATATCGTGTAGTGATCCTGCGTAACAGTGCGGACAGTATTTTGATCGGTGCCAGTAAGTAAGTCCTGTTTTCACTTGTCTCGCTCCATAACTGATCAAGGTAATTTGAGTGCGCACTGCGCCGGGTTACCAGGAAGTTGTCACCGATGAACAGGGCCAGCTGCAAGGTGGAAAAATCAAGGTCCTGCGAATCCGAGTCTAGTGGTTTAGTCAATAGATAGGTGTGATTCTTATGGAAGCTGACACTTGGCGGATGGCGTTTTCTTTGAGCTTCGAGGATATCAAATTCATCAAAGGCAAAGTTTTTTTGCAGAAATTGTTTTTCGCTTTCCGGCTCTTCATCGAACAGGTCTAACCATATCCAGCCTGATTTGTCGTTTTGCCATTCGATTAAAAGTTCTTCGCCACCCTGCTGAATACCGCTATCTGTGATCAATAAAAATCGTTTCATGTTTCTTTACCGGTTTGCGTTGATTGCAGATGACTGACTACGTCTGCAATATTTTGTTGTCCCAGCACAGTGTTGATATGTAGATCCTGTTGCGGGAAAGGGATTTTAATATCATGTTCATGAAACTTGTCCCAGACGTTGAGCAGTATTTCGCTGATCACATTGGCTCGACCATTGGTTGGGTCCTTGATCCATGCACGTAATTCAAGATTAACCGAGCTGTCACCAAAACTCATGAGCTGGATCCTCGGTTCAGGGTCTTTCAGTACACGCGTCACGGTCGCCGCACTGTCCAGACATAGTTGCATCGCTTTTCTGACATCAGAGTTATAAGAGATGCCGATAGGAACTTTTAGCCTGACCTGGTCATTGCTGTATGACCAGTTTTCCACTCGCTGTACGATCAACTCCTCATTAGGTATCAGATGTTCGATACCGTCACGGGTAATGACTGATACATACCTGGCGCCAAGATAATTTACCCAGCCAAATGAATTCTGGCCAACCGATATGACATCACCGGGTTTGATCGCTTTATCCATCAACAGTAAAACACCGCTGACCAGGTTCGAGAAAATCTTTTGTAGACCAAAACCAAGGCCGACACCGAGGGCACCAGTGAACACAGCAAATGCGGTTAAGTCTATGCCGGCGGAGGATGTTGTCACCAGTAAAGCAATTGCGTAGAGCATGAACGTTGTCAGTTTTACGGTAAGTACGCGGATGCTTGGTGACAGGGAAGTGGAGCGGCTTAATACCCTTTCAATGATTCCTGAGATACTGTTTGCTGCCCAGAAAAATAACCAGGTGAAGATGACGATTTTCAGGGCGAGCAGTGGAGAGAGACGTATCCCACCGAGTACGATAAACCAGCTATCAAGCAGTTTGATCGTTGCATCGAGCAGACCAAATATATTTAATGCAGCGATTGTCCAGGCAAAAATGCTGATACTGAGTGACAGTGTACGATTTTTTACCAGCAGGGTGGCCATGCGGATAATCACCCAGGCGGTCAGCAGGCTGGCGACGACATTCAGTACCGCGACGGGTTGCTCGTAACTCTGTGCGATAGCAATAGCGATCCATTGTAATATCAGCCACGCCAGGTCACCACCCAGAGTTCGGATAGCATAGATAGGTTTCTTGATGGAATAGGGAAGTAAAGAGTTTTTAGCTACGTTTGTTAATAGCGCATGCAACCTGGGTTTAATCAAAAATTTTACCAGGATAAAAACGGCAATGATTATAAAAATCTGTATGGCAATCGATATGTCCTGCAGATTATTAAATGCATGTTCCCATAACTGCAGTAAGGCAGCTTTCGCGCTGTTTATGTCTTGCAGAAAACTCATCGATTTATCTTGCATTCATTTCATCCAAAATTAAATTGCAGGGTTTAACCTGTTTGACGGACGTTAGCTGATGGAAGTCACATAACAGGCAGCATTTATCAAGAAATTGCAGTCAAGTTATTATACTGCCTCAACACCTGATTGATATCTGTTAATCACCTTCGTTATCCTTTGCTGAATGTACGGTGATCTGTGTGAAAGGGATAACCCAGCCTTCACGGTTACAGGTGTCTACACAGGCCTGCTGTATCAAGCGTTGTGCACGGTAATATGCCTTACCTGCTGAGCCTTTAAAAATTATGTATATGCGGTAATCCAGTGAACTGGAGCCGGCTGTGCTGAACTCCACCATTATGTCCTGAATAGCATCTTTTAAATCGGCCTGTTCGAAGCGGGTGGTGATTGCCGCTTTAAACTTGTCGGGAATCACGTCGAGACAGATAGCCTGGTGCTGGTAGTCAACACCGAAAGTGCAGGCGATGCCAAATCCTTCACGCGACAAATTACGCACATTCTGCTCGATAAAGTCCCGGGTACGAATCTGCATCAGGGTATCCATAACGGCAACCTCAACCAGCTCGATGGTCTGGCGTATCACCCGTGCCAGGTTGCCACTGGCTAACAGTACAAAATCTCCTGGCTGGCATGGAAACCAGGTTTCCTTGCGTGTAGGCCGTGATACGTGTTCGTTCATCACATGCAGTGGTAAACGCACAAATCCTTCGAGTGTAGGATTACGTAATACGGTATAGACACTCAGCGAATCAACTTTGAAGGGCACGCCATCGAGTACCAGTCTTTCGG
>CAWBXM010000114.1:0-20751 GCA_963792545.1 uncultured Gammaproteobacteria bacterium | reverse complement strand
TTGCAGATGACATAAATTTCTCTTAATTTATGCTGAAAAATAACAGTATTTGGTAGGCAATGAAAGCACTTAGTAACAGGCCGCCTTCAAAACGGTTAAGTCTGCCCTCTCCGCGAAAACCATAAGCCATAATAAATAATGCAATCGTGAGAATTAAAACCACAGGGATATCGCGGTACAGGATATCTTCCTGCAGGACACCAGGTTTTATCAGGCCGGGTATGGCAAGTACACCGAGCGTATTAAATAAGTTTGAGCCAACCACGTTACCTAGTGCGATATCATGTTCATTTTTAAGCGCACTGGTAATGGCGGCCGCCAGTTCCGGCAGGCTGGTGCCGACAGCGATGATAGTAAGGCCGATAATCAGTTCGCTGACACCAAATGCAGTGGCAATGTTGACTGCACCCCATACCAGCATTTTGGAGCTGATGGTTAATAAAATCAGACCTGTAATCAGCCAGAAAAGGGAGTGAGATACCGACATTTTATCGGGAAATTCTTCGATAAACTCGTCTGTCAGATCTTCATTGCCTTCGTTTTTCAGGCCCTCTCGGGTAAACCACCACATCAGTGCACATAATAGAGTGAGCAGTATAAAACCATCGAAACGGCTCAGGGTCATATCTTGCATTAGCGCTAATGCCAGTAAAGTGACAAGCAGTAATATCGGTAATTCTTTTTTAATGATTCGAGAATGCACATCTAACGGTGTGATCAGTGCGGCGACGCCCAGTACCAGTGTTATATTGGCGATATTAGAGCCCAGAGCATTACCTATTGCCATGGCGGGACTGCCATCAAACGACGCAAAACCGGCTACCATCATCTCTGGTGCCGAGGTGCCAAAACCAACGATGGTCAGGCCGATAATCAGCGGTGGTACATTAAAATTACGGGCGGTGGCGGCCGCTCCCACTATGAAGCGGTCGGCGCTCCAGATCAGTAGAACAAAACCGGCAATAATGGCAACGCTATCAATTAACATGAAATTATAATCTTGGAGTGATACGGTAAAAGTATTCTTATTATTAGAGAAATATATTAAAGGCGTCAAATGGCGCGCTGTAATAAAATGCTAGGTGCGAAGAATACGCTATGTGGTTAGATTCGCCAATAAATCTTTTGATGAGGGCACTCTTGATATAATGTTTTGGGTATTGTAATGAAGCCAGTAATAACTTCAGGGGCCTATGGCTGGCGCCATTCACACTGGTCAGAGTGTTATTACCCGGAAGGTTTGCCTTCTGGCGAGCCAGAATATGACGCAGACGACTGGCGCCTGAATTACTACAGTAATGATTTTGATTCTGTACTGGTGCCGGCAATTTACTGGCAATCGGCCACTGTCGAAGATTGTGCCAGCTGGCTGGATGATGTGCATTCTGATTTTGAGTTTTTTGTGGAGTGTTATGCGCCGGCGATGGATCAGTCGTCGTTGATACAATTGTCTGACGTGCTGTCTGTGTTAAACCCTCAGTTGTCGGCGCTGGTGGTCACGGAAGGTCGTGTGCCAGCGAGTAGTGCTGCAGAAAAGGCGGCATTACTCGATTTGATAGATGGACTGGGAATTAATATTTATGGCTGTACGGCAAACTCGAACTCACAGCGTATATGGTTGCCAGGGGAAGCGACGGATAAGACGGCAGGGCAGGTCGCAGACAGTATGCTGCCTTCAAATCTTGCATTTTTCAACCTTGATCTGAAAGATTTAAGGCAGGCTAGAGCCTGTGTGGAGCGGTTTGCTGCGCAGCTGGATGATGATGTCAGCCAGGCAAGCATAATAGTAAATCATCCGCAATTGCAGGCAGATGATCTGCTGCGTTTTCGTTCTGTGCTGGCTATGATGGGATATTAGAGGCCGGATATTGTTTTTTTTCAGGGCTGTATTTTAAATACAAAGTGTCGCCAGTTCATGACGAGGTTTTATTGAATGAAATTTAATCTCATGCATCATAAAATACGGTGAGCTCAGAGGTTCTCTAGCATGGTACAATCGCGCAAAAATATAATACTTATACAAGGGCTGCCGGCTTGAGCGATATTCTGATCAAAATTAGAGATTTACACTTCAGTCGAGGTAGTCGAAAAATATTCGATAATCTGTCACTGGACATACCTCGACAGGGCGTTACTGCCATCATGGGACCCAGCGGTTCAGGTAAAACTACTTTACTGAAATTAATCGGCGGCCAGCTGAGACCGGATCAGGGCAGTATCGAGGTGGACGGTTTAAACGTGCATCAGTTATCCATCCGTAAACTGTTTGAATTACGCAAGCGTATGGGCATGTTGTTTCAAAGTGGTGCTCTGCTCACCGATTTAACCGTATTTGAGAATGTGGCTTATGCCCTGCGTGAACATACTCGATTGAATGAGTCTATGATTCGCAATCTTGTTTTGCTTAAATTAAATGCAGTGGGTTTGCGTGGTGCGGCGCAGTTGATGCCTGCGGAGCTGTCTGGTGGTATGGCGCGACGGGTAGCACTGGCGCGGGCTATTTCGCTGGATCCGATGATGATTATGTATGATGAGCCATTCACTGGACAGGATCCGATTTCGATGGGTGTACTGGTATCATTGATTGATGAATTAAATCAGGCATTGAATGTATGCAGTATAGTTGTCTCGCATGATGTACCGGAGACGCTATCGATTGCGGATTACGCGCATATTATTTCAGAAGGCAAACTGGTGGAAAGTGGCTCGCCAGAATCGTTGAAAAACAGTAAGTCTAAATGGACACACCAGTTTATTCATGGTGAGGCGGATGGCCCAGTGCCGTTTCACTATCCGGCGAAGCCTGTCATGGAAGATTTATATCAATGATCGTGATTACGAATAGAGTTGAAGGCGGCTGTCTTGTTTAATGGATTAATCGATAAAATTCAGGCTGTGGGCGCGTCCACGCTGAAAAGTTTTCGTCGCCTGGGTCGAGCTACCTTCTTCCTGCTGGAAGTCTTCATCGACAGTGCCAGCCTGTTTTTTCAGCCCTTATTGCTGATCAGGCAGGTGTATTCTGTCGGCGTACAGACTTTGGTTATTATTGTGGTCGCCGGTTTGTTTGTGGGCATGGTGATGGCGCTACAGTCGTATTATGGGCTGGTAGACTTTGGCGCAGAGGACTCAGTAGGTGTGATGGTTGCACTTTCATTGTTACGTGAGCTCGGCCCGGTGATTACTGCATTGCTGTTTGCCGGGCGTGCTGGTTCTGCGCTAACAGCTGAAATCGGATTGATGAAAGCAACCGAGCAGTTATCCGGTATGGAGATGATGGCTGTTAACCCAATGAAACGCATCGTGGCGCCACGATTCATGGCAGGTGTAATCTCAATGCCTTTGCTAGCGACTATTTTTAGTGCAGTAGGTGTTGTTGGTGCTTATCTGGTGGCGGTTCAACTGCTGGGGTTGGATTCTGGTCCGTTTTGGTCGCAACCACAGGACAAAGTGGATCTATACCTGGATCTGTATAACGGTTTGATTAAAAGTTTGATATTTGGTGTGGTGGCAACCTGGATTGCCGTTTTTGAAGGTTATGACTGTATTCCAACGTCGGAAGGCCTGAGTCAGGCAACAACGCGAACGGTAGTTTATAGCTCGCTGGCAATACTGTTTTTAGACTTTATATTAACGGCATTGATGTTTACCAAATAGATTGAAGATATCTGGAAATGCACGTCTAGATTAATTTACCTGGAAAAATGTGCCTGGAAAACAGGTTTGGGAAAATGGGGATAATAAATGACTTCTCGTAAGATTGAAATTTTGGTTGGTCTATTTGTCGCAGCAGCGATAGTGGCTTTTTTTATGCTGGCGATGAGCGTCAGTAATATGAGCAGCTACGGTGGTGGCGAAAGTTATCAGTTAATAGCGCGTTTCGATAATATTGGCGGTCTCAAAGTCCGTTCTCCAGTTGCGGCTGGCGGGGTAAGAATTGGACGAGTTAGCGATATCCAATACAATAATGACACTTATGAAGCAGAGGTCAGTATGTCAATCGAGTCGAAATATGCAAAATTTCCGACTGACACCGCTGCAAGTATATTAACTTCGGGATTGCTGGGAGAACAGTTTATCGGGTTTCAACCGGGTGCAGAAGACGACTATTTGAAAGAGGGCGATATCATCGATTTGACACAATCGGCAATGGTGCTGGAGCAGATTATCGGCCAGTTTTTGTATAGCAAAGCTGATGACGCTCCAGCGGATGATGACGCTAAAAATGATACTGGAATACAGGAGTAATCTTATGAATACATTAACATCTAGACTAACTTTATGGCTGTCCATGTTGCTCATGACCGGTATGATCTGGTCGCAAACAGTACTGGCTGAACCTGTAGAGTCACCGGAGCTGTTACTGGAAAGAACCTCGTCAGAGGTTATAAAAATTCTGAATGATGACTATGAGATGCTACAGAAAGAGCCTGACCGTATTTATAAAATTGTTGATGATTATATCTTGCCACATCTGGACGATGTCACCATGGCAAAACTGGCACTCGGCAAAAACTGGAGAAAAGCCACGAATGAACAAAAGCGGGAGTTTGTCGAGTCTTTCAGAAATCTACTAGTGCGAACTTACAGCAAGTCATTACTGGAATTCAAAGATCAGAAAATCAAGTTTTTTCCAACTAAATTAGCAGCGGATACCGATAAAACCTCAGTGAGAGCGGAAGTCCTTCAACCTGGCGGTCCTTCAATACCCGTGTCTTATCGTGTACGGATCAAGAACAATGTTTGGAAAGTTTACGATATCAAGATTGATGGCATCAGCCTGGTCACCAGTTATCGCGGTACTTTTGAACAGGAAGTTCGTAAAAGTGGTATCGACGGTTTGTTAAAATACCTGCATGATAAAAACGGCACGTTAGCTGCTAATAAAAAAGTTTGATATCGGACTAACATAAAGTGAAATTACAGGGCGACCGAGTGCAATCAGGCCAGGCTGAAATTACTAAGCAAAGTGAACAAAAATATATTGTTTCGGGTACAGTGAACTTCTCTACGGTACCTGATCTGCTGAACCAGGCAAATACAATGTTTTCCACATTGCCTGCAACAGAAAACAAGTCCATAGTCATCGATTTTTCGAAGGTGACAGAGTGTAATAGTGCAGCATTGGCCTGGGTGCTGGAGCTAGTTAAAAGCGCCAGGCTTAAAAATTTAGAATTACAATTTGAAAATTTACCCACAACATTGCAGACAATCGCAAAAGCATACGGTGTGGAAGAAGAAATAAATCGTCTGATGCTTAAAGCCTGACGATAGATGCTACGAGAAATCTGTAAATGAATAAATTAGTTATTAATGGCGGTGTGATGCTGCACGGCGATGTCAGGATATCGGGGGCAAAAAATGCCGTATTACCTATCCTGGCAGCTACACTGCTGGCTGAAGGTCCGGCAACAATAGAAAATATACCGCACCTGCATGATGTCACCACGACTGTTGAGCTGCTTGGTTGCATGGGCGTAATGGTTTCTGTCGACGAGAAACTCAGCGTCGAAGTTGACTGCTCCACCATCGAAAATTACACCGCACCGTATCACATGGTCAAAACTATGCGCTCATCTATCCTGGTGCTGGGGCCTTTGCTGACGAGATTTGGTAAGGCAGATGTGTCGTTGCCTGGCGGCTGTGCTATCGGCTCACGCCCGGTAGATCTTCATATTAAAGGTCTACAGGCTATGGGAGCTGAAATCGAGGTGAGCAACGGTTATATTCACGCCAGAGCAAAACGTCTTAAGGGTGCTCGACTGGTTATGGATATTGTTACTGTTACCGGTACCGAAAATTTGATGATGGCAGCAGCACTTGCTGATGGAACCACTATTATCGAAAATGCTGCGCGGGAACCCGAAGTGGTCGACCTTGCTGATTTCATCAATGCCATGGGCGGCAAAGTGAGTGGCGCTGGCACAGATACCATCACTATCGAAGGTGTAGAAAAGCTCTACGGTACACGTTACCGTGTTTTACCTGACCGAATAGAAACAGGCACTTTTCTGGTTGCCGCTGCCATAACCGGTGGCAGTATTAAGGTAAAAGACACCGCGCCAAAATTACTCGATGCGGTCATAGCTAAACTGCGTGAAGCAGGTGCCAAAATAGAAATAGGTGATGACTGGATATCACTGGACATGGAAGGTCGACGTCCTAAAGCCGTCAGTATTCGTACCGCACCATACCCGGCTTTTCCAACCGATATGCAGGCGCAGTTCGCTGCGCTCAACTCCGTGGCTGAAGGTACCTCCACTGTAGTCGAAACTGTTTTCGAGAATCGCTTTATGCACGTGCAAGAATTAAAGCGCATGGGTGCCGACATCGAAATCGAAGGTAATACCGCGATTATCCGTGGCGTAAAAGGATTAACTGCTGCACCAGTGATGGCGACAGATCTACGCGCTTCAGCCAGTCTGGTTATTGCTGGCCTGGTTGCTACTGGCGAGACCGAAGTGCATCGCGTTTATCATATCGATCGTGGCTATGAAAACATCGAAGAAAAACTGTCCTTGTTAGGTGCACGCATTCGCCGGGCTCACGAGTGAGATGCAGTGAATAGTTAATAGTTAATAGTTAAGGGATGACGGGTGTGGGAATTATATGGAAAGTATTCTTAGGGATAAGAGTTATCTGTTCGCTTTAAGAGTTGTTAAGTTAAATAAGCATTTAGTCGCTCAACATAGGGAATATACGTTAAGTCAACAGGTGTTGCGGTCGGGAACATCTGTCGGTGCTTTAGTTAGAGAGGCGCAGTATGCGCAATCCGTGAAAGATTTTGTTAATAAGTTAAGTATTGCACTTAAGGAGGCTAACGAAACGGAGTATTGGATTATGTTACTAAAAGATTCAGAATTTATTACAAAGAGAATGTACGATAATATCCAGCCTGATATCAGCGAATTGAAAAAACTACTTACTTCAAGTATAAATACGGCAAAGAAAAATTCAAAAAAATGAAAAATTATTCACTATTCACTACTCACTATTCACTGCTGTCATGATAACTATTGCACTGTCAAAAGGCAGGATCTACCAAGAAACCCTGCCCCTGTTAGCAGCCGCCGACATCGTGCCTATCGATGATCCCGAGAAAAGTCGTAAACTGATTCTCGATACTAATCATGATGATATAAAGCTGGTGATTATCAGAGCGACGGATGTGCCGACGTATGTGCAATTTGGCGCAGCCGATTTAGGCGTTGCTGGTAAAGATGTACTGCTGGAGCATGGTGGCGAAGGTTTGTATGAGCCGTTAGATCTAAAAATAGCAAAATGCAAATTAATGACTGCAGGCCTGGTTGATGCTAAACCAAGGGTAGGTTCCCGGTTACGTGTGGCGACCAAGTTTGTTAATGTGGCTAAACGTTATTTTGAATCTCGTGGTGAACAAATAGAATTGATCAAGCTTTATGGTTCCATGGAGTTAGGTCCAATCGTTGGTTTGTCTGATTTAATCGTTGATGTTGTAGACACCGGCAATACACTCAAAGCTAATGGTTTAAAGCCAGTGGATCATATTGCAGACATAAGTTCGCGCCTGGTGGTGAATAAGGCCTCAATGAAAATGAAACACGAAAAAATCAGCGCTATCATCGATAAGATTAGTTTAGCAGTGAAATAATTATTATTGTTGACCAAGCTACTGTCCTCTCTACTGATGTGAGATGGTAAATTCATTTGTAAATATTAAAAATTGTATTAAGAGTTCCCGTACATGCTAAACATAACTTCATTAAATTACTCCGATGCTGATTTTTATCAGCAGCTTGACAAAATGCTTGCATGGGAAGCAAATATAGATGGTGATATTGCCAAGATAGTCGCGGATATTATATCGGACGTAAAAAAACGCGGTAATGCTGCGGTACTGGAATATACCAATAAATTTGATCGCATGTCACTGACCGATGCCAGTCAATTTGAACTAGGTAAAGAGCAGTTGCAGCAGGCATTAGATTCAATTGATGACAAGCAGCGTGAAGCACTAGAAACAGCAGCGTTACGTGTGCGCTCATATGCAGAACATCAAAAAATTGAACCGTGGTCATTCACAGAAGGCGATGGTACTGTTCTAGGTCAGAGCGTCAATGCTATGGATAGGGTGGGTCTGTATGTGCCCGGTGGTAAAGCGGCATACCCGTCTTCTGTTTTGATGAATGCCATCCCGGCAAAAGTTGCCGGTGTGCCTGAATTAATCATGGTCGTGCCAACACCGGATGGTGAAGTAAATCAACTAGTCATGGCAGCGGCTGCCGTCGCTGGTGTTGATCGAGTGTTTACTGTTGGGGGTGCACAGGCAGTAGCTGCATTGGCTTATGGCACTGAGACTATTCCTAAAGTAGACAAGATTACCGGTCCGGGTAATTCTTTTGTAGCTACCGCCAAACGCATGGTGTTTGGTGTGGTTGGTATCGATATGATCGCCGGCCCGTCAGAAATCCTGGTGGTGTGTGATGGCAAAACTAATCCAGACTGGATCGCTATGGATCTTTTTTCTCAGGCTGAACACGATGAAGAAGCGCAATCAATTTTGGTCTGTCCAGACAAAGAGTTTATCGCCCAGGTGCAATCCAGTATCGAGCGGTTGCTTGAAGAGATGCCACGTAAAGACATCATCAAAACATCGCTGGAAAACCGGGCGGTAGTCATCTCCGTGGCAGATATGGAGCAGGCGATAGAAGTGGCTAATCACATTGCGCCGGAGCATCTTGAACTCTCAGTTGATGATGCAGAGCAGTGGGCGAAAAAAATTCGCCATGCTGGCGCTATCTTTATGGGCCGATACACCGCTGAAGCGCTGGGTGACTATTGTGCCGGCCCCAATCATGTATTACCAACCTCTGGTACAGCGCGTTTTTCATCGCCACTGGGTGTTTATGATTTTCAAAAGCGTAGCAGCTTAATAGGCTGCTCAGCTCAAGGTGCTTCAGAGCTAGGTAAAACCGCATCAACTCTTGCGCGTGGTGAAGGCCTGACGGCGCATGCGCGTTCAGCGGAATACCGTATTAAGTAATAAGAAAACTTACCCGCAGAGACAGCTTTACCATCTTGTCACACAATACTCGCTAATACTCCATCGCATTTAATCAATTTTCCGGCGCGCCTGGCCATATTTTTTTCTCAGTTAATAGCATAGTCAAAAAGTTGGCGCCTGGTTTTGTCTGAACACTGGCTATTGGCATTAATATTGCCTATAACAATATAAGGGATACCATATCTACGGTATATCGCTGATTTCAGGTGGTTTTTGTCAAAACAATGACAAAATTGTCAGAATTCTGGTGAATTTAGTTAATAACTAAAAAATGCGAACAAATAACATGCAGCTGAAAGTCACTTGTTTTTTCAAGAAGCTTTCCCCCTCGCTGCTTTAAATGAAATAAAAATAAGAATTAATCACATTTATTAATGTGCACCTGACTATGCCCGCTGGCAATTATTCATCAGGTGCGCTTAGGAACGTATAGCGATGTTAAGAACAGTATTGTTCGTACTAATGGCCACTTTGGCATCAACCCCCGTAATTGCTGCAGCAAGCAAAGCCATGCAGGATTCGATGGTAGGGGATTCGTTTTATGTTTCCGATGTAAAGCCACACAGCCACGAGATTGTTTTCGTTGATGAGCAAGTTCCTGATCGTGACACTTTGATATCGAATATTCGCGATGGCATCGAAGTTATCGTGCTCGATGCAAATCAGGATGGCGTTAGTCAAATCACCTCCACTTTACAAGGAAAAAGTTATATTACTGCATTACACATTATTTCTCATGGCAATAAAGGAGAAATTTTAATTGGTAATGGAAGTCTTAATGCTGAAAATCTAAAAAATTATTCATCACAGTTATTTCTCTGGTCGAAGTCATTGACTGAACAAGCAGATATTTTGCTTTATGGTTGTAATGTTGGCGGCGGAAGTAAGGGTAAGGAGTTCATCGATTTTTTAGCAATATCAACTGGAACTGATGTGGCTGCATCTGATGATATAACAGGGGTAGGTGGTAATTGGATATTAGAGCAGGAAATTGGTTTGCTTGATGTTGCTGTTTTAGAAAATCCGGCTTATCAACATAATTTGGTAATACCTTTATCTGATGATTCAACTTCATGGATACCTGTTCTGGATGGGCTAAATTTCGATCCAGGGAATGATTATCAGGCAGGTGGTGCGGGTGAATTAGTCGGCACAAATTCGCTAACAGGTGGATCGCCCACTTTATCGTTGCCACTTTTTTATACCAAATATGATGATAAAGGTACACCGGCCACTGCAGACGATGAAGTCGCTTTTCGGTTTCGAGTTGATGGAGCAGGTGAAGCCTTAGATGGATCTGGTAATTTTGAATACAGCACAAATACATGGATTGGCATGGATGTTGATCTTGACAACAGCCTGGATGTGTTTCTATTAGTGAAAGGGAAAACTGGTGCTTATACTCTTAGAGTCTTTGAAGGTGGAGGTGACACCAATACGTCACCCAGTACATCATCAATAACAAATCCGACAGATTTTCCGACAGATTTATCTCCATTAACTTTTGGTACGGATTTTCATTATGACAAAACAGGAACAATTGAAGGCTATGCCGCTAGTGTAGATGGTGTAAGTAGTAATGCAAACATTGATGGAGATAATAACGCTGACTTTTTTGTAAGTTTTAGCATGAATTTTGATGCATTTTCAGCAGTTGTTAATTTAAAGCACCTAACTGATATTTCTGATATTTTGAGAACTAGTCAGGATGGCGACCCTGTTGGTGTGGGAGAGTTAGTTAGTACTATTAATGGAGGTAGTGGTTTCGATAAAAACACTGCTGCCCAGTTTGTTTTAGCCACATCAACTCAAGAAAGTAGTTTTAATACAGACATAGGTGGTTATGACGATAAGATTGATGATAATACCGTGTCCTTTGCTGCTCAAGGTGCCTTTTCTCCACCACTCAGTTTTTCTAATCTATTTCCGGTAATCACTAGTAACGGTGGGGCTGATACTGCTTCAATAACTACTATTTCTGGCTTATCTGGAACAGTTATAACTTCAGTTATTGCAACAGATGCTAACAGTGATCCAATAAAATATTCGGTTTCTGGTGGTGCAGATTCGGTAATGTTTTCTATCGACGCGGTTAATGGATCTCTCATCCTGGGACAAAATGTAATTGATGGCGTTTATGTTGTTACAGTTAAAGCTGAAGATTTGACTGATACTTTAGCTAATGGTGGCGTTGCAATTGATAGTTTGAGTAATGATACGCAAACGCTGACTGTCACTGTTAATGCTGTTGTTGATATTGTAGCGGCGTTAGCGCCGAGTGTGGATCTGTTAGCTGCATCGGATACGGGTCCGAGTAATAGCGACGATATAACTAATGACACTACGCCGACGCTGCGCGTGACGTTCGATCAAAGCGGTACGACCACGGATGTGGTTGTCGGTGACGTGGTTAAACTGTTTAACGGAGCAACTCAGGTAGGCACCGCGACGGTGGCTGCTGGCGATATCGTTTTGGGTTATGTAGACATCACCAGCAGTGTGTTAGTGGCGGGCAGCTTGAACTTTACGGCGACAGTGACCGATGCGGCGAGCAATGTGTCTGGTGCATCTAGTCTGCTGGCAATAGTGCTTGATATGGTAGCTCCTGTGATTGCCTTAAACAGTGTTTCACCACTTACTATCGAACGTGCTGGTGGGTACCTGGATCCTGGCGCGACAGCGACTGATAATGTCGATACCGCAGCAGCGATCACTGCAGCTATTGTTGCTGTCAACTCGGTTAATCCCGATGTCGCTGGAACTTACACGGTAACCTATGATGTCAGTGATGCAGCAGGTAATGCCGCAGTTCAGGTGGTAAGAACAGTTGAAGTGGTTGATACAGTTCTACCCGGTGTATCAATACTGAATCAGCCTGCAAGTGTGAATAGTCTTAATGCGTTTAATGTAACGTTCAAGTTCACTGAAGTTGTTAATGGTTTTGTTGATACAGATATCTCAATTTCAAATGCCACTGTCAGTAACTTTATAAATGTGGGTGGTGTTGGTGATACCTACACTGCTGATATAAAACCGATTGGTGTTGGTGATGTTTCTGTCGGTGTGAATGCTAATGTGGCTCAGGATCTTTCATCTAATGACAACACCGCAGCAGTTACACAAGTTACTGTATTTGATAACACTCCACCTGATGTTGCAGTTACATCATTCCCTGCTGTTAATCTGGCAAACCAGTCTGCCTACACTGTAAGTGGTACTTGCTCTGCGGGCGATGGTGATGTGCTTGTATTATTAAGCCTTGGGCCTGCGTTTTTCACACCTTTAGAAAGCTGTACAGCTGGCGGAACCTGGAGTTCTACTTTTGACCTGTCTTCGCTCTCTGATACTGCCCCGGGTTTCATGATAAGCATCGGTGCACGGCAAACGGATGCTGGCGGTAATGTAGGTAATGCAGTGGCTGTCGAAGTTGATAAAGACACTGTGAGACCTGGCGTACAGATTCAAAATGTTCCCGCATTTGTAAATGCAGATGAGTTTATCGTCAGCTTTGTATTCGATGAAGATGTCAGCGGGTTTGATAGTGGCGATATTGTGGTAACTAATGGTGTTATCAATTTGGCCAGCTTTAATGCCGTTGACGCGCAGACATATACGGTTGGTATTTCAGCAACTGCTGATATAACAATAAACGTTGCGGCAAATGTAGCGCAGGATCTAGTGGGTAATGGTAATGATGCCGCCACGCCTGCGTCCGCTGTTTTCGACATCACAGCCCCAGTGGTGACTATCACAGTTCCCGCTGTAGTAAATGCTGCGAACGATAGTAGTTATACGGTTACTGGAACTTGTAATAACGGTGACGGTGATGTGACCGTTAATATTGCTGGCGCTACTCTAAATCCTGCAATACAGGATAAGACCTGTACAGCGGGTAACTGGTCAAGAGTCTTTGATGTTTTTGGCATAGCAGATGGTATTAACGTGATTATTATCGATGCCAGCCAAACAGATGCTGCAGGTAATACAGGTAATGCAGCAACCGTTCAGACTGATAAAGATATAGTCATCGCCATACCGACAGTTGACCTGTTAACAACTAATAATGCGACACCGGTTATTGGTGGAAGCGCAGAAGCTGATTCGATCTTAACCATCGTCGTGGCGGGTGCAACATATACCGTCACCACTGATGCAGTCGGTCTGTGGACTCTGGATACAGCTACGGTCGCACCAGACAGTGGTCCATTTGCTCTGCCCGAAGGTCAGAATGACGTTGCTGTAACAAGTGTCGATGCTGCAGGTAACAGTGCGACTGACGCTACTGTTAATGAGATCACATTGACGCTGGATGATGACCATGATGGTATTCCAAACTCTGTCGAATGTCCTTCAGGCCCTCCGTATGATAGCAGTTGTACTGATACTGACGGTGATGGCACGCCAGACTTCCTTGAAGTTGATAGTGACAATGACGGCATCCCTGATGCAGTAGAAGCCGGTCTTGATGTCAATAACCCGATTGACTCTGACGGTGATGGTAAACCAGATTATCAGGATACTGACAGCGACGGTGACGGTATTGATGATGTTATCGAAGGTACGATTGATACTGATGGCGATGGAATCCCTGATTATGTAGATGTCGGCTCTAACGGCGACAGTGATGGCGACGGTATCCCAGACAGTGTTGAATGTACAGCTTACCCTGCGTGTGCGGATACTAATGGCGATGGTCAACCGGATTACCTGGATACTGATTCAGATGGTGACGGCATCGATGATGCGGTTGAAGCCGGCATTGATCCAACCGCACCAATCGATACTGATGGTGATGGCACACCGGACTACCGAGATACCGACAGTGACGGTGATGGTACAGATGATAGTGTTGAAGGCCTGACCGATAATGATGGTGATGGTATTCCTGATTATGTTGATGCTGCTTCAGCAGGTTCAGCTCCAAATGCAGGCGATAGTGATGGCGATGGCATTGCCGATAATATCGAATGTGAGCTTTACCCTTTATGTGCAGATAGTGATAACGATGGCACACCGGATTACATGGAAGTGGATAGTGATAACGATGGCATTCCTGATGCAGTTGAAACCGGCACGGCTAATAACGATGTCGATAATGATGGTATCGATAATGTGCTTGATGTCGACTTTACTGGCGGTCTCGATTTAAATAATGACGGTATCGATGATACCCAGCCATTAGATACTGACGGTGACGGTATACCGGATTATCAGGATACTGACAGCGACGCTGACGGCATCGATGATGATACCGAAGGTGTGATCGATACTGATGCTGATGGAATCCCGGACTATCTGGATGCTGATAACGGTGATGCTTCGGGTACTGATATTACCGGTAGTGGAGATAGTGATGGCGACGGTATCAGTGATGCAGATGAATGTCTTGCTGGAATACCTTGTGCGGATGTAGATGCAGACGGAAAACCTGATTACATGGATAGTAATCCTGATGATGGTCCGCTCGCTGACTTTGATAATGACGGTCTATTGAACTACCTGGATCCGGACGATGATAACGACCGTATTCCTGATGTAGTCGAAGATCCGAATCTTGATGCAGATGACAATCCATTAACCAATGCGATGGATTCAGACCTTGACGGCAGCCCTGATTATCTTGACCTGGATAGTGATGCGGATGGTTTAACCGATGCAGATGAATCGGGTGCCAGTGGTAGCGATGCTGACGGTGACAATATCGATGATAGTTATGATATTGATATCACCGGCGGTGCAGACTTAAACGTAGATGGCATTGATGATAATGTCACTCCGCGTGATACTGATGGCGATAACTTGCCGGATTATCTAGATATCAGCTCAGCTGATGATGGCTCACAGGATACCGATAAAGATGGTATTCCAGATAATGTTGAATGCCCTGGTTTCCCAGTTAATTGCCCTGATACCGATGGGGATGGTACACCGGATTTTCTGGAAACCGACTCAGATGGTGATGGACTTCCTGATAGCGATGAAAAAGGTTCGTTGGTCTCAGGTGTGTTGCTAGATACCGACGGAGATGGCCTGCCTGACTATCGTGATCTTGATAGTGACAGTGACGGTATTCCAGATGCGAGTGAAAGCTTAACTAGCGATGGCGATAATGATGCTATTCCTGATGTGCTGGATGCAGACAGCAGTGGTGCGCCATTTGGCGGCGACAGTGATGGTGACGGCGTACCGGATATGGATGAATGTAATAGTTATCCAAATTGCGCAGATAGTAATAATGATGGCACACCGGATTATATGGATGCGAATGCAAAACCTTATGATCAAAATGCAGAAATTAATACAGGCTTGAACGGCGCGGGTAGTATTGGCCCATGGGGTCTGTTTATCCTTACGCTTACATTACTGTTTAGAAGAAAAATAACTTTAGTTGCGGACAAATAATGATAATAAAAAAAGCAACAAGTGCATGGTTATGTGCGTTTACATTACAGGTATTGAGTGGTCTGGTTTTTGCCGATGGCGTTGATGAAAATGATCAATACACCTGGTATCTGGGTGCAGGCCTGGGCATTACCCAATTAGATCCTGATACGAATAACACGGGTTACCGTGTGAGCGATGATCAGGATGCCGGGTTTAAACTGTTTGCTGGTTTTGACTATAACAAGTACTTAACCGCCGAAGGCTTTTATGCCGATCTTGGTTCTGCTAAATTGAGTAGTTCGTTTGTTTCTCAGCCCAATGGTTCGATTGATTATGCAACATACGGCGCGTCTGCATTATGGTACTTCTGGCGAAACAGTGAAAGTGAAGGTGATGGCGTGAACTCGCGAAAAGGGTTGCAGGCTTATTTGCACGGCGGGCTCTCTGCACTGGATAATAGTTCCTCTGTTAATTATTCGCAAAATAATAGTGTTCAAGTTCATTATGGTGCTGGATTGGAGTATGGATTAAGCAATGGCATTGCAATACGCGCAGGAATTGATCTTTACGATAAAGACGCGAGCATGGCTTTTGTTGGTATATTAAAACGTTTCGGTACAAAACCAAGACGTAAAGTTGTTGCTGAGCCTGAGCCTGTGGCAGTGACTGTAGCAGCGCCAATGGTTGAGCCAGTAACAGAACCGGTGGTCGAGCCGGTAGCCGCGCAGCCTGTTATTGTTCCAGCTGTAGTCATTAGCACTGATAGTGATAATGACGGGATTATTGATGCCCAGGATGAATGTGCTGATTCGCCAGGGGATATAAAAGTTGATGAACGAGGGTGTTCGATCGTTGCTATAAAAATTCAAGGTGTAAACTTTGAGCCGAAATCATTTGAGCTAACAAAAGATTCAAAACTTATTTTAGATGAAGCGGCAGTAACCATTAATGCCAGCCCGGAACTGCAAAAGATAGAAGTGCAGGCGCATACCGATTATAAAGGTTCGGGCGATGCAAACATGCGATTATCTGAGCAGCGCGCAGCGAGTGTAAAAGCGTATCTGGTATCTCAGGGCGTAAGAGAAAATCGGCTTATCGCGAAAGGTTATGGTGAGAGCCAGCCAATAGCGGATAACAGAACTGAAGAGGGGCGCGCAAAAAATCGTCGTGTAGAATTAAAAGTGATTAAGGATGAACCGTCTGAGCTTAAAATGGAGCAGATAGAGCCAGCAGTAAAGCCGTAAAGCTCTAATCTAAATGCCGAGTTAAAAAAGCCCGCATTTAATGCGGGCTTTTTTATGGTTACCGGCAATTAATGCTTCACTTCGATGCGACGTGAAACAGCTACTTCCTGTTTAGGTATCGTTATAGTTAAAACGCCGTGCTCAGACTTCGCTTCAATCTTGTCTGCATCAGCACTGTCTGGAAGAGTGAAACGTCGATAAAACTGACCGCTCTGGCGTTCGACGCGACGATAGTTCTGGGTTTCTTCAACATTTTCAGACTTACGTTCACCTCTGATGGTCAATACACCTTTTTCCATGGATATATCGATGTCTTTTGGATCTACACCAGGCACGTCAGCCAGTAGAGTAAATGATTTTTCGTCTTCACTTATATCGACAGAAGGTGCCCAGTTAGCGGTGGAAACAGAGCTGTCATTGTCGCTACGGTTAAATGCGGGATCGTAAAGCTCACGTTGCAGTGAATTCAATAAATTCCAGGGATTGTTGTGTCTTACTAAGCTCATAATATAGCCTCCTATACAGTAATTGTTTGATGCTTGATAATCTGTAGATAGTTTTTTCAATTTCAAGTAAATAATTAATTTTTTATTTTAGGTGGGTTTTTACTCGTCTTCTAAACGTATAATGCGTGGTAAATAATCAATCGAGAATGCTGTGCTAGAAAAATCATTACGCTGGATTCGTCCTGTCATAAAAAAAATTGATGCCTATCATGTGGCTGACGCCAGTGGTTTGATAAAACTGGATGCAATGGAGAACCCATATCAGTTGTCGGCAGTCTTAAAGGTGGCGTTACAGGAAATATTAAGTGCTGCAGAACTTAACCGTTACCCAGATCCTGCGGCCAGTGATCTACGAACTCGGCTGAGGCAGGTAATGCAAGTGCCGAAGGATAAATCGATAGTATTGGGTAATGGTTCAGATGAACTGATCCAGATGCTGGCAATGGCAGTGGCTGATCATGAGGGCAGTAAAGAAGTATGTCTGCTGTCTTTTGATCCTGGTTTTGTCATGTATAAGATGATCGCAGATTTTGTCGGTATCAAATACAGGGGAGTATCGCTGACAGAAAACTTTACGCTTGATATGGATGCAACACGTGAGGCGATAAAAAAATATCAGCCGGCTTTAGTTTTTATCGCCTACCCAAATAATCCTTCGGCGAACTGTTATGACGAAAAAGACATCGAAGAAATTATAAGCATTGCACCAGGAATGGTCGTGCTTGATGAGGCTTATCATCCATTTGCTCAAATCAGTTTTATGGATAGATTGAATGACTTTGATAATTTACTGGTTATGCGGACAGTTTCAAAAATGGGGCTGGCGGGACTACGATTGGGTTTGCTCTGTGGTCACCCTGATATCATCAATGAGATCGATAAGATAAGATTACCTTATAATGTTAACGTTTTGACGCAGCTCTGCGCCGAGTTTGTATTAGATAATGTTGCTGAGCTGGATCAGCAGGCGAAGCTGATTCGCGATGAACGTGAGGTGTTATTTCATGAGATGAGCGAAATAAAACAGCTGCAGGTTTTTCCGAGCCAGGCAAACTTCATTTTGTTCCGCGTGTTAGATAAGGGTGCTAATGATGTTTTTGAAAGTATAAAACAGTCAGGAGTACTCATAAAAAACATGAAGGCCGACGCTGGGCTGCTTGCTAATTGTTTGCGTGTTACCGTTGGTACACCGAGTGAAAACCGGGCCTTTCTGGCCTCACTTCGATCGGCAATGAAAAATGAACAGTGAAAAATTACAGACCAAAAACTAAAAACCGCGCTGTTATGTCATTCTGAACGATAGTGAAGAATCTTGCTAGCCTGCAACACCATTACAGGCTATCAAGATTCTTCACTATCGTTCAGAATGACAGGCTGTAAAGCAGGTTTTTGACTGTGATTTTTCATTATTCATCGTTTTATGACTCCTGAAAAAACGACATAAACTACCTCCTTGTAGTTAATTTTTCATGGCCGTTGATGAGCTTCTAACGGCTCATCAACGGCCGCTGCCCCAGCACTGCCTTGGTCATAAAACTCTGGCGTTCTCTAATGCCATCAATTACAAATTCATCACCCGGTTTGCCGGCAGCGATCAGATTTAGAATATCGTTGGTGCTGAATATTTCTTGTTGATTGATCGAAGTGATGATATCGCCGCTCTTCAAACCGGCAATGTCACCGGGACCATTTTTATCTACTTCGGTGATCAAAATACCATGCATCGAGCTTAGTTCGACTGACTGTAATATCTGTGAGGTTAGTTCCTGTCCTTCTACACCAAGCCAGCCTCTGACTACATAGCCGTAGTTGATTATTTCTTCCGCTACTTTTTTAGCCAGGTCAATTGGAATGGCAAAACTTATACCTTGAAAGTTTCCTGTACTGGAAAAAATATTGGAATTAATACCGACGATTTCGCCATCAGTGTTTATCAAAGCACCACCAGAGTTTCCTGGATTAACTGCCGCATCGGTTTGTATAAAATTTTCGTAGGTATTTTTTGAGACATGGGTTCGTCCTGTGGCGCTGATGATACCCTGTGTGACAGTTTGACCAATGGCAAATGGGTCGCCGATCGCGAGCACAATATCGCCGACTCTAAGCTGGTTTATGTCAGCGATGGTAAGGGCAGGCAGGCCTTGCAGGTTTATTTTTAGTATGGACAGGTCGGTGTCAGGGTCCGAGCCGATGAGTTTTGCTTTTTCTACGCGACCATCGTTTAATCTGACGCGGATTTCTTCACTATGCTCAATCACATGGTAGTTGGTTATAATGTAACCATCACTCTGTATGATGACGCCTGATCCAGAACCCGTTTCAGCCTGACGTCGGGGTTTGTGCGGTGAGGTTTTGCCTAACAGCTGTTGAAAGATTTTTTCTTCAGCCGGCTTGTCAGACCCAGGCTCTGACCAGATAATGGTTTGAACGCTTACGACTGCAGGTGCTGCTTTCATCACAGCGTCGGAAAAGCCGCGTTGGAAACTTTGGCTGCCAGGCGTGTTATTTGTCTCAGTCGTTGATTTTTCTGACTGGTTTGCCTGATTCGTGGTGAGATTAATGTCACCGTTAATTAACAGAAATACCAGTCCTAAAAAGGCGCCAGCAATCAACCAGATAAAAAAGTACGAAAAAGGGTGTTTCTGTTGAAGCATCTGAGTTTTATATCCCTTTGTTTTTATTATTTTTATTATATTAAACTTGGCTAAAATGCTAATTTACGCTATTCTATGCGCCGTTTGCAACCATGCGTCCTTGATTTGCATGTGGTTTTTGTGAAATAGAGCGAAAATTATACACAAGACGACCGGGTTGCTCAGAAATTGCGGGAGAAATTGAAGCTCTATCGTTCAGTTTTTCCGACTAACTTGCAAGTTGAATTTTATTTAATATTTGGAGATATCCAATATGTCTACTGACATAAAGTCTAAAGACGGGGTTGTAGATACAAAACGACGCCGTTTTCTAGTCAATTCCACTTCGGTGGTTGCAGCGGTCGGTGCGGGTTTTGTTGCCGTTCCATTCCTGTCCTCATGGATGCCTAGCGAAAGAGCAAAAAATGCAGGTGCGCCTGTAGATGTTGATATCAACAAGCTCGAAGAAGGACGTTTAATGATCGTTGAGTGGCAGAGTAAGCCGGTCTGGATTCTTAAACGTACGGCTAAAACACTGGCTGATCTTCCTAAAAATGATGATAATCTGCGTGACCCGCAATCTGAGGTTGTCACTCAACAGCCACCTTATGCGCAAAACGAAGAGCGCTCGATCAAACCAGAGGTTCTGGTTCTGGTGGGTATCTGTACGCACCTGGGCTGTTCACCCACTTTCCGCCCGGATATTGCGGCTGTGGATCTAGGCGCTGACTGGCTAGGCGGCTTCTTTTGCCCTTGTCACAGTTCTAAGTTTGACCTTGCTGGTCGTGTATTCCAGGGTGTGCCTGCGCCGACTAACCTGGTAGTGCCACCGTATAAATATTTAAATGATAATGTCATTCGTGTTGGTGACGATCAGGAGGACGCGTAATGAGTAAGTTAATGACCTGGATAGATGATCGTTTTCCAGCGACAAAGATGTGGAA
>CAWBXM010000113.1:0-18142 GCA_963792545.1 uncultured Gammaproteobacteria bacterium | reverse complement strand
ATATCACCGAACTCGTTAACCCGAATATTTCATAGAAATACAGAATTTTGGGGAAATCTCAGCGAGATAGGTCGATGTGATGCTCCTGCAAAATCGACACTTCCGCCATCCGTGGCGGTCGTTTGGTCGATTCGCCGATAAAATTGTAGGAACAATTTTACATGAGCGAAGCGAGCCCGTAGGGTAACGGGCAGGACGCCCGTAATTAAAGCATAGCCATAGCTATGGTTACAGGCGGATCGGTCCCAAAATAAATTAAACATGGGGCCGCTGAGATTTTTCCAAAAACTGCATATACTGCCATGGATGGCAGGTAGTAGGTAGGGCGAAGTTCCCACTTAGGCTACTTGGGGCGGCAAATGCCGTCGCACTTCCGTGCAGTGTCGGGGTGCTGGTTGTTGAAGCTATACCTTGGGCATGGGGCACTGCGCCCTCGATCACCGTGGGAACAAAAACGATTCCTGGGGCAGAGGCCGTATCCGAGCCAAAAAATTGTTGCCCATTCGTACTCGAATCCCTCAGATCAAATCGGGAAAATGCACTGCTCGATGTTCTCACTCCCGAGGGCGGACTACCTGGCGGGAAAGAAATTGCGTCTTGAGCTGGTGCTAAACTTAGTCCGGTAGGATTAAATATTACTGAATCGATAACGGCTTGACTGGTAGATATCGGGATAGCATGTGCGGCGGGAATCCAAAATAGAGAACACAGCGCAGCTACCGTAAAGTTACGTACTTTCATTGAGAATACGTTGCAGCATACCAACAGCAAATATGATTTCTTCATTACCATTTTCTCCTTCCTTTTATCATTTAGCCATCATTACGATGACTCTATTTAGACTAAAAAATAAGCAATTTCCATGCCGCAATTGTGGTTAGCTAATATGCTCAACGTTTTCATGTTGATAGCTAACATATAGAAATCCCTCAATTACTGAGGTGTAAAGTATTCGATAATAACGACCTTTTTTCATAGACTAATCGTCACAATAATTTACAGTTGGCGAGCGGCCGATAACAGTCGGCTGCAGACCCTGGATAATCAATAATGCGACAAAAGTCGAATATAACTGACCAGCGCCTCGACATCATCCTGATTAAGAATACCGCGCCAGGCAGGCATGAATCTCTGTTTGCCATCGAGGATGCTATTGATTATTTCTTCATTACTGAGTTGATCGGTCTCGTTGGGGTTAGTGTGATCCATCGGCATGATGCCCATCAAATTCGTCATAATGCCATCGCCATCACCTTCGACACCATGGCAGACCTGACAATACTTCTGATATAACTGCATACCGAGTTCAGGATCCCCCATCAGCTCATGTTTGCTACGCCCCAGAAAACGCAGGTAAGCAATCAATGATTTGACCTGTGACTGACTGAACACGTCTTTCCATTCAGGCATGGCATCACTGAGCAGGTTGTGGCGGTCGCGCCCGGTAATAGTCTGCCGGCCCTCGCCTGTAATAATCTTGGTGAGAATGGTGTCACTTCTTGAGCGGACAGTAGTGGTTAGATCTGCCGGATGAATCTTCATAGCCTTTGCTAACGGCCCATCTCCCTTGCCATCACTCCCGTGACATAACAGACAATAGGAAACATACAACCTTCTCCCTTCGTAAGCAGCAGGCAGGCTAGCTTTATGATTATCATTATCATCAGCTACAGGTGCAGCCACTGCTGCAAGAGTTAAGAACGGCATATGTAACAATGCAGTTAGTAATACGGACTGGATTATTGTCTTCACAAACTCACTCCTATGTTATCGTAACAATAAAAATTAAATATAATCCCCTCTGATTACTTAATACTTGATATTAAGCAAGAAACGATAATTTTGTGTCTGCAAGTAATGTATACAAAAAATGACCTTGGGTAACTCCATAGCTAAAATATCGCGGCAAACCTATAAAAACCTCCTGTAACAGGACCTTTAGATTTATTGAATACTAATAGAAAATATTTTATAACATGCTGTTTTATAAAATATTTCACCTTTACCTCCTGCTCAGCAGAGCTACATTACCATCGCTTGACATAAATCAATGAAAAAAAGGGCCAAACAGACCATCATCAACGCCATCTAAACCTTTTTGACAATTATCAACACGCTTAAGAAGGAAACGGTAACGAGAGGTGAGTTTTGATGAATAAAAAAGGCTTTGTATCACTGGTTGGCGCCGGTCCCGGCGACGCTGAATTACTGACCATTAAAGCACTGCGTTTATTAAAAACAGCGGATGTTGTCGTTTATGATCGACTGGTATCAGCGGAGATACTGGAACTCATCCCTACAGGCATTAGCCGAATTTCTGTGGGTAAAGAAGTTGGAAAACATTGTGTGCCGCAACGTGAGATTAACGAGATCATTGTTAACCTGGCGAAGTCTGGCCGTAGCATCGTACGCCTTAAAGGTGGAGACCCTTACATGTTCGGTCGCGGTGGTGAAGAAGCACTTGAATTAAAAAAACATAACATACCATTTGAGATCGTACCCGGCATTACTGCTGCTTCAGGTTGCAGTGCCTACAGTGGGATCCCACTGACACATCGAGGTTTAAGTCGTCGCGTGCAATTTATTACCGGTCATTTCAATGATGATGAGCCATTGAATCTCAACTGGAAATCTATCGCTGACCCTGATTCCACCCTGGTGATCTATATGGGCATGGCCAACCTGCCTTTAGTCACGTGCTCATTAATCGACGCCGGGTTACCTGCCTCGACACCCGCTGCAGCCGTACAGAATGGCACAACAAATTTACAACAGCGCGTCATCACAAGACTTGATCAATTGTCTGATGCTATCCGTCAAAAACAGATGAAAGCGCCGGTAATGATCATCATCGGCAATGTTGTTTCACTGGCCGATGAACTTGACTGGTTTCAAACGATGCTCGAACAGAAACTCGAAGAGACATGCGATGAAAAAAATACTGCTTGTCATTAGCTTGCTGGCAACACAGGTTAACGCTGTAGAGATTGCAGCATCTCGTCAGGACGAACTGCTGCATTTTCTCAAGCATGACTGCGGCTCCTGCCATGGTCTGACTTTAAAAGGTGGCCTGGGACCGGCATTACTGCCAGAAACATTGGCGGGTAAACCTAAAAGCTATCTGGTAACAACCATTATGGAAGGCCGTGAAAACACTGCCATGCCGCCCTGGAAAAGCATGCTCAGCAAAGACGAGGCTATCTGGCTTACCGAGCAATTACAAACTGGCAGTCTTATAAGAACAGAACTGGTCAAAAACGAACTAGACAAAAACAAGCAATCCAGGGAAGAAAAATAATGCCCCGCCTAATGTTACTTTTTTCAACGCTAGCGCTAACCATACTACTGTCTCAAAATTCAGTAGCACGTGGCACCGGTGATCTTGGCGTAGTTATAGAACGTGCTGACGGTAGTGTGCAGATTATCGAAACCACGACTAATACCAGCCTGGGCAGGATCAAAGGACTGGGAGATCTATCACATGCCTCTGCCGTCTACTCTCGCGATGAGCAATACGCCTATATCTTCGGCCGTGATGGTGGACTTTCTAAAATTGACATCATCAATAAAAAACTGGTCAAACGTGTTTTACAATCTGGCAACAGCATCGGTGGCGCTATATCACAGGATGGTCGCCTGGTCGCTGTATCTAACTACACCCCTGGTGGAGTGAAGATATTTAATGCGGATACTTTAGAACTGGTGGCCGATATACCCGCCACATACGGTAACGATGGACTACGCTCCAAAGTCATCGGACTGGTTGACGCTCCCGGACAGAAATTTGTTTTTAGCCTGTGGGATGCGGGTGAAATCTGGGTAGCTGATCTATCCGATAACAAAAAACCCGTCATTACAAAATTTAAAAATATCGGTAAAAATCCTTATGATGCCCTGATCACACCTGATGGCCGTTACTACATCGCCGGCCTGTTTGGTGAAGACGGCATGGTATTACTGGACATGTGGAACCTGGACGCTGGCAGCAGACGTATTCTTGATGGTTACGGCAAAGGTGAAGAACCTTTACCCGTGTTTAAAATGCCTCACCTCGAAGGCTGGGCGATTGCCGGTAACCACGCGTTTATTCCCGCCGTTGGTCACCATGAAGTTCTGGTTATCGACACGCAGAGCTGGACCGAAGCCGGCCGTATAAAAGTACATGGCCAACCGGTTTTTGTTATGGCAAGACCCGATGGTCGTCATGTGTGGGTGAATTTTGCAATACCCAATAACGATACTCTGCAGGTGATAGACACTCAATCATTAAAAATTATCAAAACACTGAAACCCGGAAAAGGCGTGTTGCACATGGAGTTTGAACCACGTGGTGAAGAAGTCTGGGCCTCCGTTCGTGATGAAGACCGGCTGGCTGTTTTTGATACTGAAAACTTTAAACAGGTAGCTAGCATGCCAGCCAAAAAACCCAGTGGCATATTTTTAACGCCGCGTGCACATAAAACAGGTTTGTAGACAAACCCAAGGTTTATATTTATGAAAGATTCAATCAAAAATTTTTCGATACTGGAACAGCACCTGCTGGATGATTTCCAACGTGATATGTCTTTGTCTGCAACCCCCTTTGCTGACATAGCTCAACAGTTAAATGTGAGCGAGGAAGAAGTCATAAAAACAACACTGTCATTGCAGGAAAGAGGTGTGATCAGCCGCGTAGGCCCAGTATTCAGACCAAACCGCATCGGTGTCAGCACCCTGGCCGCGATGTCTATTCCCGAGGACAAGATCGAATGTGTAGCTCGTATCGTCAGCGCTTTTCCTGAGGTCAATCATAACTATCAACGTGATCACGAATTTAATCTATGGTTTGTGGTCACCGCATCCAGCTCAGAACATCTTGATATCGTACTCTATGAGATCGAACAACATACCGAATACCCTCTGATGTCTTTACCGATGCTGGAAGATTATTTCATTGATCTTGGCTTTAAACTTGCCTTTCAAAACGAGAACCAGAGCAAAGCGGGACAACTGATATGAGCACAGCTGACACGAACACAGCCAATCTGAACAAACAGGTATTACTGTTGAACGAATACGACCGTGCATTAATAAAAGCGGTTGAACATGGCCTGCCGATAATCAGCCGACCTTATGCACAGATAGCAAAACAACTCAACAGCACAGAACAGGAAGTTATCTCACGTCTTCAATATTTAATCGACTGCGGTGCTATCAAGCGATATGGCGTAGTGGTACGGCACAAAGAACTGGGGTACACAGCTAACGGCATGGTTGTATGGAACATCCCTGATGACAAAGTTGATGAGCTGGGTACCTGCATAGGAAAATATTCCTGCGTCACACTGAGTTATCGACGCCCTCGCCGCCTGCCTGACTGGCCTTATAATTTATTTACTATGGTGCATGGTAGTGACAGAGAAGAAGTTACAAAAAAAGTAGAAGATATTGCCAACAAATGTGGCCTGCAGAATACCGAATATACCATCCTGTTCAGCACACGACGTTTCAAACAGCGCGGTGCTAGTTATACCGAAAAAGCCCAACACGAAAAATCAGATAACCCGCTCAAAAAAAATCCAGCCAGGCTACATCTGGTCAAGTAAGACGATAATCAGGTATAGCTGCGGATAAAACACGATGATGAAACACTCAGACCAGAAACCATTACAGATGCCACCTTCATCGTCTCCACTGTCAGCGATTCAACTATCGCCTTTAGAACGCAAATTTATCAATCACTACCAGGGCAACTTCCCCCTGCAAACACGTCCTTTCCAGTCTATAGCTGAACAACTCGGCAGCAGCGAAGATAGTCTAATAGCAACGGTTAAAACGCTACAACAACAAAAAATACTGACACGTTTTGGTCCATTATATGACGCGGTAAACCTTGGCGGAGGTTTAACACTGGCTGCTCTATGCGTACCGCCTGAACGCTATGAAATCGTTACCCAACTGGTCAATGCCCTGCCGGAAGTTGCACATAATTACCGACGCGAACATGAACTGAATATGTGGTTTGTATTAGCCACCGAAACACCTGATCAGATCAAACAGGTATTAGCCTCAATCGAACAGACCACAAAACTCAAAGTCTATAACTTCCCTAAACTCCAGGAATTTTATATTGGTCTATGGCTTCATCTATCAGAAGATAACCGTGTTACCACGGTACCCGTCCCCAACAGGCCGGCACAGACAATAAACAGTTATCGACTCGACGAAGTTGACCGCAAGATAGTCAGCGTCACACAATCGGGTCTGCCGGTAGAGTTCTCACCTTACCAGACAGTTGCGCATGACATCGGCATCAGTGAACAGGAAGTATTGCAACGCATGCAGCGATTACTTGATAACAACGTCATCCGTCGCATTGGCGCAGTGCCCAATCATTACAAGTTAGGACTTCACGCCAACGGCATGACCGTATGGGATGTCGATGAAAACAAAATAAAAATACTGGGCGAGCTGATCGGTCAGCTGGATTTTGTCAGCCACTGCTATCAACGTCCACGACATCTGCCGCTATGGTCTTATAATCTGTTTGCGATGGTTCATGGCCACGATAGAGACGAGGTCGAGCAAAAAGTAGATCATATAAAAGCCTTATTAGCGGAAAATTGTAAAAAACATGAAACGCTGTACAGTACAGCTATCCTGAAAAAAACCGGCATGCGACTTGCCGCATAAGGACACACCAAAATATTATGTTTCGATTAAGCCAATACCTGAATGCAGTCCACGATTCCTCCACAGCGGCATCAACACGCGGCGCTGTACGTAATGCTGGAAAGCCAAACACCGGGCCTGTCGTTATCTGGAACCTGGTGCGACGCTGCAACCTGACCTGTAAACACTGTTATGCAACCTCTGCCGATAAAGACTTTCCCGGTGAGTTAAGTACCCGGCAGGTGATGGATACGATGGACGATTTAAAACCGGTTTGGTACCCGCGTGCTTATCCTGTCCGGTGGTGAGCCATTAATGCGCCCGGATATTTTTGAGCTTTCACATTATGCCAAACAGAAAGGCTTTTATGTCGGCCTGTCCAGCAACGGCACCCTGATTACAGAACAGAATATCAATGCAATAAAAGAGGTCGGCTACGATTACGTCGGCATCAGCATCGATGGCACGCCGTGAGACACATGATACATTTCGGCGCAAGCAGGGCGCTTACGATGAATCCATACGTGGCATCCGCCTTTGTCACCAGGCCGGCATTAAGGTTGGTCTACGTTTTACCCTGACCCAGGACAATCAGTACGAGCTGCCCGATCTGCTTGCATTGATGGACGAGAGGCGTTGACAAGTTTTATCTGTCACATCTGAATTATGCAGGTCGTGGCAACAAAAACCGTAAAGATGACCTGCATCACCAGATGACACGGGGCGCCATGAACCTGCTATTTGAAACCTGCTGGTATGACATCCTCAGTGGTAAGAAACGCGAATTTGTTACCGGCAACAATGATGCAGATGGCGTTTATCTTTTATTGTGGGCGCAAAAAAACCTGCCACAACATGCAGATGCAGATCGAGGCTCTGTTAAATAACTGGGGCGGCAATTCTTCCGGCGTTAATATCTCGAATATCGATAACATCGGTAATGTCCATCCCGATACCATGTGGTGGGACTACACCATAGGCAATATCAAAAAACGTACTTTTTCAGATATCTGGATGGATACGTCTGACCCATTGATGGCAGGCCTTAAACAGAAGTCGCGACCAGTTGAAGGGCGTTGCGGCAGTTGCCAATATCTAAATATCTGTGGCGGTAATTCTCGCACACGCGCCTGGCAGTTAAGCGGCAATTTCTGGGCTGAAGATCCAGGCTGTTATCTTACAAACGCTGAGATCGGCGTTGATGATAACCAGGACCGCCTGCAGGTCACACCCTGGTCACGAAAAACAGACAAAATTGTGGCTACTCCTACATGCTAAAACAGTTGTTAAGACAGACATGCTTTGATTATTTATGATCAGACTTATCAGGGATTGACGGTAAACTTTTAAGGAGCTGCATATGAGCGACGGAATTAAGGCCGTTTCCTCTTGATTAACATCAAGGAAACACTCGCCGTTTAGGTAATACAATCGCGACAGTTCTAACTGTTATAATTTTTTAACAACAATCAAGTGAGAATCGCTATGAGAGAAACCTTTACCAAGGGCATGGCACGAAATATTTACTACGGGGGATCGCTTTTCTTCTTCCTGGTATTTATCGGCTTAACCGTTGATACGGTGCAAGGCCTGCCCAAAACTGACAATCGAGAAAATCTGACCGAAGAGGTAGCTGCAGGTAAGCGTCTGTGGGAGATAAATAACTGTATTGGCTGTCATTCGCTGATAGGTGAAGGCGCATATTTTGCCCCTGAACTTGGCAATGTATACACCCGCTTTGGCGAAAGTACGGAAGCCATCAAGGGCTTTATCCAGAGCCGTCCCGTCGATGGTATCCCAGGTCGTCGCAGCATGCCGCAATTCAACTTTAATGACCAGGAACTGGAAGAAATTGCACAGTTCCTGAAATATGTTGATGGCATCAAAGTGGCTAGAGACTGGCCACCAACCATTCAAGGTTAAGGGGAGATACATATGAAATATCAATCACAATCCGTGGCCAAGCTGTATTTTATTGCAGCCATTGGTCTTTTCGTGGGGCAGATCCTGTTTGGCGTAGTCCTTGGCATGCAGTATGTTATGGGCGATTTTCTATTTCCGGAAATCCCCTTTAACGTTGCCCGCATGGTGCACACTAATCTACTGATCGTATGGTTATTGTTTGGCTTTATGGGCTCCGCGTATTTTCTGGTCCCCGAAGAATCCGAACGTGAGCTGTACTCTCCCTTCCTGGCAAAACTCATGTTCTGGGTCTTTCTGGTCGCGGGTGCACTAACCATCCTCGGTTATTTACTGGTGCCTTACGCCACACTGGCCGAAATCACCATGAATGATCTACTGCCTACTATGGGACGAGAGTTTCTTGAGCAGCCGACTATCACCAAACTAGGTATCGTCGTCGTAGCGCTGGCTTTCGTCTTCAATATCGGCATGACCATTCTAACCGGACGTAAAACAGTGATTTCACTGGTATTACTGACTGGCCTTGTCGGACTGGCGGTATTCTTCCTGTTCTCTTTCTACAATCCTGAAAATGTAGTACTGGATAAATACTTCTGGTGGTTTGTTGTGCATCTGTGGGTAGAAGGCGTATGGGAATTGATCATGGCTTCTTTGCTTGCCTTTGTACTGATCAAAGTAACCGGTGTAGACCGTGAAGTTATCGAGAAATGGCTGTATATCATTATCGCTATGGCACTTATCTCAGGCATCCTCGGAACCGGACATCATTTCTTCTGGATCGGTGCGCCAGATTACTGGCAGTGGTTAGGCTCCATCTTCTCTGCGCTTGAACCTATTCCGTTCTTTATGATGACGCTGTTTGCCTTCAATGTAGTGAACAGGAGACGTCGTAACCATCCTAATAAAGCCGCAACATTATGGGCATTAGGAACCGCAGTTATGGCCTTCCTGGGCGCAGGTGTATGGGGATTCTTACATACACTGGCTCCGGTCAACTTCTACACACACGGTACGCAAATTACCGCTGCACATGGCCACATGGCTTTCTACGGCGCTTATGTGATGGTGGTATTGACCATGATCTCTTACTCGATGCCTATCATGCGCGGTCAAAAAGCCGGCAATGAAAGTGCACAGGTAATGGAAATGTGGTCGTTCTGGTTGATGACAGTATCGATGGTCTTCATCACACTGTTCCTGACTGGCGCGGGTATCCTGCAGGTCTATCTGCAACGTTACGCAGATACACCATTAAGCTTTATGGATACACAGGCAAAAGTAGAAATTTTCTACTGGTTGCGTGAAGGCGCTGGACTCATCTTCCTTATCGGGCTGGTGGTGTACATCATCAGTTTCTTCGTAAAAGGTAAAGAAGTTGAAATGCTGGAAGCCGGTGTAAGCGACTAAGCTGTCTAAGCTTTTTCAAGCTACCGAAAAAATACCGCCTCTTCTGGCGGTATTTTTTTTGGCAGTTCACAATATCCAGCTGCCTTCTTATCACTTCAAAACAATTAGCCAAAGCATCAACAGATAGTGCAGATAATCTGCTTATTTATAGCTGCCCTGATAAGCAACTCAACATAAACAACATACCACCTTCGATTACCTTCAGGCACACCACAAGCCACAGTTTTTGATATGTTTTTCCTAGAAACAAAACATAGAATCATACGTGTACTGCACTCCTTGCAAGAATAGAATTTTCCCTGTAAAACATATTAATACAATTTACTACGTCAAAGCCACGTTAAGTTATATACTGAATTCTGTCTAATACACTGTTAGGGCTGATAGGAATAGAGATGGATTTTATAAAAGAATTAGCAGTTCCGATGTTTATAGCCTTAGCGAGTGTTGCATTAACCATATGGGCTTCAATCCACATTAAATATTCCGAAACAAAGGACGAGGCCATAAGTAATCTAAAGTTGTCTGCAATTAAGATTACACGCATTGGGCTAATCGTTTGCGCACTTTATCTTCTTTACGGAGAACTCTCATCTACGGAATCACTTACGCGGCCAGATGTTTTCAAGATCGTGCTGTTAATTGTTAGCTTGGCCTTGCTGGTGGTTTTTAGGCTTATGAAAGAAACAACGGCTATTCAGGCTATAAACTCTCAGATTCACAAGCAACAACTTGAGATATTCAAAGAGCACCTTGAAAAACATCACTCACCTGAAGAAAAAGGAAACGATGAAAGCCTTAATAATTAGCTCAACCCGACCATTTATACGCCGTTTCGCTTTGCTACACTCTGCATAAATGGCCGGTTAGCAAGAGCGTTATGCAATTATAAAACCGTATTTAAAATTAATATATTAAGAAGCAGTTTATGCCACATACAAATACATGGGAGACAGGAGGGCTATATAGAAAATTCACAGGAGAAATCAGCGGTGAGGAAATATTAGAGTCTAACTTTGATTTGCATATGGACTCTAATTTTCAAACGATTAAATATATTATTAATGACTTTACGGAAGTAACAGGTCATTCGATAGAGGTCGTTCATACAAAAGTATATGCTACAACTGATGAAATAATATCTAACACTAAAGGCAAGCTTAAAATTGCTATAGTCGTAACTCAAGACCCACTTATTGCATTAGCAAATAGTTATCGTGAAGAAATGATCGGAAAGAGATTTGAATGCGATATTTTCAACACTATTGAAGATGCTCGTGAATGGGTAGGTAATTTATAATATTTATGTATAACAATAAAATAAACAGAATTTTTATTATACTGTCAGCATTGGTTCTGGCTAGCTGTAGTGAATCACTAGATATTAAGCTAGAGCCTGAAGTGAATGTATTTCTTAGCCACGACCGTGAGCAAAGTATACGTCTTACCCCAAAAGATAAAGAGTACACAGCTCTCAATGAATGGTTACGCGAACATAGATCTGGCTGGTATCCTACTTCCGGTCGGTATCCTGGCGGCGTGTACATTAAAACGGGGGATTATGGTATTCAAATCACGGAAACAAATGTAATTCTATATTCAACTACTTACCCTGAACCAAGGGCAATGTACATACAAAAAGTTGGCAAAGATAAGCTAAGGGGAATTAGGAATATTGGTAAATAAACTAATAACAATTCATTGTTTTTGTGGTTATCCATGAATTTTTACCAGTTAACTAAAACGTCAGGCGAAATAAAAGGAAATAGAAATGCATGTCAATACATTAGAAAACTGGCAACACAGCCATGATTTCTCAGTAAAAAATGAGAAAGGCGAGAAACGGACGCAATATGTCCTGATACTTACAGCCATAACGATGGTCGTAGAAATCATAGCTGGCAGTGTTTATGGCTCGATGGCACTTCTCGCCGATGGCTGGCACATGGGCACACATGTAGCCGCTTTTTTGATTGCAATATTTGCTTATCGATTCGCACGAAAACATGCAGATAATCCAGCTTATGCTTTCGGTACCGGCAAAGTTAATGTACTCGGCGGATTTGCAAGTGCCATAGCTTTAGCTGTGGTAGCCCTGGTTATGTTAATCGAGTCATTGCAACGAATAATAGAGCCACAGGCCATCCATTTTAATGAAGCCATTACCGTTGCCAGCATTGGTTTATTTATTAATGTAGTCAGTGCCTTTCTGTTAAGCGATGATCATAGTCATGTCCATCATCACGACCATGGCCATGAACATCACCATAGTCACGATCATAATTTAAGAGCTGCTTATCTACATGTACTAGCGGACGCTATGACATCCTTACTTGCCATTGTGGCCCTGGTGTCGGGTAAATATTTAGGCTGGAACTGGCTTGACCCAGTAATGGGAATTGTTGGTGCAATCATTATTACACGTTGGTCATATACCCTGCTGAAACAAACAGGCCCAATATTACTCGATGCAAGTATCGAAGAAAAATATCAGCTGGCGATTAAAGAGGCTATTGAGAAAGATTCTGATAATAGAATTTCTGATATCCATATATGGAAGGTAGGCGCAAACCACTATGCGGCAATAATTGCATTAGTGACGCACTACCCTAACTCTACGGAACATTACAAAGAACTACTAAGTGAATTTCATAAGTTATCTCATGTCACAATCGAGGTAAACGAGTGTAAAGAAGAGCCTTGCATCGTACTTTAAATAATAGACATGACTACATCACAAATGAATAAACATGAAAAAGTAAACTATATAGAATTTCCCGCAAAAAACATTCAAGCAACAAAGAAGTTCTTTGAACAAACATTTGGCTGGTCATTTCAGGATTTTGGCCCTGAATATACCGCTTTTTCAAACCAGGGAATTGATGGTGGTTTCTTTAAGGCTGACTTAAATGCTTCTACTGGCAATGGCTCAGCACTGATAGTCTTCTTTAGCGAAGATCTTGAGGCCACAAAAGAAAAAATAGAAAAGAATGGTGGTACAATTTTAAAAGATATTTACCCTTTTCCAGGCGGTCGTCGTTTCCATTTTTCCGAGCCCAGTGCAAATGAATTTGCAGTATGGTCCGACCAATAATGCATAACAGGCGACTCTCGTATCAACATCAGTAGATAAGAATTCAGGACCCGACTATGAAATCAGAAAAAGTAGATGAACCCCAGGTAAAGCGCGCTTCAAACGCCGCTCTCGCATCCCTACTCAATCTAACCGTCTTACCCGGGTTCAGCTTTATTGCCCTGATATTGATCTATAGAAAAACACAGCCTGATACTATCGATCGCTACCACGCCCTGTTAGGCATAAAAATCAACCTGATCGCCGCCGCTGCTCTGTTTCTAGTCAGTGCTTTAATGGTATTACTGGGTGGTTTCGATTCACCCTGGACCTGGGTTTATGTCATATCCTACTTCACTATCGTTCATACTATTTTTATCGTTTTCGCATTGTGGGCACTGGTACGCGCCTGGTCTGGGGATAGATTAAGGTAGCGTATTCAGAGATTTATTCTTCACTATACTCTTCGATTCATCCTTGACTCGTATCAATGCTCTTTTGGGCTGTCACTACTAGAATTAGACTCCGCAATTAGAAGCTAAAATCAGGATACATGTACTCTTGGACACAGCAACAAGAATTGAATCTACAGTAGAATCATCCGTAATAGCGGAACCCAGATTACTTCCCGGTGACTTTGCTATCTGGTTTTTTATTTTTGCCGAGTTACTGGTATTTGGCATTGCTTTTATTTCTTATGCCGTGGCACGCGTACAAAATATCGCGATGTTTAACCAGTATCAGCTAACGCTCAATAGCGAGTTAGGTGCGCTCAATACACTACTGCTTATCACCGCGAGTTATTTTGTGGTGCGGGCTATCCATGCCATCCGACTTGATAATGTCAAAAGCTGCATCATCTGGCTCTATGCTTCGCTAGGCTGTGGCGCAGGTTTTTTACTACTTAAGTCAGTGGAATATTATGACAAGTTTTCACATGGCATTAATCTAAGCACTAATACCTTTTATATGTTCTACCTGTCGCTCACCATGTTCCATTTTCTGCATGTTATCTTAGGCATGATCATTTTATTTGCCATCGCCATCAAAGCCCAGCGTGGTCGTTATAGTGCAAAAAATCACATCGGCGTCGAGACCGGCGCCTCTTACTGGCACATGGTTGACCTGGTCTGGATAATCCTGTTTCCACTTGTTTATATCATGCGATGAGCAGCTCTGGCGAAACAAACGTGATCCATAAATACTACAACGTGCATAACCTCTGGCTGATGATGTTACTGCTAACATTATCCACTTATGCCCTGGGGAAACTCGAATACCGTGGTACAGTGGTTATGCTCGTTATATTATTGACCGCGGCTATCAAGGCAATATTTATCATTCGTGATTTTATGGAATTGCGCGGCGTGTCATTACTCTGGCGCAGTATTATGTATGGCTGGTTATCCGTTGTCTGTACCGCCATAGCTACTACCTACATTATTAGCCTAACACTTAAAACTTAGCAATTAGTACTTAACACTTATTTTTATGAACAGACCTATGAATGAACTGCCCTATTACCAAAGTCAGAATAACGAGATCGAATTATTCGAACACGCATACAATAATCGACTTCCGTTATTGATCAAAGGTCCAACAGGTTGCGGTAAAACGCGTTTTATCCAGCACATGGCAGCCAGGCTGGGGCGGCCTTTATATACCATTGCCTGTCACGATGATCTCACTGCAGCCGACCTGGTGGGCAGACATCTGATCGGTGATGGCGAAACCTACTGGCATGATGGCCCGCTAACCAAAGCGGTTCGCGAAGGCGCCATCTGTTATCTGGATGAGGTCGTTGAGGCGCGTAAAGACACTACGGTTGTCCTGCATCCACTCTCGGATGATCGTCGCATGCTCCCCATCGAGCGCACCGGTGAAGTCCTTCAGGCATCAGCTGAATTTATGCTGGTCGTTTCCTACAACCCCGGTTATCAAAATTTATTGAAAGGCATGAAACCTTCAACTCGTCAGCGTTTCATCTCCATGCGTTTTGATTATCCTGACATGGAGACTGAAACTACGATTATTCAACAGGAAACAGAGATCGACAAAGCTACTGCGGCACAGTTAATTGAACTGGCTCATGCCCTGCGCGTATTGAAAGATCATGATCTGGAAGAATCTGCCTCAACCCGATTGCTGGTGTATGCAGCGACACTGATCAAATCCGGTTTTGATCCGATAGAAGCCTGCCGCGCTGCAATAATAGAGCCACTGAGTGATGAAGAAGAAACCGTAGCCGCATTGATGGAAGTGGTAAAAGCAAAAATCGGAGAAAACAAATCATGAGCCTCGATACAAAACAAGATAACCATATCGCTGCCTATGCAGAAGCCTTTTTCATCGGTAACCTGCTCTTCGTCGGGATCTTTTATCTAGCGCTATGGATGCTTTATTTACTGCGTTATAAAAAAGCATCGCTTATCACCCGCAACCATCTAAAACAGGCCATGATTGCCAGCAGCATCAGTACGACTATATTCATAATCATAAATTGCTTTATTATGCTGACCAGTGGTTATGCGTCGGTCACTGCATTATTCTCACTGGAACTTTATTTTATGTTATTTTTACCCCTATTTCTGGTGGCCGGAATCATGGGGTTTGCTAAAGCGATAAAAGGTCTTGATTTCACCTACCCTGTCATCGGTCGCTTGATTAAAGAGCCCGTCAACCAGTAGCTATCTACGACGGCCATCAATAACTTAAGCAGATGAATGAGATAGTACACTCAACACCCTACTTCAGCACACACACCAGAAAAATTCCTGGCAGTCTGGCCATCTGGGCAGCGATACTGGCGGAGATGAGTGAATTTGCCATTATGTTTATCGTTTACTTTCTGGCAAAAGTTCATAACCCTGGAGTTTTCGCTGAAGGACCGTTAAGACTCAGTACGATAGCAGGTACCAGCAACACCTTGATCATGCTAAGCAGCAGCTTTTTTGTGGTGCGCGGTGTTATTGCCATGCGCGCAAATAAACCGGCTATCTGCATGCGCTGGCTGTGGTGCGCTGTCATCTCTGGCTGCCTTTACCTGATCATTAAATATTTTGAATATCAGTGGAACTCGGAACAAGGGCTGGCGACCGAAACCAATATATTTTACGCCGTGTACTATTACGTGACCTTCAACCATTTTTTACACGTCGGCTGGGGAAGTGTCGCAATAATCTGGGTTATACATCGCGTACATACCGGTATTTATACGCAGAATGAACACGAAGGTCTATTAACTATCGCTGTCTACTGGCACATGATTGACCTTGCCTGGATCGTGATTTTCCCTCTGCTGTATGTGATCAGATAAGGGTCATCAGGTAAGGGTGATTAAAAAATGAAAATGTCTCATATAAAATTCATCGATACCTTATGGTTGATACTTATCATGCTGACCCTGTTCAGTGCCTACATGGCAGAGCAGGCGTCGACCGAGTTAAATAGTGTGGTCATTATGGCACTGGTACTCGCCATTAAAGGACGTATTATTGTTGATTACTTCATGGAGCTTAAAGACTCAAACGTAGTTTTACGCACACTGATGCGGGTTTATTTTTATGTGATACCAGCATTGATTATTCTGGTCTATTTGTTTCCAGAGCAGATTGCTAAATGGACGGCGCTTTAAAATAGTGAGTAATTCTAAATGACAAATCTTACATGTAAACATTGTGGCGGTGATATTGAAGTAGAGGATAAATGCTGCGCTAATTGTGGCATGCCGTTGCCTCCGAATTTGGGGAGACATCCACAGAGAAAATTTATTTTGTTTTTTATCGGGCTTATCATTTTCTGTTTTGCAATGATGATCTGGCTGCCACCTGACTGGACCCGTTTTATCAAGTAAACGTTATGGAAGAATTCGTCGGAAAAATCTGGGATCGCTTCATTACCAATAGTGCGGACACACACTATCCTGAAGCCGTCGTACATCTGGACGAGATTCGTCGAGCCACAGGTATTTTTTTTCGCGCGCTTGGCGGTGAAGCGGGTCTACGTATCGTAAACGCGACCGATTCAGACATTCATGCCCGACGTTCGATGCTGCAGCGCATTGCTGGCACCGGCAAGAAAACCCAGTACGCCTGGCGAGATGAAGAAACACTGAGACTGCCGGACAGTATCGCCCTGTTTCCGACCCGGCAACTCAACCGTGATCTATATTTATGGCTTACCGCACTCTCGGCCATACCTGCCGCGTCCCCTGTTAAAGGTGACAACTGGATCAGCCGCAACCAGCACCGCACACTCAAAACACTGGCGCTATGGCCTGGTCTGGGAACGTCTTACCAGAATCTACTGGCCGCACATCTACTGCAACGTCGAGATCCAGATAGGCTGCCTGCCGACGAAGCCAGCCAGGAAAGACTCATTCGCCTGGCACTGAGCAAGCCGACAGAAACCGTCAAGCTGGAATATGCCAGGCGTCCACCGCAGCCGGTATCACTCTGGTTACACCCCTCACCGCCAGTTCAGGAAATAAATCCTGGCGAAGCGCCGTCTGACCCTGATATTCCAGAGCTTTCGCAGGATAAAAATAAAACCCAAAAAGAGCAGAAAAAACAGGAAAAGCGCAAAAAAGGCGAACGTGATGAAATGCCTGATGGTAACGACGGCCTGATGAGCTTCCGCCTTGAAACGCTGTGGAGCTGGGCGGAATATACTAAAGTCGATCGCAGCACTGTAGAAGATGATGATGACGATGCCATGAAAACAGCGGAAGACATGGATAACATCACCGTTTCCAAAGACAGTGAAACCACGTCAAGTAAAATCAAACTGGATCTCGATCTGCCTGCCAGCCAGTATGATGACATTGTTTTAGGCGAAGGCATCGCTATCGACGAATGGGATTACAGACAGCAAAAATTACAAAAAGACCATTGCCGGCTTCAGCTGATGACATCGCGCCACGCGTTAGCCATGGAATTACCTGAAAGACTGCGTCCACAGGCACATAAAATCCGGCGTCAATTTGAGTCCCTGCGCCCACAACGGCACTGGCTTAGCCGACAGAATGAAGGCACTGAGCTCGACCTGGAAAACTACATCAACTTCCTCACCGACCGCAGGCACGGGCGC
>CAWBXM010000112.1:0-31976 GCA_963792545.1 uncultured Gammaproteobacteria bacterium | reverse complement strand
AGAGATCATTATCGAACAGGCGCGCGCCGTACTCGAAGACATGCCCATCGCCGCCATTAAAATAGGCATGGTTGGCAGCGCTGAAATCGCCATGGCGATACACTCTATCCTTACCGACTACCCCGATATTCCGGTTATCTATGACCCGGTATTCAGCACCGAAACTGATGGTGCATTAAGTACCAAGGACCTGGTGGATACCGTACGCACATTATTGTTACCGCTCACCAAGATTCTTACACCGAACATACATGAAGTACATGAGTTATCTCCAGGCTCAGACACACCATCTGCCGCCGCCATGGGACTGCTCGAATCAGACGTCGAATATATTTTATTAACAGGTACTCACGGCAAAACCCCTGATGTGATACACACGCTATTCAGTAATAATCGCGAACTAGAAACTTTTCATAATGAACGTCTGCCCCACAAGTACCATGGCTCAGGCTGCACCCTGGCTTCCAGCATTGCCGCACAGATTGCACTCGGACAAAACGTACTAGGTGCTGTCAGAAAAGGTCTGGATTACACGCACAAAACTCTGGTTAACGCCAACCAGATAGGCATGGGACAGCTCCACCCTAACCGTTTTTTCTGGAACCATAATTGAGCACTAAAAAAGCACCGGATACAAGACTGAAAGGCCTCTACGCAATAACAGATGAAAGATTAATCACTGAACAGAACTTCACCCGATCGGTAGAACTTGCCCTACAAGGTGGCAGTAGAATCATCCAGTACCGCGACAAGTCCAGCAATCAGAACAAAAGATTACAACAGGCCAATGCCCTGCGCTCACTATGCAGCGAGTACCAGGCAATCTTAATAATAAATGATGACGTAGAACTGGCCAGAGCAGTCGATGCTGATGGCGTACACTTAGGCAAAGATGATTCGGCGATACGAACAGCTCGCCAGCAATTAGGCAGCAATGCCATCATCGGCATCTCCTGCTACAACAGTCTAACACTAGCCATCGAAGCAGAAAAAAACTCGGCCGATTACGTTGCTTTCGGCGCCATGTTTTCTTCGCCAACAAAACCCGACGCTAATAACGTCACACCTGAGATTATCAGTAAAGCCAAACAGCAGATAAATATTCCTGTTTGCGCTATCGGTGGCATTACAGACAAAAACATACAACAGCTCATACAACAAGGCACCGATATGGCCGCCGTTATCAGCGGTTTATTTTCTGCCAGCGATATTAAAAATGCTGCGAGCACATTGCAGCAGCACTTCCACTAAACTCATCCATCGACACAAGCACAGAAAGCTGAGAACTGGAAGCCGAGTGCTGGAAGATCCAAAAAGGCCACGGTCTAAAATATTAAAAATGAGATAAGCTAAAGGCTAATGTTAGATGTCAGATGAAGTACTAGGAAACTGCAACGTTTCATGTTTTTCATTTTCCCCCTGCAACTCGTTGCCGTCACCGCCAAAATTAATCTGCCATTCCAGGTCGCTACTGGAATCAGCACTGGCCAGGGCGGATTGTAGATCAATTTTTTCTGATTTATATAATTCAAATAAAGACTGGTCGAATGTTTTCATGCCTGATTCGTGACCTTTTTTCATGATATCCTTAATTTCATTGAATTTTCCTTCCCGGATCAACTTACTGATATACGGTGTATTTATCAGCACCTCGACTGCCGCAACGCGGCTGCCATCTTCGGTTTTTACCAGTCGCTGCGCAAGGATAGCGTTAAGATTCAATGACAAATCCATCAACACCTGGTTATGTGCATCTGTGGGGAAGAAATTTAACATCCGATCTAGTGTCTGATTTGCGTTAGTCGCATGCAATGTAGTCAGGCATAAATGGCCTGTGTCAGCATAACGTAATGCCGATGCCATAGTTTCTCGGTCTCTCGCTTCGCCGATCATAATAACATCGGGTGCTTCTCTCATTGCCTCACGCAGAGCATTATCAAATGACAATGTGTCCAGGCCAATCTCACGCTGACCAACAATGCATTTTTTATGGCGAAACATAAACTCAATCGGATCTTCAATAGTAAGGATATGACCATTTTCAGTCATGTTGCGATAATCAAGCATCGACGCCAGCGATGTTGACTTACCTGTGCCGGTTGCACCGACAACCAGAACCAGACCCTTTTTACGCATGATCATGGTCTTGTATATTTCTGGCAAACCAAGACTATCAAGAGAAGGAATATCCGCTCGGATATAACGGATAACCATGGACACTTCACCACGTTGCATATAGACATTGATACGGAATCGTCCCATATCGGTATATGACACACCAAGGTTTAACTCAAGATTTCTTTCAAAGTCTTTGATCTGCGCAGGCGTCAAAAGATCATATGCCAGTTTTTTTGTCATTCCCGGGGTAAGCATGCTTTTTCCAACTGGACGCATCAGCCCTTCTATACGCATACTGACCGGGGCACCGGTGGTGAAATACATATCTGATGCCTGCTGTTCAGACATCAGCTTTAGGTATGGTTGTAAGTTCATAAGTTAACCCTGGCTCTTACTTTCAAGTTTACTTTTATAACTAAAACACATAACACTATCGAAGCCGTGACTTATCATCACCGCCTTCCATCGATATGCTATCCAGACCTTCCATCAAGTCAGTATGACTAGAGTCTTTACCTTCCAGCTTTATTCTCAGTCGTAGATCATTGACTGAATCAGCATTTCTTAATGCATCTTCATATTTTATCTGACCGGCCTCATATAAATTAAATAACGCCTGGTCAAAGGTCTGCATACCCAGTTCATTCGACTTGGCTATTAACTCTTTCATATCATGAACATTACCCTTAAAGATAAGGTCCGCCATCAATGGTGTGTTAATCATGATCTCGATCGCGGCCATACGACCAGTACCCGACACCGTTGGTATCAAACGCTGTGAGATCAGGCTCTTTAAATTTAACGACAGATCCATCAACAGCTGCTGACGTCGATCTTCTGGAAAAAAGTTAATGATGCGATCCAGTGCCTGGTTAGTACTGTTAGCATGCAATGTCGATAAACATAGATGTCCGGTTTCCGCAAAAGCAATGGCGTGATCCATCGTCTCTCTATCACGGATTTCACCGATCAAAATAACATCGGGCGCCTGACGCAAAGTGTTTTTCAGTGCTGTCTCAAAATCTTCTGTGTCTACCCCGACTTCCCGCTGTGTGACAATACAGTTCCGATGGTTATGAACAAATTCGATAGGGTCTTCGATAGTAATAATATGGCCGAAACTGTTTTGATTTCTATGCCCCACCATAGCGGCTAGTGAAGTCGACTTACCTGAGCCGGTAGCACCCACGAATATCACCAGACCGCGTTTGGTCATAGCAATATCCTGCAGTATCGGTGGTAGATTTAAATCTTTAAACTCCGGTATATCAGACCGGATAACACGAAGTACAACACCCACAGAACCACGCTGTGTAAAGGCATTAACACGAAAACGTGAGACTCCCGGCAAACTGATAGCAAAGTTGCATTCCTGCGTAGCTTCAAACTCTGCGCGCTGCTTGTCGTTCATGATGGCACTAACGAGTACCTGAGTGTGCTGCGGACTTAAAGCCTGGTTTGATAATGGCTTTAAAGAACCGTCTAATTTTATTGACGGTACAGCACCTGCGGTAACAAACAGGTCAGAGCCATTCTTCTGCACCATGGTACGCAACAGGTCGTGCATATATTTGATTGCCTTATCGCGATCCACTTAGAGCTCCTCATCGAGTATAAAATTATTTAGTTTCATGCTAGAACGCATCCTTATTCGCTGCTTTTTTACGTGCTTCATCCTTACTGATCAAACCCCGTGTCAATAACTCCTGTAAGTTTTGATCCAGTGTCTGCATACCAATCGACTGTCCTGTCTGAATAGCAGAATACATTTGTGCGATCTTGTTTTCGCGGATCAGATTTTTGATCGCAGGCGTGCCGATCATGATTTCGTGGGCAGCAATACGACCACCACCGATTTTTTTCAGCAAGGTCTGGGAGATTACTGCGCGTAAAGATTCTGACATCATCGCACGCACCATCTCTTTTTCTGCCGCCGGAAATACATCGACAATACGGTCAACTGTTTTAGCCGCAGAACTGGTATGCAGGGTACCAAACACCAGGTGACCGGTTTCCGCTGCTGACAAAGCCAGGCGGATAGTTTCGAGGTCACGCATCTCACCGACCAGGATAACATCAGGATCTTCGCGCAAGGCTGAGCGTAAGGCTTCACTAAAACCTAAGGTATCACGATGTACTTCACGCTGATTGATTAGCGATTTTTTACTTTCATGTACGAATTCGATGGGGTCTTCAATAGTAAGAATATGGCCATAGTGATTTTCATTTACATAGTTCACCATGCCAGCCAGAGTCGTTGACTTACCTGAACCCGTCGGTCCAGTCACCAGCACGATGCCTCGTGGTGTGTTGGAGATATCTTCAAATATCTTCGGTGCGCCCAGCTCTTCCAAAGATAATATCTTTGATGGAATAGTACGAAATACTGCACCAGAACCACGATTATGGTTAAAGGCGTTTACACGAAAACGTGCCAGACCGGGTATCTCAAACGAAAAATCTGTTTCCCAGTACTCTTCAAAGGTTTTACGCTGCTTGTCGTTCATGATGTCATACACCATGCCGTGGACACTTTCATGATCCATCGGATCGACATTGATACGGCGCACATCACCGTCAACACGAATCATCGGCGGCAGGCCTGCCGATAAGTGTAAATCCGATGCCCCATTTTTTACGCTAAAGGCAAGTAACTGAGCGATATCCATCAAATTCCCCTGGTATGACTAATTTTAATTTTTGATTATTGTTGATCGCAGCTGATATGTTGCGACTTTTATATTTATGACACTCCTATTTATAGCCAAAGATCCGCCTACTTTCCGTATTCACCGACTATTTCAGCAAGTTTTTTTCATGATCACGCAAATCCGGGAAAATCTATCGAATATGTTAATATTCACATCGAAAAAAACTTCAGCGATGCAAACTCAAAATGCCCATCAACAAACCAGGCACAATGTCACCTTCTATGCCAACCATTGGATTCATCGGTGGCGGCAATATGGCCGCAAGCCTCATCGGAGGACTGATCAATGCGGGGCTGCCAGCATCGAAGATCACCGTGGCTGAACCTGGCCAGGCGCAACGTGAAACACTGGAAAGTCGTTATGGCGTCCATACTACTGCCGACAACAACCAGACTCTTCATTGTGAGATCATCGTACTAGCTGTTAAACCTCAGCTGCTGAGACAGGTATGCCTGCAGCTTGATAACAAGAACAGTAAAAATCGTTTATTTATTTCGATTGCCGCTGGTGTGACAAGTACTGACATTAACCGCTGGCTAAGCAGCGACAGCGACCAACAGGCGATTGTCCGCTGCATGCCGAACACACCTTCACTATTACAGTGTGGCGCCTCAGGGCTGTTTGCCAATCAATTTGTCAGTGACACACAGAAACAGCAGGCAGAACAGATAATGCGGGCTGTAGGCATAGCTCTTTGGGTAACGGATGAATCACAGTTAAATGCTGTCACCGCTGTTTCTGGCAGCGGACCTGCGTATTTCTTTTTGCTGATGGAAGCCATGCAGCAGGCTGGCGAAAATATGGGACTGAGTGCAGAGGTCGCACAACAACTGGTACGGCAGACCGCTCTGGGTGCCGCGCGTATGGCAGTTGAAAGTGATGTGTCAGCGGCGGAGTTACGTCAACGAGTCACCTCAAAAGGTGGCACGACCGAACAGGCGATTTTGAGTTTTCAGGCGGCCAATTATCAGCAGATTGTCTCAGATGCACTTAAAGCCGCCAACGATCGCTCCATCACCCTTGCTGAAGAGCTTGGTGCTGAGTAGTCTGTTTCTCGATAAACTATTTAAAATAGATACTAACAAAATCAGGTACCACAATGAGTCAAGAAAATCCGTTTATCTTTTTAATCGATACCGTCTTCAGTGTCTACATCGCTATCATGCTGTTACGATTTATACTGCAGCAAGTCGGCGCTGATTTTTACAATCCCATCTCACAGTTTATCGTCAAAGCGACCCAGCCACTGGTGGTAACGGCTCGACGAGTTATTCCGAGTATTGGAAAAATCGACAGCGCAACGTTGGCCTTAGTATTCATTTTGATTATTATAAAACTGGTACTGCTGTTCAGCCTGGGCGGCTTATCGCTTAATGCGATACAACTATTAATCCGTGGCCTGTACGACCTGACATCGTTGACTTTTGACGTTTTTATTGTGGCTCTATTTGTGCAGGCGATTTTAAGCTGGGTAAACCCCGACCCCTATCATCCCGTCAGCGCCCTGTTACGCAGTTTGACTTCTCCAGTGCTTCGTCCAGTAAAAAAATATGTGCCACCAATAAGTGGCATCGATCTATCAACCCTGGTCGCGCTGATTGGTCTGATGTTTATCAAACGGCTGGTACTGTCATTATTTCAAATACTGTAAAACGCAAGATCACAGAATAGCTAAAAAAGTTTTTTTCCTTTGCGCCCCCGTGTCTCTGTGCGAAACAAAGTTTTTATTTCACTAGCGAATTCAGATCAAATATTGGCAACAAAATACCCAGCACAATCATCAACACCATCAAGCCCATCGCTAAAATAATGACCGGCTCCAGGATACCGACGATGTAAGCGATCAGGGTAACCTGTTCGCGCTCAAGCTGTACCGCTGCACGTTCCAGCATATCCTCCAGTTTGCCGCTATTTTCACCACTACCGATCAACTGCAATGTCATCGGTGGAAACAACTTACTGCTGTCGAGTGCATTTTTGATGCCACTGCCCTCACGTACCCGATCAGTCGCTTGCAGTATGGCTTCTCGCATCGGCAGGTTAGCTACCACCTTTGCTGATATTGTCATCGCCTCCAGAATGGTTACGCCACTATCCGTTAGAATACTGAAGGTTCGGGTAAACAACGCGGCATTTAAGCCTCGCACAAGCCGCTGGATAATAGGCAATCGAAACAGGAACAGGTGGTATTTCATAACAAACGCCGGGCGCGTTAATAATATTTGAAAACCAACAAAAGCTGCAATCAGGAGAATGAGAAAAAACATCCCATAATCGACTACAAAATCGCTCATCGCGATCAACGAGATAGTCAGACCCGGCAATTCCTGCCCGGTATCTTCAAATACAGACACCACTTGCGGCACGATACTGGTCATCATAAATATTACGATAGCGATGGCAAACAATGAGAGGAACGCAGGATAGATTAATGCCTGCCTCACCTTACCCTGAATCTCCTGTCGACTCTCTGTGTAGTCTGCAAGACGTTCTAACACGGTATCCAGGTGGCCCGACTGCTCACCCGCATCTACGGTTGCACGATACAATTCAGGAAAAACTTTAGGATAATCTGCAAGCCCTGCAGCAAGGGAATGGCCTTCTAACACACGTGAACGAATAGCATATAACATGCTTTTTATACGTGGTTTTTCTGTTTGATTGGCAACCGCAGAAAGTGTTTCATCCAGTGGTAGAGCGGCTTGAATCAATGTCGCTAACTGTCGAGTCAGCAGCGCCAGCTCGGTTGAACTTATGCCGCGCTGCAAAAATTGTGGCATTACAGGGCTATTACTTTTGCCACTGCTCTGTTTACTGCGCGCTTTATGGCTACTCTCGGTTATCTCAAGCGGCATCAGATCCTTATCACGCAATAACTGACGAACCTGCCTTGCAGTATCTCCCTCAATTATTCCTTTGCGTTCTTTGCCAGTAGCATCGAGTGCGATGTAGTCAAATGCGGCCACTTAGGATCAGTGAATAGTGAAGAATGAAAAGTGAATAGATGAAGAGCACACCTTAGCCATTCGTATATATACAGTATTTTTTAATTGTTGTTCGTTTTTCACTATTAACTCTTCACTGACTTTAATCATCTCGACTGACACGCAGCACTTCTTCAAGCGAGGTCTGCCCTCCGAGGATCATGCGCTTACCATCCTGACCCAGGCTGGCTGATATGGTGCGAGCATATGTTTCCATTTTCTGCTCACTCTTTTCTTCGTGGATCATGCTTTGCAGCTTATTATCGATCGGCACAAACTCATATAAACCACTACGTCCGATATAACCCAGATGATTGCATTTGGCACAGCCATCAGCACTGTAGATGACGGTAAGATCTGATGTCTCCATACCCAGCCATTCACGTTCTTTGTCTGTAATCTCGTGCGGTTTTTTACAATGCGGACAAAGATTTCTGACTAAACGTTGCGCCATGACACCGATCAAACTGGACGCCAGCAAAAACGGTTCTACACCCATATCCCGTAACCGCATAATGGCACCGATAGCACTGTTAGTATGCAATGTTGATAATACCAGGTGACCCGTCAAACTGGCCTGTACTGCGATTGACGCAGTTTCCAGATCGCGGATCTCACCGATCATCACTACATCCGGGTCCTGACGCAAGATTGAGCGTAAGCCACGTGCGAAGGTCATATCAACCTTTGTATTCACCTGTGTCTGGCCAACGCCGTCTATGTAATATTCTATCGGGTCTTCAACGGTTAAAATATTTCTGGTTTTCACATTGAGTAGCGTCAAACCAGCGTACAGTGTTGTAGTTTTACCTGAACCGGTTGGCCCCGTCACCAAAATGATGCCGTGAGGTTTATGCAATAATTTGAGAAAGTTGTCATGTACTTTAGGTGACATTCCGAGCTGTTCGATATCGAGACGACCGGCCTGTTTGTCCAGCAAACGCATAACAACCCGTTCACCATGCCCTGATGGCAAGGTCGACACACGTACATCAACGGCACGACCTGCAACGCGTAATGAGATACGTCCATCCTGTGGCAGGCGTTTCTCGGCGATATCAAGTTTAGCCATCACCTTGATGCGGGAGATAACCAGGGGAGCAATATTTCCCGGAGGCTTTAAAATTTCGCGCAACATACCGTCAACACGAAAACGGATACGCAGGCGATTCTCAAACGGTTCGACATGAATATCAGATGCATTAACTTTGAGAGCTTCACTTAACAGGGCATTGATCAAACGGATGATAGGTGCATCATCGTCCGCTTCCATTAAATCTTCAGGCTCCAGCGTTTCGGCTAGCTGATCAAGATCCAGCTCTTCGCCGACACCTTCCATCATCGCCATAGCCTGATCACTGCCCTGCTCATAGGTTTGTGCGAGCAATGCGGCAAACTGTTCGTCTGTGATCTGACTTAAGCTGAGTTTTCGCCGGGTGATGCGGCTTACCTCAGCAAGGATCACCGGGTCTGGCGAGTTGCGGTACATCACATTGACTTCATGCTCATCGATCTGACCGATTAACACACTATGACGCTTGGCAAAAGCATAGGGTAAGATCTGTGCAGTTAACAGTTCCTCTGTATCAAAAACATCCTGCCGTAAACCGTCCTCGTCCTGCGCAGACATGTCTATAGCATTAGAAGGAGCCGTCATCGTCATCCCAACTGCTATCATCGTCAAACTCATCTGACTGTGCCTGAGCATCTACGCGTGCATCTATCTCGGCATCTTCCATCCTATTTTTTGATCGATCCAGCTCTTCCATCGGCGGTAATCTAGGCGCAGCATCATCCAGCAAGCCAAAGCTGCCATCATCTTTATTGTAAGCACCGCTTTCGGTGCCGCGAAGAAGAGTATATTTTTCATTGGTAACAAAAGCGGCATCTTTACTATTACGTAAAATACTCGGCCGTAAAAAAACCATTAGGTTTGCTTTGGTTTTGGTCGTACTTTCACTGCGAAAAAGAAACCCGAGGACTGGAATATCGCCCAGTAATGGCACCTTACTTTTTGTATCCGTCGCTTCATCTGAAATCAGACCACCCAGAACCAAAATAGCACCATCATCGACCAGCACCGTGGTTTTGATCGAGCGTTTACGCGTTGCAATTCCCTGATCGACGGTGCCTGGAATCACACTGGAGGTTTCCTGCTCGATCACCAGCTGTACAGTATCTCCTTCATTGATTTGTGGCGTCACCTTTAAAGTCAGACCAACATCCTGTCTTTCGATGGTCTGGAACGGATTCTGCGGATTATTGCTGCCAGCTCCGGTAAAACTACCCGTGACAAATGGCAGGTTCTGACCAACGATAAGCTCAGCTTCCTCATTATCCAGTGTGGTTATGTTCGGTGTTGATAAAATATTAGTATTGGTATCGGCCTGCAGGGCGCGTAACAAGCCAGCATAACGTACACCACCACTCTCACCACCGACAGCAAGTGTCAGTGCTTGAGGAATCGAGGTTGGTAAAGCACCACCAATGACTCCTGGCAGTAAATCGCCAAGACCGGCAAAATTACTTATCCCTACTGGAATAGCGCCGCCATCCTTCTGCGTACCATCAACCGCCAGTCCAACACCTACTTCTTTCTGATTATTGGTTGTTATCTCTGCAATAATAGCCTCGATCAATACCTGCGCACGGCGGATATCTAACTGGCGAATAACCGCTTTTAAGTTTTTTGTGGTATTAGGATCAGCCGTGATAATTAATGCGTTGGTTTCTTCATCTGCTTGAATAATCGCATTTTCGCTAATCACACTTCCTGTTGTGACTCTTTTCGGAGCAGCCTTGGCGACAGCCGCACCGGACGTTTTACCTGCCGCTTTTAAACCGGTCAAAATCGTAACCAGGTTCTCTGCTTTGGCATATTTCAGATAGACAACACTGGTATTACCGCCACCATCTTCCAATGGTGTATCCAGGTAACCTATCGTTGCTCGCATTTTCATACGTGATGAGCGATCGCCAGTTACCAGGATGCTGTTAGTACGATCATCAGCTGCCAGCTTCAATGTATTCGTTGGATCCTTTGGTGATGCAGCGTTCAATGAATTCAGGATACGGACCAGTTCGGAGGCTGAGGCATTTTTTAGTGGTATGATCTCCAGCTCATCATTGTCCGGACGATCGACACCAGCAATGATCTGCATCAGACGATGAATATTCCCAGCATGATCGGTAATGATCAATGTATTGGTCGGGTTATATGCAGCGAGATGCCCCTGCTGCGGCACCAATGGCCGTAATATTGGCACCAGCTGTGATGCGGGCACATGATCCAGTCGAATGATCTTGGTAACTAATTCATCCTGAGGATATTGACTGCCATCCTTAAACAGTGGTAATGGCCCCTGTTTGGCGTTGACTTCCGGCACAATCTTTATAACTGAGCCCGTGGGTACAGCCGCATAACCGTGCACCTGCAATACCGAAAGAAAAACTTCATATACCTCTTCGGGCGACAGCGTATTCGCCGAGATAACGGTTACCTTGGCTTTTACTCGCGGGTCTACGATGAAATTTTTACCGGTAAATTTAGAAACCGTACTTATCAAAGCCCGGATATCGGCATCTTTGAGGTTAAGCGTTATTTCGTCAGCGAACGCTTGCGTTAAAATAAACATCGACAGCACAGCAGGCAATAAAACTCGCATACTTTGACTTCTTATCGAATTAACTATTGTTCTAGCAATACTCATGAAAATTCCTGAAAAACAATTCCTGGTCAAAAACACTTCGGTACAATTCTTATGGCAGTGAGATATTAAGCGACACTTCTGCACCATCACGTTTAACCATTATATTTAAATTTTTAGCCGTGCTTAATTTACGTAAAGCACTAATGCCATTTTTTGGATCATCCAGCATCACACCGTTAACCTGCGTGATAACATCATTCTCCTGTATGCCTAACTCAGATAATAACTGACCTTTTGTCTGTGGCTGCAAGCGGTAACCTATCTGTTTACCATTTTCTTTTATTACTACAGGTAACGCATATTCGCCAAATGAGGTCGGGTTTTTTAAAATATCGGCTCGTATGTTCTTTAACGCCGCCTCAGGTGAACTGGAACCAGACCAACTATTTGAATTACCCCGACCCGATCTACCACTGTAAAAACCTTTACTGCTTTTAGACTGAAGGCTGGCAATGCCACTAACCCTCTCCAGCTTTAAAGTCTCCAGACTGCCATTGCGTTCGAGCACAACATATTCTGGATAAATCTCTTTTACGGTAACACCACCGGGCATCTTATCGCCTATACCGTAAATATCCTCTTTGCCGTTTTTACCCTGCGCGATGATGGCGCTTGCCATTTTCATCGGGTCTGCTGCCAGCACCCCTTTTAATGATAAATTTAATCGGGTTTCAGGGACTTTCGTTTGCTTCACTGCAACAGCTTTTTGACTGACTCCAAACACATTAGCCGAGGTCAGATTTTTAAAATTATTTTGCTGTGCCTGGTTTTTAAAAGCAGGCTCAGTTCTGCTTTTCTCGATCACCTCCATACCTTCATCTTGAGGAAAAAACATCCAGGTGATTTCAACTAACAAATACGCACAGGCAACAATCATTAGTATACTGACGATGGCGGCCAGTCGTCGATTCAATTGTTGTAACACAACAGGATTGTTTAGTTGTGTAATCAGTATGTTAGCCATTAATTCGAAATAATTACTTAAAGTGCAGAAATGCCATGAATTCTAGCAGTGTATCGTCATACTTGCTGATAAATTGCATGGTTTTCGATAAATTGTCACATTTACACCGAAAATTTACGCCATCTGCGGCAAAGCCGCAGTTAACGATATGGACTAATCGTAACGGCAAAAACGATAAATAGCGATCTCACCCAACAGGTTGGGGAACAGGTTCATCAACCAGCTGCCTTTGTGATGACTATGGTCGACCACCATACGCTGCAAGATTTTAATATCATGCTTTTTACACAGCGCCTCAAAGTCATTAAGCGTGCACAGATGCACATTCGGCGTATTAAACCATTGATTTGGAAGATTTTTTGTTACCGGCATAACGCCCTTAAATCCCAGTTGAAAACGTGCGCGCCAATGCGCCATATTGGGAAAAGTCACAATACCTTCATTACCAACACGCAACATCTCTTCGAGTAACAGATCCGGCTGCTCGGTAGCCTGCAGGGTTTGACTCATCACCACGCTATCAAAACTGTTATCACTAAAATAAGCTTTCAGTCCGTTGTTTAAATCCGCCTGTATCACATTGATATTTTTATCAACACAGTCTTCGATGTTAAATGGACTAATTTCCAGCCCATATCCCAGCACATTTTTCTGCTGACGAAGATGAGCCAGCAGCGTACCATCACCGCAGCCAAGATCCAGTACTTTGCTGCCAGCCTCTATCCAGTCAGCAATAATTGCCAGATCAGCCCGCAGATCTTCGCCATCCAGAGCCGGTAAAACACCTGTTAACTGGCTCATGACAATTCACCAGCAATGGTCTTCATGTGAGAGGCAAACACATTCATGTAATGTGGGATCGGGATCAGAAAAGCGTCATGTCCCTGATTGGCTTCGATCTCGATATAACTGAGCTGCTTTTCAGCCTGTAACAATGCTCTAACGATCTCGCGCGAACGCTCCGGTGCAAAACGCCAGTCGGAGGTAAATGAGATCACTAAAAAATGTGCGTCAGTCTGTTTCAGCGCCAGCGCCAGATCATCACCATACTCACTGGCGGGATCAAAATAATCCAGTGTTTTGGTCATCAATAAATAAGTATTGGCATCGAAGCGGTCAACAAACGAACGTCCCTGGTAACGCAGATAACTCTCTACCTGGAAATCCACATCAAAACCAAAATTAAGCTTACCTTCGCGCAGTTCACGGCCAAATTTATCACGCATTGCATCATCCGATAGATAGGTGATATGCCCCAGCATCCTGGCCAGCATCAGACCACCGCGTGGTACTGTATTTTTTTCCAGATAATGACCATCACAAAAATCCGGATCAGACATGATGGACTGGCGAGCCACCTCGTTAAAAGCTATGTTCTGCGCAGAAAGTTTTGGTGCCGCAGCGATGACGATGGCATGTTTGATCAGATCCGGGTAATCGATGGTCCACTGTAACACCTGCATACCACCCAGACTGCCACCGATTACCGCACACCAATGAGCGATGTTAAGTGAGTGCATAAAACGGTACTGGCAAAGCACCCAGTCTTTGACCGTCACAATCGGAAAATCCGGCCCCCAGTATTTACCTGTTTGAGGATTGATAGTGTTAGGTCCGGAAGAACCCTTGCAGCCACCGAGATTATTGATACAGACGACAAAAAAGTGGTTAGTATCGATCGCTTTACCGGGACCGATCGCGTTGTCCCACCAGCCCGCTTTTTTATCATCCATGCTGCTATAACCGGCCGCATGCTGATCACCCGACAAAGCATGACAGATCAATATCGCATTACTCGCATCAGCATTTAGCTCACCATAGGTTTCAAAAGCGATGTCATACTCAGGCAACGTTTTACCGCATTCCAGCGTTAACGCTTCAGAATAGTGATTAATTTGTGTTTCAACAATTCCGACGGAATCGTCTGCAATAGTTTCTGGCATGTAATGTCTAGTGTGTAATCCTATGGTTTTAAAGGTTTTACTTTTCAATGCAGTGTGATTTATACATATTAAAGATGTAATCAGTAAAAAGCATCACTTATTTTATTTTGACTTTCAACCATTCCACAGACCACACCAGTATTCCACCGATTGCACCCAACAGATGCGCTTCAGTTAAAACCCGTCCACCAGTCATCTGCTCTGAACCGGGCAAAGCACCATGAAAAAATTCCCAGAGTAGTTTAGCGATTAACACGGTCGTTAATACATAACCGCTTACCGGGTAAAAGCGGATCTCGCGCAAGGCGCCATATAAAAACAGGCCGTGTAAAATTCCAGACAAACCCACATAAGAGCCTATCCCGGGCAAGTAGAACCAGATTCCAGCATTAATCACACAGGCAGAGAGCACTATCACCGCCAACCATTGTTTAAAACTGGCGTGTGGACTAAAGAAAAAAGCCACGATACCCAGCCCTGCCATATTCAACGCCCAGTGTGACCAGTTTAGATGCATAATATGGCCACTAAATAACAGCCAGACATGCCCCTGTTCGACGAGCACCCGATTAAATCGCCAGTTATCGTATTGATCAAAAGCCTGCAACAAAAATGAAACAATAAATAAAATTAACCACAACATATGACTGGAATGATATTGATATTGAAACTTTAATTGCTTAGATAGGGTCATTGTCATAGGCAGTAAGCCTGGCTTTTGTTATCATTTCAGAATTCACAAGTTTAACAGCTCAAGAAATTAACCGTGCGCAGTAGTTTGCACAAATATGGAGTTTTCACGTGTTCTATCATACCCTTAAATTTAAACCCGCTACATTGGCGGCAAGACAGTCCGGCTTCACTTTAATCGAGATCATGGTGGTAGTAGTCATTATTGGCATTTTAGCCAGTGTCGTTGTACCACGCATCATGGACAACCCGGATAAGGCTCGTGTTGCAAAAGCCAAAAACGACATTCAGGCATTAGGTGGTGCATTAGATATTTATCGCCTTGATAATTACGTCTATCCCAACACAGAACAGGGACTCGAGGCGCTGGTAACACAGCCAACCTCTTCACCCGAACCTCCTAACTGGAAACAGGGCGGTTACATCAAAAAATTAAGCAAAGATCCATGGGGCAATGACTATTTATACCTCAGCCCAGGCGAACACGGTGACGTTGATATTTATTCACTCGGCGCAGACGGCGCACTCGGTGGTGAAGGTCCAAATGCCGACATCGGATCCTGGGATAGGGAATAAGCTTGAGGGCGCCTGTATTAATTCATGAATAGAGGCGCCTTTAACTTAAACCTATAAAGTTTGCCAACAGCTATGCAAACACGCATGCCACAAAAATCCAGCCGACAACTGCGTGGCTTTACCTTGCTGGAATTACTTGTTGTTGTTGTGATTGCAGCCATCCTGTTCACTTACACAACCCTTGCCATCCGCGGCGACTCACCAGCAGACATCATAAAAAAAGAAGCACAACGTTTTGAACGTCTGGTCCAGCTAGCACTGGAAGAGGCCATCTTACGCGGTGAAGAATACGCCATCGAAATCCACCGTGATGGCTACCGTTTTCTTCGCTCTAGCGAAGATCAGTGGCAGCCTGTCACTGATGACAAAATCCTTCGGGATCGTCAACTACCTCTGGATATGGAACTGGAAATGGAACTGGAGGAAACCGAAATAGTTATCAAGCTGGGCGATAACGCTGCCTCAGAGCCCGACGAAGAGTCAGACGATAACAATAAAACAAAAGCCGAACCACAGGTTTTCTTATTATCCAGCGGTGAAATAACACCCGAGTTTGATCTGCGTTTTTATATATTAGGCGTTGAAACCAGCTATGATGTAAAAGGGCATTTCGATGGCTCTCTAACAACAAAAATAAGCGACCTTTAACAAATTAATGAGAAACCTCCTCCCACGCAAAAAAACTGCTGGTTTCACCTTGATCGAAGTGATGGTAGCGCTGACTATTATCGCCATCTCGTTGGGTGCATTACTCAACACCTCAGGTGCACAGGCACGCAATACCGGTTATCTAAAACAAAAAACACTGGCGCACTGGGTTGCTGTCAACGAACTCACGCAGATCCGCCTCGCCAAAGAGTTTCCTGATCTGGGTGATGCAAAAGGCAGTACCACCATGGCCAATAAAGACTGGTACTGGACACGCACAACCAAAGCCACGGAAGACAAAGACGCCAGACAGATCACCTTCACACTGTATGCCGACAAAGATCGCACCAAAAACCTGACCACGCTCATCGGTTATGCCAGTCGCTAAACAAAGCTCTATTCACCTCATAAAACAGCAGGGCTTTACCCTGCTGGAATTACTTATTGCCAGCACTATTTTTGCCATCATGGCCATCATGGCTTACGGCGGATTAGCCAATGTCATAAACAACAGCGGCTCATCAGAACAGGCCTTAAAACGTCTGCAACAGATCCAGCAGAGCGTGTCTGTTATCAGTCGTGATCTATGGCAGATCATGCCGCGTGATATCCGTGATGAATATGGTAACAAGCAGCCTTATTTAAACGCTGGTAACAATATCGATTACCTGATCGAGTTTACTCGTGGTGGACGCGTCAACCCGGCCAATCTGTTACGCAGCACTTTACAACGAGTCGCTTACCAGCTTGAAGATGAGAAACTGATACGACTGCAGTGGCCACAACTTGATAGTGCACCGGGCACCGAACCAAAAAAAACTGTTCTGATAGACAATATTGAAAGTGTTACTTTTCGCTTTTTAGACCAAAATGCTGAATCGAATGAACAATGGCCCCCTCTCAATGCAAGTAGTGGAATCAACAGCACACCAGTAGCGCTAAGCGCAATCGAAATTATTATACAGTTAAAAGACTGGGGAGAGATTCGTCGCCTTTACGCGATGAAATAACAAAGACTAAAATGTTTTTATCCCGAGCTAAAATGTCATATACACACGAGGCAAAAAAACAGCAGGGTGTCGCCATTATCACCGCCCTGCTCATCGTCACGATTGCCGCCACCATCAGCATCGCCATCAGCACCCGGCTACAACTTGATATACGACGCACCGGTAACCTTATCGCACAAGACCAGGCTCAGTTTTACATATTAGCCGCTGAAGAATGGTCACAGCGTATCTTACAGCAGGACAAAAAAGACAGCAGCATCGATTCACTCGATGAAAACTGGGCGACAATGTTACCACCACTACCGGTTGACGGCGGCACAATTCAGGGCACGTTGACAGACCTGCATGCGTGCATCAATATCAACTCACTGGTGGATAAGAATGCTGTCAATGTCACGACAAAAGCCAGGCTGTCACAGTTATTCAATAATCTTGAAGTAAGCGGTGACTTAACGCAGGCTATTACTGACTGGATCGACACAGACCTGGAGACAATCAACCCCAACGGCGCAGAGGATGATTATTATCTCAACCTGGAAATACCGTACCGTACTGCAAACTCACCTCTACACAGTATCAGCGAATTGCGGCTGATAAAAGGTTTCCAAGACAGCGAGATCTACAACAGGGTCAAACCCTATCTGTGCGCCTATATAAATACTGATGGCATAACATCTATCAACATAAACACAGCCAGCGCCGAAGTGCTACAATCCTTATCTACTGATATGACAGAAGAAGTAGCAAATAACATCATCGAGCGGCGTGCGGAAGAACCCTTTAATGATGTTAAAGAGTTCACTGGTTTCGCCAATCTCGAGACGCTTAAGAAGGCGGAGAATCTGTCAACCAGCAGTGATTATTTTTTATTGAGAACCCAGGCAATAATCGGCCATGCAAATAATGTTATGTACAGCATCATCCATAGAGACGCGGAAGGTAAAACAACGATTGTTTCTCGTACACAACGCACCTTATAATCTAGTAAGCCTGATCAAGCCATAGCCTTTTTAATATTTAAGCTATTAACTAATACAAACTGAGAGCCGCTAATGAGTGAAACACTACTCATCCACTACAACCCGGACGATGCACAACAGGCCACATGGTCAATGTGCAATAGCGAAGGTGAACTAACTGAAAAAATCAGCACCGGCTCGCTGACAGAACTATCTGCGGCAGCGTCTGGTCATATCGCCATCATCCTGTTAAACAGCCAATGCCTGCACATCAATCAGCTGCAGCTACCAACACAAAATTTACAGAAAATACTCAAAGCCGTTCCCTATGCGATAGAAGAATTTATCGCTGGCGATATAGATGACTTTCATTTTGTGGTAGCTAAAAACAAACATGACAGCTCTACTGCCGTTGTTGGCATCAACAAGACCACATTGAAAAACATTATTCAGGTTTTTCAGGATGCTGGCATAACCGTTGACAAAATCATTCCTGATGCTCTATGTCTTGCTGCGACAAACAGTGACACAGACAGTCAATGGGTCTTCCTGAATTATAAAACTAACACCTACCTGCAAACCGCCGTCTTGAACGGCATGCTAATCTCACATGATTTATTCCCTTATGTTTTAAAAACCAAACTTCACAATAAATCGATTACACCACCCAAAAAGATTTTGCTATTTTGCGAGCAGGAAGACACCTCCGCTTTCGATCAACTCAATCCTGAAAATACATCTGAATCAATTATCAATGAAAATATCGAACTACATAGCGTGGTATACAATAGACACCCACTTGTTGTTTTTTGCGGAAACTACAAACAGGCTATACCGCTAAACCTGTTGCAATATAAATTCAAACCCAGGCGTAAAACATCAGGATACTGGCAATACTGGCGACTCGCCGCTTCACTGAGCGCAATATGGCTGGTGCTACATCTTGGACTGACCAGCTTTCAGCGCGCACAGCTGGAAAATGAAAACAATATCATCCATGCCAAAATTGAAAGAATATACAAACAAACTTTCCCGAAAAGTAAAAAGATCGTCAACCCTCGGGTACAGATGGAGCAGAAACTGAAGGCGCTAAAAGGCGTTACCGGTAACGGCAACAATGGGCTGATATATTTACTCGCAGAATCATTCGGCACCTTGAGTAACGACAGGAAAAATATCACCTTACAGTCTTTGACCTTTAGGAATAACCGCATGGACATAGGGATCGATAGCAACAATTTGCAAGCCATAGAAACCCTGAACAGAAACCTGAATGATAATAAAAATATAAAATCCGAAATAACATCGTCATCATCCGAAAAAGACAAGGTCAAAGGCAACCTTCGCATAGAGAGTCGTAGCTAATGGAACAGTTACAACAAGTTAAACAATGGTTTAATTCGCTGCCACAAAAAGAACGGTGGATGGTGTCTGGCACCGGCATTCTTATCCTCGCCACCCTGTTCTATCTTGTCGTATGGGAACCGGTACATGTAGGACTGCAGGCCCAACAACAACAAAAACAATCACAGACAGAAATTTTATTATGGATGCAACAGGCAGCCAGTGAAGTTAAATCATTGAGCGCATCAGGCACTAGCAGTACCATACGAGACAAAAACAAACCAACAACGCTGGTCATCGAACAAGCCATCAATAATTCCGGCCTAAAAGCCTCGCTGAGTAAACTGGAATCATCCGGCAACAACGGCGCACGGGTAACCTTAAATGAAGCCCCATTCAATCAGATACTGATCTGGTTAAACACACTTGCCACCTACAACGGCATTCAGGTTGTCAGCGCCAATATCGAACGTAATGACATCCCGGGCAAGGTCAATGCTCGTTTAACTTTTGAGCGTCCTTAAGTTTCATCACCGTTTGCATAACACCAACCAACTCATGAAAAAAAAATATTACTATTTAACGGCTATTATCTCGTACCTTGTTTTTCTCATAATAACCATTCCAGCTAGCACGGCAATGGCACTGCTTGATGACGACAGCCCGGTAATTATTCAGGGTATCAGTGGCACCCTATGGCATGGCAAAGCCTACAGCATCCTGATCAACGACACGGTAAAACTAAACAATACCGAATGGTCTGTAGCCGCCTGGAAAATATTATCAGGCAGGATCGCCGTACAGATAGATACTCATTACCAAAAAAATAACGTTAGCGGCGAAATCGGCACATCTTTTTTAGGGCGAATATTTATCAATGAGCTAACAGCTAAAATCAGAGCCACCGACGTCGCCGAAGTGGCAGCTATCCCACTGGCACAGCTTGGTGGTTTGATCTCTCTTGATATAGCGCATGCTGAATGGAAGCAGGGCGAATTACCTTTGGCATCAGGTCGAGTAATCTGGGAAGATGCAACAGTGACGGTCGCTGACACAGCGTCTTTAGGCAATGTAACTATTACCCTGGGCGAATCAGAACAACAGCAACTTAGCGCTGATATACAGAACCAGGGTGGCGATATTAAAATCAGCGGATCAGCCGAGCTTTTACCGGAAGCAGACTATGCCGTAGATATAAAACTTTTACCAACCGCATCTGCAAACAATAGTATAAAACAAAGCCTTGGATTATTCGCACAAAAACTGAACAACGGCGGATACATCTTGAAAAAATCCGGCCCTCTTAGCCAAATAATGTAACCCAACCAGCAGACCTATAAAATAATGATGGCTCTAAAAATAGACGGTATTAAAGTTACCAGCGAAAACAAATGCTCCTTCTGCACGGGCTCGACCTGTTGCACCTATGTCACGCAGCATATGGAAACACCTCGATCCAAAGAAGACTTCCGTCAATTACTCTGGCAGGTATCTCATCAAAATGTAAAGGTTTACAAAGATGAAGATGGCTGGACTTTACTTGTCGATGGAAAGTGCCAGCACTTACAGGTTAATGGTGACTGTGGCATTTATGAAGATCGCCCGGAGATATGCCGTGAACATAGTAATGACTACTGTGAGTTAGATTCACCTGCTGAAGACGGTTTTGAATTATATTTTGAAAACTACTTTGATCTATTGAAGTACTGCAAAAAACGCTTCAAGTCCTGGGATAAAAAATAAACGTATATCCTAAGTAAGCTCTCAGCGCGCCGATGCCTGCTTCACAAAGATTACTATAGTCCTGGTCTTGACGACCTCTTTGCCTTCTTCATCCCTAACTTGCGCTTGCAGATTATATGCACCGCGGTCGAGCCGGCCTATCTGTAATGACAGGTCCTGCGAGTTTTTCACCACCGGCTTACCATCCACTAATAACCAGATACTATGATTTTTTTCCGCATTTAACCCCGGTTTGAGGTTAAGTGAAACATTGATATCAGGGTTATTATGAATCGTTTGATTGTTTGTTGGCGAAACAATATCAAAACTCATGTATTTGAATTCAGCAGGTTTGTCTTCTTCTACAGGCTTTTTATCTACAGCATCTTTGGGCGCATCCATAACCGAGATTGACGGCGGCGTAAATTTTTCTGCATCTTCAAAGGGTGTGTCTGAATAAACCGTATTACCGTCAGCATCCAGCCCTTTATATAAAGTAGCGCTCGCAGTAAAAGCACAAAAAGATGTAAATATAAGCAGACTATTTAATAAAATATTTTTCATAACATCTAGCATAGCTTCTGATGACAAGGCTTGCAATATAAGAATATCCTGTCATACAGGTAAATCAGGCCGGCACTAAGGAAGGATATCGTTAAATCCATCAATTACTGAATACTTTTCACTCTTTACTTCATCCCCCTGACTATCTGGTTTCTGTATACCTAAACAGTACTCGATACCATATTCATGTGCACTATCCAGCACTTCCAGGTTGTCATCGATCAGCAGGGTATGCTCTTTTTTATACGGCTCTGGTTGTTGTAACCTCGCCCAGAAACCTTCATTTTCTTTTGCCATACCGATTTCATGCGCATTGATTATCTTATCAAAATGGACATGCAAGTTTGTTTTATCCATCTTTAAATTGAGGCTTGCCGGATGTGCATTCGTTACCAGAACTACGCGTTTATTGTTTTTGTTTAACCAGCAAAGAAATTCAACAACATCTGGACGTATCGAAATTTTATCTGCCATATCGCACTTTAACTGCTCTATATCCAGCGCTAACTCGCGTGTCCAAAAATCCACACAGTACCAGTCAAGAGTGCCGCGAACTTCAGTATAACGAGACATCAGGTGCTGGTGGGCATCCTCATGGCTTAGATCATGTTTTTCGGCGTAACACTTCGGTACATGTCTCAACCAGAAGTGGTTATCAAAATGTAAGTCTAATAAGGTGCCGTCCATATCAAGCAATACTGTCTCGATATTTTCCCACGGTAGTGCTTGTTTAAAGCGTTTTTCATTATCTGCGTCTATAGTCATCTGTGCAACCCTGATTAATTATCGTAAATATTATACAATGCTTAAGGAACCTTTGATTAATTATGAATGAAGTAGAAGTTCCCAACCAACTGAATAACCACTAAAGAATATTATAATGAGTCAAAAACTGGATCTGGACACAAATAACTTACAACGACTATGCCTCGAGTGCGTCAATATCGCGCGCGATGCTGGCGACGCCATTTTAACCATTTACAATGAAGGCTTTAGCGTCGAAGAAAAAGAAGACAAGTCACCATTGACTGATGCTGACATGGCATCACACAACCTGATCCTGCAACGCCTTACAGAGCTGACCCCGGATATTCCTATATTATCTGAAGAGTCAGCCAAACTGCCTTTTGAAGAACGTAGCAGCTGGCAGACCTACTGGCTTGTCGATCCACTGGACGGCACCCGTGAATTCGTCAAACGCAACGGTGAGTTTACCGTCAACATCGCGCTGATACACCAGCATAAAAGCATAATCGGCGTTATCAATGTACCCGTTTTAGGTGTCGATTATTACGCCTGGGAAAATGGCGGCAGTTATAAAGTTGAAAACAAAGGCCCGGCCACTAAGATTTCGGTTAAAAAACTGAATGACAAACAACTCACTGTTGCCGGCAGCCGCTCACATGGCTCTGAGATGATGCAGCAATATATGGCTAAACTGGGCGATGTCGAGATCTTAAGCATGGGCAGCTCGTTAAAATTTTGCCTGGTTGCCGAAGGATGTGCCGACCTGTACCCACGACTCGGCCTGACATCAGAGTGGGATACCGCTGCCGCACACTGCATCGTAGTAGAAGCAGGCGGTTATATCACCAAAACTGACATGAGCCCGCTTGAATACAACACCAAAGACAGCCTGCTAAACCCGTTCTTCTTCGTGTTTGGTGATAACAGTCGTGACTGGTCGCAATACCTGAACGATTAACCATAGAATAAAGTAACGATAATAAAATCATGAAAGTACTCGTAGTAGGCGGTGCCGGTTACATCGGCTCACACATGGTGAAACAACTGGCACTTGCTGGTAATAGTGTCATCACCCTGGATAACCTGAGTTACGGTTATCGCGACGCCGTCAAATACGGCGAGTTTATCGAAGGCGATCTAGGTGACAACTCGCTATTAGATTCCATCTTCCAGTCGGGCGACATCGATGCTGTCATGCATTTTGCCGGATTTATCCAGGTCGGCGAATCTGTCATCAAACCCTCGATGTATTATCACAATAATGTGGTCAATACACACACACTGCTCGACGCCATGTTACGTCACCATGTGAAAAATTTTATTTTTTCATCAACCGCCGCCATTTTCGGCGAACCGGAATACACACCGATCGATGAAAAACATAATAAACAGCCAATCAATCCTTACGGTCATTCAAAATTGATGATCGAACAGATACTGGATGATTATGACAAGGCTTACGGTCTGCGCGCCACCTGTCTGCGCTACTTTAATGCTGCCGGCGCTGACCCGGATGGCGAGCTCGGCGAGCGCCATATTCCAGAAACCCATCTAATCCCACTGATACTTCAGGCCGCCTCAGGGCGTCGTGAAGACATAAAAGTATTTGGCGATGACTATGCCACAGATGATGGTACCTGCGTGCGTGATTACATTCATATCAATGATCTGTGTAAAGCGCATTCATTAGCTCTACATCAGATGATGGCACAGGATAAAAGTGCTCGTTACAATCTGGGCAACGGCAAAGGATTCTCTGTCAAACAGGTAATCGATGTTGCCAAACAAGTATCTGGCAATGATTTTAAAGTAAGCATTGAGCCTCGCCGCGCAGGCGACCCGGCAATACTGGTAGCAGATGCCACTCTAGCCAATCAGCAATTGAACTGGCAGCCAAAATTTGCCCAGCTTGAAGATATTGTTAAGACTGCATGGGACTGGGAGATCAACTTTTTGTGTAAGCAGTAAGTGTCCTGCAGCACAGCCTGTCTTATCAACACCACATACCTTCGGCGCTAATTCCAGCGGTCTCACGATGTGCGGGTGATCGCGGTTTACAAACCGCTCCTACAGACGTCGGGACCTAACCGCGAGACGCTTCGATCAGACGCTTGGTCATATGTAAACGCATGCTGCTATCTTCAGTAATAGTATGGAATAGATGATGCGGACTGGTCGAATGCTCGATAATGTCATCCAGATCATCATTGAGCTCACGATAATAATCTAACAGACGTAGATCAAACTGATTCAGAGCGTTGCTCAGCGGATCTTTAAGCTGGCGTTTACGAATAGTTTCCATACCGTCTTCAAACACATTACCCAAACACATATGAACGGCAGAGAACAGTGTTGCCCAGCCGTTAAACCAGAACATTAAATCTTTATCAAAAGTTTCGCCGCCGGTGCCGTTACCGTCTAGCATCTGCTGTAACAGATCACGTTCGTTTACCGCTTCATGAAGTTCCATCATATTGGCGCGGCCATAAGCATCGATCGTGGTACTGGTCAGCAAAAAATGCACATCGGGATACTTTGTCAGAACGAAAGTAGCATCTTTGATTAACTGCGCAGGTGTTTCCGGCTGCTGTGGATTGCGTTTTAAACGCGACGAAGGCGCTGAGGATAATACCTGCACCTGATGCCCTCGCCGCCCCAGTTCATTGACTAGTCGTGCAAACACACCTTGCTGAAACAGCTCCATGGAAAAATTTAAATGTACCTGTTTATGTAGCAGGCACAATTGAATTTCATCACTGTATTTCGGTGCTGCTTCGACGATGTTAGCAATTTTAGTGACCGGTATTCTTTCATTGAGATCACCTTTTTTATCCACTACAACTTCCTGGTGAAACTCATCGAAGCTGATCTGTAACATCACCCTGGCTTTTGGCCAGCTGATCGGGCGCTGTCGAATCGCCGCTGCCATTTTCCCCATGACTGACTGCGTTACATCACGGCTGTCAGCAAAATCACCATTCAATAAAATCGCAAATGTTGTTACATTTTTCATACTGGCGATAGCGTCATAAAAATGATTTAACTGCTTGCTTAAATCGCCACCGGTAAACAGAACGGATGTCGTCAGCTCATCAATCATTTCATACAACGGTGCCGGGTCGTCGGTATTTTTCATCAGCGGTCGAAAAATAAACATACAATGCCGGCAGGTTTGTGGGCAACCCATGGCAGGAATAATACCCAACTTGGAAAACGCTGCCAGTGGCTCGGTATCTGCTAACTGATCAACCAGCACCAGCCGTTGCCTGTCTTCTGTCCCCAGCATATCGGCATAACGGTCTTTTTCCTGTTTTGCTAAATCTTTATAGCCGGCAGCAAAACTTTTTTTAAATAGATCCAGTGATTGCCAGAGCGTCTCAACGTATTCAACAAGATATGGCAGCTCAACTTTGCGCTGCAATAAAAGCAAACAATGCTGCTGCTGCAATTGTGGCGGCCCTTGATATAACCGCCAGTAATTTATGTAGGCGTAAATAAATTCTTCCGCTGTGCTGCTATTGAGCAACATATCCATTAAAAATGCCTGCGCACCTTTGGTAAAACTGGCCAGCACATCAGCCTGAAATCTCGTATTCACATTTTGCTGCAACCAGTACCACGCATAAACATAGCTCATCAAAAAGCTGAGTTTCTCTGCCTCTTCTGCTGGAATCCTTTTGTTTTGCAACATCTGCAACATATCACCGCGCGTTAATCGATTAATCTCTGCTTTAAAACGCTGGCGTTGCGAACCTAGATAGGCCAGCCGCACTTCCTGCTGAGCTTCTTCGCTGATCGCGATCTTACTCGATGGACGACCTGACTGCACCGTAACGGTTGGAATTGTGCGTGTATTAACTTGCATAAGAGTCTGATTTTAATCCATATCGAGACTGAGCGGGACTGTTTCTAATGATAGTAATGTAATATGCAAACGAAAAAAATAATAGCTACCAAACATGGGATACGTAGATATATAGCCACTTGCAGCCATGCTATGAAAATCACGAATCCTTTTAATTTTAACTCATAAACAATCTTGAGTGCTCGCACTTAAAAAAGTGCAAAATAATTGATCGTAATCAATGCCTCTAACTTCTTTACAGTGTATTTTTCATGGCACGATTAATTTATATTGAGTTTTTGTAATGAGCAATGATACAAATGTTACCTGGCATGAGAGCAGTGTTACGCGCGAGATGCGTGAGAATAAAAATAGTCATAAAGGCTGTGTCATCTGGTTTACCGGATTAAGTGGTTCGGGTAAAAGCACCGTTGCTAACACACTGGATCACAGGCTTCATCAGGCTGGCCGCCAGAGTGTCGTGCTAGATGGTGATAACGTCCGCCATGGACTTAACGCCGGACCTGGAATGCTTAAAGACAGACATGGGGAAGAATTTTCAAATCGTTTCGGACTGGGTTTTTCTGCTATAGATAGGGAAGAGAATATTCGTCGTATAGGGGCGGTAGCGGAGATCTTCACACAGACAGGTGTTATAACACTTACTGCTTTCATCAGCCCATACCGCATCGATCGAGATAAAGTGCGCAGCACTTTAAAGGAAGATGAGTTTATTGAAGTATTTGTAGACGCGCCCATTGAGGTATGTGAACAACGCGATCCTAAAGGGCTTTACAAAAAAGCCAGGGCGGGTGAAATAAAAGGCTTTACCGGTATCGACGACCCTTATGAGGAGCCGATAGCCCCAGAGCTTGTCCTATTAGCAGCAGAAAAAACACCCGATATACTTGCTGATGAAGTCTTCACCTTTTTACAGGATAAAGGCATTCTCTAGTTAGCGCTTACTTGCCTCCAAATAAAAGTATATAGATACAGAATGAACTCATGATGGACCTATACACCTTAAGGTTCCTAACGAGCATTATTAGACTTTATAGATCTTTAACGGACGACTTTACTTTTTTTAATCTTGGCTAGAAATCGCGGGTTAAATGAACCGCAGCTCATTGCCTGGTATTCATTCTCAGCGTTAATACGTGATCGTTCCTGTTGAGAAAATTTCAGGTTTAATATTTTCACTCTCTTTATGAGGCAATTAATCATTGTTACCACCTTTTAAATACGTTTGTGACTGTTATTACTAAAGTTTTTATTTGTTGACCATCCGTGCGTAAAGACCGACGACAAAATCCAGATAACACTAAAAATTGTCAGAACAGCTATGACCAACAAATACATCAGTAGAAACAACTTAATTAATATCTCCATTCCACGTACCTCTATTGATACAGCATGGTCTTATTAAAATAGAGGCATAATTCATGCCGTGTTCACACGGTGTTCTTTTATATCAATAGGTTATGTTAATAGCTGGGTTTTGGTAAGTGATAAAATGTAAATCTGACTTTACAGTACTCAGAATTTTTTACAGATTAGCGGACGTCTTTTAGGGTTGAAAGCAGCAATATGGGCGTTAAAGCCTGAGCTAATACGGCTTTAGAGCGATTTTCAGGATTGTAAGTATTTGTGACAGTCTGAAAAGGGCTGGGTTAACGGCCTCTGAGCAAGTTTTCAACATCATGCTAATCTATAAGTTGCTTACCGATTATATGCGGACTTTAAGCAAAAATTTTTTGCGCAAATGAACACAAATATTTATTGAGTTATTGTATTTATTGAAGAATGTTGTGGTGAAGTACACCATGAGTGCGCTTTGTCTTTCAGAGGAGAAATACGTTTAACTGATTATTAAATACAAAGAGAAAAAATGGTGGCCGAACCTGGAATTGAACCAGGGACACGCGGATTTTCAATCCGCTGCTCTACCAACTGAGCTATTCGGCCATTTTTGAGATTTGACTATTATTTTAAACCAATACTGTCCGGCTCAAAACGAAGGCGTATTTAATCGACTAGATGACCCTGAGTCAAGTTACTTGGGGCATTTTGGACGATTATTTTGTTTGCAGGATAATGCTCACCGGTGCAGCTAACGCCAGCCTCGCCAGATCAGTACACCATTTGTACTGTTTATTATCAGCAACTTCCTGCGCTATTGAAGTAACGCGCACTTCGCAGGGGGTAATATCCAGATGAAAATGACTAAAAGTATGCCGTAGTACGGGTAAATCGTTGTGATCATTAACAACAAGCTGCATGTCCTGCGCGACAGCGTCGGCTACGACTTGCTCCATATCCAGCTCAGGCAAACTCCACAAACCGCCCCAGATACCAACTGGCGGCCGTTTCTCCATGAAGTAATCTCCGCGTTCATTACGAATGATTAGCAGGCGTTTCTTTCGTACTGGCATAATCCTCTTAGGTTTTTTTACAGGAAGCTCTTTTACTCTATTTTCTTTATACGCCTGACAGCTAACGATCAGCGGACAAATGTCACATTTTGCCGCACTGCGCGTACAAACTGTGGCGCCCAGATCCATGATTGCCTGCGTATAATCAGCAAGCTGCTGCTGCGGTGTATATTTTTCTGCCCACTGCCACAGCTGTTTTTCGACCGCGGCATTACCCGGCCAGCCATCAATGGCTTGATACCGAGCCAGTACACGCTTCACATTACCGTCAAGAATGGCATGGCGCTGCCCTGTGGCCTGAGCAAGAATTGCGCCTGCTGTCGAAGGACCGATACCTGGCAGGGCCAGTACATCATCATAAGACTGAGGAAAATCGCCCTGATGCTGCTCAGTGATTAAACATGCCGCTTTATGTAAATTACGGGCGCGGCTGTAATAACCCAGACCAGCCCAGAGCAGTAGCACATCGTCCTGCTCAGCACGGGATAATGTATCGATATCAGGAAATCGCTGCATAAACTTTTCAAAATAAGGGATGACCGTAGCTACCTGCGTTTGTTGCAGCATGATCTCCGAGACCCAGACACGGTATAAGGAGCGGCTATCCTGCCAGGGCAAATCATGACGGCCATGCCGCTGATACCAGTCAAGTACCACGGCAGAAAATTCGTTCATCTAAAACAGACCTTTGAATTTATCTTTTAGTTTATCCTGAAGCTTGTCTGTATTTTTTTTCAGCTCCTTATCTATTTTTTCTTTAGCGCGAGCTTTCTCTGCATCAACTTTTTCTTTTAGTTCTGCCTTCGCCTGTTTTTTCAAAACGTCGGTGGTTGTTTTTTGCAGACGGTCGGTATCGATATCGTGCTTCAATGCATCAAACGGACCGTGGGTTCTGACGATCATAGGCTCATCAAATATTTTTTCCAGCACCGTCTTGCCACGTGGCAAACGGATCGAAGAGGTAACATCCACAGTATCCTTCATGATGTCCACGTAACCCTTTGCAGTAATCTCTACCCGTTTAGAGGACATCAGAAAATCATCCGTACGCGCTTTACCGTTAGCTAAATTCACGGTACTGTGAATCTTATCGAAAACGGTAACTTTCCGGGGTTGATAGTCTCCCATGAGAGTTTCTGATAGACCAAAACCTTTACTGTCGACATACTTTGCGATTGATGAACGCATATAATACTCAGGATCAAAGCCATCGACCGTGGTTCCCTTCATATCTAACACGATTGTTCCCTTGCTCGATTTTTTCAAGACATTGACAGAGTCACCCACTGTTTTCACTGCCATTTTTACATCAACAGCGCCTTTCAACTCCAGTGGCTCGTCGCCCATCAGACCGACCAAATACGGGTTAACTACCGGACCGACCTGCACCTGATTCACATCAAGATTCATCGCGTAGTCTGGCAGCTGCTTCTGCACATCAAGCCTCACATCCGCTTTAACCTGCCCCTGCAACACCTGCATCGAAAGCGGATTGATATCAATGATGCCTTTGCGGGCTTTTGTAGTAATCAACAACTGTTTAATCTGATACTGCTTTGCTATTAGCTCAGCGACGCGAAAATCACCCTGCACATCCAGCTTACGCATCATCTCGACCGGCAATACAATCTTTTCATCGCCCGTTGTCGCGTTAGCTGCAGTGTTAGCGACAGCGCCAGAACTGGGCACACCGGCTACCGCCTTCTCTTGCGCCACCGGTTCGGCGACCGCAGGCAGGTAATCATTAATATTTAAATGATCAAAGACCAGTTCATAACGCAGTTGTTGTTTACTTATATTATCCAGATGTACCCAGCCACTCAAAGTACTGCTATCCATTATTAGGCTAACGTTATTTGCCTGAAGTTTTTCACCCTGCAGTTCAATTTTTGTTTTTATAGCAACATGTTGCAAAGCATCCGCTTTAGCCATTTCAGGCAACTGCACCGCCACACGTTTTGCCACAGTACGCGCATCAAACGGCTGTACATCTATATCAGCTATTATGAGTGGTGTCTGTAAAAACTGCGTTACTGTTATATCCGCCTGCGTAGTTGTGCCCAATGCGGATAACTGTAATGATTTAAGCGTGATTCGCTGCTCATCCATTGACACCTTGATGTCCGATTTTATTTCTACTTTTTCCTGTTGCACAATAAACTCATTAGCATCCGCCAGAATCGTGAATACAAAGTCACGCAGGTTAAATATAGTGAGCTCTTTATTAAATGTTAACTGGGTGGCTAGATTTAATCGGGTATCGATAACCGGCTGGCTATTTTGAATGTGCGCGCCAAACTTAATATTGACCGGCTCGTCGAAGGTGATAGCACTCGTGGTTAGATTTAATTCGGAGATGACTGCTGTTGTATTACTACTGCGATCATCGTATCGAATGACAGCGTCGATAAATTCAAAGCCTTCAATTTTTAACGACTGTAATGGTGAAGCGGTATCTTCTTCTGCGCTCGGTTTGACTTCGGCTTGAGTTGTTTCTGTCGCCTCAGTAACCGCAGCTGCTTCAGACTGAGCAATAGTCGACCAGTTATTGGTTTTATCTTTAGCCACTTCCAGAGAAACGTCCAGACCGTGCAAACGTATGGTATTTATTTCCACCTCTTTTTTCAGCAGCGGTAATACGTTGATTTTTACATCCAGCTGCTTGATCGCAGCGAACTGTTTTGCGCTAAAACCTTTTTCATTACCCAGAGCAGCATTTTCAACCTTTAATCCTATCCAGGGAAAAACAGACAGATTAATATCACCATCGATACTAAAATCACGACCGGTAGCTTTTTCAACCTGCTCGATGATCTGCGGTTTATAATTATTGGCATCAAACGTCGCAACAAACACAATCAGGACGATTACAAGCAATGCTAAAAATATCAAAAAGAATTTAATTGAACGGCCGAATACTGTCATTTTTTTATCCTGTTAATTTCCGTGTTGTCTTGTTGTCATCATGGCAAAGTTGTAAACCAGTTTCAACTATAGCGGGGTCTCATCC
>CAWBXM010000111.1:0-12946 GCA_963792545.1 uncultured Gammaproteobacteria bacterium | reverse complement strand
TGAAAAACTTGATGGTGTCCGGGCTTATTGGGATGGTCAGCAACTGATTAGTCGGGGTGGCCATGTTTTCAAAGCGCCGGCGTGGTTTACCCAGGGCTTTCCACCTTTTGAGCTGGATGGTGAGCTTTGGACCAAACGTAATAATTTTGAGAATATTGTTTCAATAGTGCGCCAGCAGAAACCGGATGAGCGTTGGTCGCAAATCAGCTATCGAATTTTTGAAGTGCCGAATCAGGCAGGTGGTTTATTGAAAAGACTGGCTGTATTAGGTGATTATCTGAAGACGATTAATCTGAAGTCTGCGCAGTTAACATCCGTTGCATCGAAACCTGTGCATTTATCCATCATCTCTCAAATTCAAATTAAAAGTCAGACACATCTGAACGAGTTTCTACAGCAGGTTATGAGCAAGGGCGGTGAAGGTGTTGTGATAAGAGATCCTGCCGCTGTTTATCAAACAGGTCGATTAAATGTTGCGTTAAAACTTAAACCTTATCAGGATGAAGAATGTGAGGTAACAGGATACCGTGCTGGCAAGGGTAAATATCAGAATTTGGTTGGTTCATTGAAGTGCCGGTTAAAAAATCAGAAACTTATTCATATCGGTTCCGGGTTAAGTGATCAGCAACGAAAAAGCCCGCCTGCCATCGGTAGTGACATCACATTCAAATATAATGGTTTAACGGCTAAAGGTTTGCCACGATTTCCAGTGTTTTTGCGAGAGCGTCCGCTCGTCGCAGAGTAGTAGGTGGGTTGCACCTTGTTTCATATTAAATAATCTCCAATCCACACTAAAATCACTAATAAACTATTGACGAAAAGCCATTTCCAACGTACACTTCCCGCCCGTTGTAGCAGGGCCGAACGATGAGGCTGCAGCGTTGTGTGTCCCCATCGTCTAGAGGCCTAGGACACCGGGTTTTCATCTCGGCAACAGGGGTTCGACTCCCCTTGGGGACGCCATTATTTTTTAAGTTTGAGATCAGGGCTTTAAACTGATCCGGGTCTTAAACTAGAGGCTGGCCAAATTCGACAGAATTTGTACCAGCCTTTTTCATATCTGCTCTACTATGGGTAATAGATGACTGCTCGGTTACTAATACTGGCAGATATGATTTGTCAGTTGCTTTGTAACTTGATAATTTACTCTAAAAATATCGCACCTTCTGGAGAACGTATTGACCACAGCTGTGCTAGCGCTTGAAGATGGAAGCTTGTTTTACGGCAAGTCCATTGGCGTTTCCGGTGAAACCATCGGTGAAGTGGTATTTAATACGGCGATGACTGGTTATCAGGAAATCCTTACTGATCCTTCTTACAGTCGTCAAATCGTCACCTTAACATATCCCCATATTGGCAATGTTGGCACCTGTGCTGGCGATGAAGAAGCCAAAGGTGTGCATGCTAGTGGTTTAGTTATTCGTGATAACTCGATGATCATGAGCAATTGGCGTGGTGAAAAAAGTCTGTCCGATTACCTTGTCGAAAATAATGTTGTTGCTATCTCAGATATCGATACCCGCCGTTTAACGCGAATATTGCGTGATAAAGGTGCTATGGGTGGCTGTATCGTAGCCGGTGATAATATCGATTCTGATGTGGTTATAAGCAGAGCTAAGTCGTTCGCTGGCCTGAAAGGTATGGATCTGGCGAAAGAAGTGACCACTGCGGACTCTTACCAGTGGACAGATAACATCTGGGATTTAGAAACCAATCAGCCGCACGAAAGCCCTGAACAAAGATTTCATGTGGTGGCTTACGATTACGGTGTAAAACGAAACATATTACGTATGTTGGTCGAGCGTGGATGTAAAGTAACCGTCGTGCCAGCCAAAACGCCAGCAAGTGACGTGTTAGCGATGAGCCCAGATGGCGTTTTTCTATCGAACGGCCCTGGCGATCCGGAGCCCTGCGATTACGCGGTTGAAGCCATCCAGAAAATCCTGGAAACTGAGACGCCTGTTTTTGGTATTTGTCTCGGCCATCAATTACTGGCTTTGGCCTGTGGTGCAAAAACCATGAAGATGAAATTTGGTCATCACGGTGCCAATCATCCAGTACAGGATTTGTCTAACAAAAAAGTAATGATCACCAGCCAGAACCACGGTTTTGCTGTTAATGGCGATAGCTTGCCGTCAAACTTACAGGCAACACATCGTTCATTATTTGATCAATCGCTGCAGGGTATTCATCGCACCGACAAACCGGCATTTGGTTTTCAGGGGCACCCTGAAGCCAGTCCAGGGCCGCATGATATAGCACCGGTGTTTGATCATTTTATTGAGTTGATGGAGAAAAAGCTAAAAGATTGAATTTTCCGCAAATAAACGCGAATGAACGCAAATATTATTTATATGGAGATATATTATGGAGGAAGTGATTTCGCAGCGAGTGATACGTTGTGCTTTTGATGTTAGTAATACATTAGGCGCAGGGTTTCTTGAGAAGGTCTATGAGAATGCTCTTTGTGTTGAGCTCGAAAAAAACGGACTAAAGTTTCAGGCTCAGAGGCCTATTACTGTTAATTACAAAGGTTTTCAAGTTGGAGAGTACGTGGCTGATATCGTTGTTGAAGATAAGCTACTGCTTGAGTTAAAAGCATTGTCAGTTTTCTGTAGTTCACACGATGCGCAAGTAATGAATTATTTAAAAGCAACAAATCTGTCTGTCGGTTTATTGCTAAATTTTGGCAGACCAAAGTTAGGTATAAAACGAATAGTTTGGCAATATGATGAAACAGAAAAAATATAATATTTGCTTTTATTCGCGTTCATTTGCGTTCATTTGCGGAAAAACAATTACTATGCCTAAAAGAGAAGATATAAACAGTGTTTTAATCATCGGCGCGGGTCCGATTGTTATCGGGCAGGCGTGTGAGTTTGACTATTCTGGCGCGCAGGCGTGTAAGGCGCTCAAAGAAGAAGGTATCCGCGTAATTTTAGTGAATTCAAATCCGGCGACGATCATGACGGATCCTGAAATTGCTGATGCAACCTATATCGAGCCAATTACCTGGCAGACTGTTGCGGCCATTATCGAAAAAGAAAAACCGGATGTTCTGTTACCAACGATGGGTGGTCAGACCGCGTTGAACTGTGCGCTTGATCTGGATCGCGAAGGTGTTTTAGAAAAGTTTGGCGTTGAGATGATCGGCGCCAGTAAAGACGCTATCGATATGGCGGAAGATCGTGAACGCTTCAAAAAAGCCATGGAAGAATTAGGCCTGGACATGCCGCGTGCTGCTATCGCACATAGCATGGAAGAAGCCTACCAGGTGCAGGCGCAAGTGGGTTATCCAACAGTGGTTCGTCCCTCGTTCACCATGGGTGGCAGTGGCGGTGGCATCGCTTACAACCAGGAAGAGTTCGAGACAATATGTCGCCGTGGTCTGGATCTGTCGCCGGTAAGTGAATTACTGGTCGAGGAATCTATCTGTGGTTGGAAAGAGTACGAGATGGAAGTGGTGCGCGACAAAAATGATAACTGCATCATTATCTGTTCGATTGAAAATCTTGATCCGATGGGAATTCATACAGGCGACTCAATAACAGTCGCGCCGGCGCAAACGCTGACGGATAAAGAATATCAACATATGCGTGACGCTTCGATAGCAGTATTGCGTAAAATTGGTGTTGAGACGGGTGGTTCAAACGTGCAGTTCGCGGTGAATCCAGAAAATGGTCGCATGACCATTATCGAAATGAACCCGCGTGTCTCTCGTTCATCAGCACTGGCTTCTAAAGCTACCGGTTTTCCGATTGCAAAAATTGCTGCCAAACTGGCCATCGGTTATACGCTGGATGAGCTGCAAAATGAGATTACTGGCGGTGCCACACCTGCATCGTTTGAGCCAACAATCGATTACGTGGTAACCAAGATCCCACGTTTTACTTTTGAAAAATTCCCGCAAGCTGAAAATCGCCTGACTACCCAGATGAAATCGGTGGGTGAGGTGATGGCGATTGGCCGTACTTTCCAGGAGTCATTGCAAAAAGCGCTGCGTGGCCTGGAAGTGGATATCGATGGCCTAAGTCCCGTGTTAGATCCTGATATGGCGGAAGATGATGTCGAATCTTTTATCAACCAGGAGTTAAGCCTGGCTGGCGCTGACCGCCTGCTTTATGTCGGTGATGCCTACCGGCGCGGTTACTCGAATAAAAAAATGTTTAATCTCACCAAGATCGATCCGTGGTTCCTGGTGCAGATTGAAGAGTTGATCAAAATCGAAATGGCGCTTGTCGGTAGAGCGCTAAACAGTATTTCCAAAGATGAGTTGTACCAGTTAAAGCGCAAAGGGTTTGCGGATAGCCGGCTCGCCGGATTATTAGATGTCGATACCAAAACTATGCGGGAGTATCGCCATTCACTGGACATCCGTCCGGTCTATAAACGTGTGGATACCTGTGCTGCAGAATTCTCCACATCTACTGCTTACATGTACTCCACCTATGAGGAAGAATGTGAAGCGAACGTCGACGATCGAGAAAAAATCGTCGTTCTCGGTGGTGGCCCAAATCGTATCGGTCAGGGTATCGAGTTTGATTACTGCTGCGTACATGCCGCTTTTGCGATGCATGAAGATGGTTATGAAACCATTATGATCAACTGTAACCCTGAAACTGTATCAACCGATTATGATACTTCCGATCGTCTATATTTTGAGCCGTTAACATTGGAAGATGTGCTCGAAGTCTTAGATAAAGAAAAACCCAAAGGTGTTATCGTGCAGTATGGTGGTCAAACACCACTGAAACTTGCGCTTGATCTGGAGGCAGCGGGCGTGCCTGTTATCGGCACTACACCTGACTGCATCGATCTGGCAGAGGATCGAGAGCGTTTCCAGCAGGTGATCAACGAATTAGGTTTGAAACAACCGCCAAATCGTTTGGCGAGATCAACTGAAGAAGCAGTAGCCGGCGCGGCTGAAATAGGCTTCCCATTAGTTGTCCGTCCATCCTATGTATTAGGTGGTCGCGCGATGGAGATCGTGCACAACGAGACTGATCTTAAGTTCTACATGAAAAATGCAGTGAGTGTCTCTAATGATGCGCCTGTATTGCTTGATCGCTTCCTTGACGATGCAGTCGAAGTTGATGTCGACGCTATCTGTGACGGTGAAGATGTTTTGATCGGAAGCATCATGGAGCACATCGAGCAGGCAGGTGTGCACTCAGGTGATTCAGCGTGTTCTCTACCGCCGTATTCATTATCTGCTCATGTGCAGGACCAGCTGCGCGAGCAAACTCGTCAGTTAGCATTGAAACTTGGCGTTGTCGGTCTGATGAATATCCAGTTTGCGATTCAATTTACCGACCAGAATGATAGAAGCCTGGGTGAAAATATTTATCTGCTGGAAGTGAATCCACGCGCTTCTCGTACCGTCCCGTTCGTCTCGAAAGCGACTGGCGTGCCATTGGCGAAAATTGCAGCAAGATGCATGGCGGGTAAATCGTTGAAAGAGCAAGGTGTGACTAAAGAGGTTGTACCTAAAACATTTGCTGTAAAAGAATCTGTTTTTCCGTTTGTTAAATTCCCCGGCGTGGATCCGTTATTGGGCCCGGAGATGAAATCTACCGGTGAAGTTATGGGCGTTGGTAAAACCTTTGGTATGGCATTTGCTAAGGCACAATTAGGTGCTGGTGTAAATCTGCCGACTAAAGGCCGTGTTTTTATCAGTGTGCGTGAACGTGATCGTAAACATGCTGTCGAACTTGGTCGTGAATTTGCTGCGAAAGGTTTTAATATCGTTGCGACCAGTGGCACCGGCCTTGAGTTACAGGCTGCTGGCATCGAATGCAAACTGGTCAATAAAGTTTATGAAGGCCGCCCACATATCGTTGACATGATTAAAAACGGTGACATCGCTTTAATTATTAATACCACTGAAGGCAAAAAAGCGATCAGCGACTCTTCTACCATTCGCTCATCAGCATTGCAGCACAAGGTGAGTTACACTACGACTATCGCAGGTGCGAGTGCAATCGTTAGATCAATAGATTATCTGGGTGTAAATGAGGTAACACGGTTACAGCATTTACATGATGAGATACATAAAAATATACAGCAAGAGGCAGTAGCGTGAGTCAGGTCCCAATTACCGTAAAAGGTGCAAAAAAATTACAGGATGAACTGTTACAGCTGAAATCTGTTGCTCGTCCAAAAGTTATCGAAGCTATTGCAACTGCACGTGAGCACGGCGACTTAAAAGAAAACGCTGAATATCACGCGGCACGTGAGCAACAGGGTTTTATCGAAGGGCGTATTCAGGATATCGAAAATAAGTTAGGCAATGCCATCATTATTGATGTCACCACGGTGAATGCTAATGGCAAAGTCGTATTTGGTGCTACCGTTGATGTCGCTGATGAAGAAACTGGCGACGAATTAACCTACCAGATCGTGGGTGAAGATGAAGCAGATATCAAGAAGAATATGATATCGATCGGTTCACCGATTGCGCGTGCCTTGATCGGTAAAGTCGAAGGCGATGTTGCCGAGGTCCAAACACCGGGCGGTTTACGTTCGCTTGAAATCGTTGAGATTCGCTACGTTTAAAAATAATTTCGTCCACAGGTGAGCACTTTTTATTTGTTACCGCGTTTTACGGCGACTAACGCAGAATGTTTTTTGTTTTTTTATCTGCATTAATCTGTGTTTATCTGTGGACTAACTTTTCTCTGATCTAAAATACTTATGAACCTATCAAAAAAACAAATCAAATTTCTGCGTGGTAAATGCCACGACTTGAGTGCCATTATCATGGTGGGTCAAAAAGGTCTGACCGCAGAGGTCTTAAATGAGCTCGACATCGCATTAACTCATCACGAGTTAGTTAAAATAAAATTGTCGGTTGACGATCGCGAAGCGCGTAAACAGATGATTACTGAAATCTGTGAGAGCAGTCAGTCGCAGGAAGTGCAGTCGATAGGTAAAACGGTGTCAGTTTATCGAGCTAATCCTGATAAGGCGATCATAGAGTTGCCGCGAAATTAGGTCAAAAGCATAAAATCACTAGCCCACCGATTAACGCAGATGAACATAGATAGGCTCGGTTCATTTTATCGCCACGTCCTGCAGCATATTTTTTGTTTTTCTATCTGCGTCCGCTCACCTTCATCTGTGGATAATAAATAACATGGCAAAAAGCAAAAGCAGTAAAGGTTGGTTGAAAGAGCATTTTGATGATGAGTACGTCCGTCGTTCACAACAGGATGGATATCGCTCACGTGCCATTTACAAACTCATTGAGATTGACGAAAAAGACCGTTTGATCAGGCCGGGCATGACTATAGTCGATCTGGGTGCTGCGCCTGGTGGCTGGTCAGAGTACTGCGTTAAAAAATTGGGTAAGAAGGGCGTCATAGTGGCGTTAGATATTCTTCCGATGGAACCTATTGACGGGGTGACCATCATAGAGGGAGACTTTCGCGAAGATGTTGTTTTTGATCAGTTAATGTCAGTAATTACGCGTGCTGCTGTCGAACCGGGAAGCCAGGACGGGAAGGTAGACCTTGTAATTTCAGATATGGCCCCCAATATAAGTGGCATGGGCTCTGTCGACATGCCCCGGGCATATTATCTTTGCGATCTGGCGCTGGATTTAGCACGCCAGGTTTTGAAACCAGGTGGTGGTCTGCTGGTGAAGTTATTTCAGGGAGAAGGTTTTGAGGAGTATAATAAAGAGCTCAAATCCAGTTTCTCAAAAGTTGTCATGCGTAAGCCCAAAGCTTCCAGGGCACGTAGTCGAGAGATTTACGCACTGGCGACAGGTTTCCTTGGTAATAGGCTTTAAATTGTTGTAAGTTAGAAACATATATTTTTTCGCTAACAATGGCGAATATTATTCGGAGTGATCAATTGAACGATCTAGCAAAAAATTTAGTTTTATGGGCTGTTATTGCAGTAGTACTGTTATCGGTTTTCAGTAATTTCAGTAAGCAATCAGCTGATTCTCAGGTCATTCCGTACTCAGCATATATTGAGATGGTGAAATCCGACCAGGTATCACAAGTTACCATTGAAGGTCGCGACATCAAAGGCAAGACCAGTACTGGCAGCGTGTTTAAAACATACAGTCCGGAGACCAGTAACACCGCTATGATCGGTGATCTGCTCGATAATAATGTAGAAATCACAGCTGCAGCACCAGAAGGTCAGTCGCTGTTGATGACTATTTTTATCTCCTGGTTCCCATTCTTGCTGCTCATTGGTATCTGGATCTTCTTCATGCGCCAGATGCAGGGCGGCGGCGGTGGCCGCGGTGCAATGTCATTTGGTAAGAGCAAAGCGCGGATGCTGGGTGAAGATGAAATCAAAGTCACATTCAAAGATGTTGCTGGTGCTGAAGAAGCCAAAGAAGAAGTGGTTGAACTGGTCGATTTTTTAAAGGACCCGACAAAATTTCAAAAACTGGGCGGCAGGATCCCTAGCGGTGTTTTGATGGTAGGTTCGCCTGGAACAGGTAAAACCTTGTTAGCAAGAGCTATTGCCGGTGAAGCGAAAGTGCCATTTTTCACAATCTCTGGTTCTGACTTTGTAGAAATGTTTGTCGGTGTCGGTGCTTCACGTGTACGTGACATGTTCGAGACGGCGAAAAAACATGCTCCTTGTATCATCTTTATCGATGAGATCGATGCTGTAGGTCGCCATCGTGGTGCGGGTGTTGGTGGTGGACATGACGAACGCGAGCAAACCTTAAATCAGTTGCTGGTTGAGATGGACGGCTTTGAAGGTAACGAGGGTGTTATTGTTATTGCGGCAACTAACCGCCCTGATGTGCTTGACCCGGCGTTGCTAAGACCTGGTCGTTTTGATCGTCAGGTAGTTGTTCCACTGCCTGATATCCGTGGTCGTGAGCAGATTCTTAAGGTGCATATTCGTAAAGTTCCTGAAGCGATTGATGTGAAACCTGCGATTATCGCTCGTGGTACGCCTGGCTTCTCTGGTGCAGATCTGGCAAACCTTGTTAATGAGGCAGCACTGTTTGCTGCCCGTGAAAATTCCAAAGATGTGAACATGTCTCATTTCGAGCGCGCTAAAGACAAGATCATGATGGGTGCAGAGCGCCGCTCTATGGTCATGTCTGAGAAAGAGAAAAAACTCACTGCATATCATGAAGCGGGTCACGCCATCGTGGGCCGCATAGTGCCAGATCATGACCCGGTATACAAAGTGAGTATTATTCCACGTGGGCGGGCTCTTGGTGTAACCATGTTTTTACCTGAGGAAGACCGTTACAGTCACAGTAAAAAACATCTGGAAAGCCAGATATCCAGTCTGTTTGGTGGCCGTATTGCTGAAGAGTTAATCTATGGTAAAGACAACGTGACCACGGGTGCTTCAAATGATATTGAACGTGCTACAAATTTGGCGCGTAGTATGGTTACCAAGTGGGGACTGTCTGAACGTTTGGGCCCATTGGCTTACTCTGAAGATGAGGGCGAAGTTTTTCTTGGCCGCTCGGTGACTCAGCATAAAAATATGGGTGATGATACTGCGCGGATTATTGATGAGGAAATTCGTAGCTTGATTGATAATAATTATCAACGTGCAGAAACCATACTCAAAGAACGCATAGATATCCTGCATGCCATGACTGCCGCATTGATGAAATATGAAACTATTGATGTGAGTCAGATTGATGCATTGATGGAAGGCAGAGATGTGCCTGCACCAAAAGACTGGATCGACCTGGACGATGATGACGATACCAGCAATACGACATCGAATAAAAAAGAGAAAAAAGATCCGGGTGATAGTGCAATTGGTGGAACGGCTGGTCAGCATTAAGTGATTGTTGTTAGTTTGCAGTAGGCAGAAAATACCGAAACCTGTCATCTTGTGAAGCCGATTTCTATGTACGCATAGGCATCGGCTTCGCTGCGTTATATTTACGATTTAATTGCTGCAAACTGATAACTTCTTACTTTCGACTTTCTTTAAATGCAACAGATCCTAAACAAAATCCGCTCTGGTCACTGGTCAGTCATGGGTATCTTAAATGTTACCCCTGATTCGTTCTCAGACGGTGGTCAATTTACTCGACTGGATGACGCAGTTAAGCGAGCGTTGCTTATGCAGGAGCAGGGTGCTGAGATTATCGATATCGGTGGTGAATCAACTCGCCCCGGCGCATTACCGGTTTCACTTGATGATGAACTCGATCGCGTAATTCCTGTTATAGAAAAAATCCGGCAGCATTCTGACGTTGCTATCTCCATTGATACCAGTAAACCCGAAGTGATGCGAGCTGCCATCGCCGCCGGTGCGGCTATGGTTAACGACGTTAACGCGCTGCATGCCGAGGGCGCGTTAGCGGTATGTGCTGAGTTTCATGTCTGTGTCTGTTTGATGCATAAACAGGGTGATTCGCTGACCATGCAAAACAGGCCGACATACCAGGATGTGGTTGAGGAAATAAAGCAATACTTGCTTGAGCGTGCCGATATCTGCCAGGCTGCTGGTATTAAAAAACAGGATATTTGTATCGATCCGGGCTTTGGATTTGGCAAAACGCTGGAAAATAACCTATCTTTACTAAAAGGGATGCAAGAATTTTGTGCGCTGGATTATCCGGTACTGGTGGGTCTTTCAAGAAAGAGCATGTTTGGCATGCTGCTGGATCGAGAAGTGAAAGACCGGCTGGTCGCCAGTACATCCGCGGTGGTCATCGCATACCAGAAGGGCGCACGACTGTTTCGTGTGCATGACGTAGCAGAGACTTGTGATGCGTTAAAGTTATGTGCCGCGGTGGGTTTAGATCGCGAGGTCTGAAAAGTTGACGATAGAACAGTAATATAAAAAAATAACATCAGAAAAAGTGATGACAGGAATTGATAGCAGGAACAGAGATGACAAAAAAATATTTTGGTACAGACGGTATTCGCGGCAAAGTGGGTACTGGCTTAATGAGTCCGGAAAAAGTGCTGAAGCTGGGTTGGGCGGTTGGCCGTGTACTGGCTTCTCATGAAAAAAGAAACGGTTCAACAAATCGTGTGGTTATCGGCAAAGACACACGGATTTCCGGTTACATGTTTGAATCAGCGCTGGAAGCAGGGCTGTCAGCTGCAGGGGTCGATATCGAATTACTCGGTCCCATGCCTACGCCGGGCATCGCTTATCTGACGCGTACATTACGTGCCTCTGCAGGCATTGTTATCAGTGCCTCGCATAACCCATATTATGATAACGGTTTGAAGTTTTTTTCACCGCAAGGTGAAAAGCTGAGTGATGAGATCGAGTATGAAATCGAAGCTATGTATGAATCAGAAATGGAAATTGTCGAGTCATCAACTCTCGGTAAGGCGTACCGTGTTATTGACGCGCAAGGCCGCTACATCGAAGCCTGTAAGGCATCCATTCCGATAAATGTTCGCTTACAAGGGCTGAAAATTGTGCTCGATTGTTCCAATGGCGCAACCTATGATATCGCGCCCAAGGTTTTTACCGAGTTAGGCGCAACCGTTGTTGCCACCGCCGATGAGCCAGATGGTCTGAACATTAATTTCGAATGCGGCTCGATGTATCCTGAGCATCTCATTGCCCGGGTCAAAGCTGAGGGAGCTGATCTGGGTATTGCCTTCGATGGCGACGGCGACCGCGTCATGATGGTCGATGAACAGGGTGAAGTGGTCGATGGTGATGAGTTGTTATATATCATTGCATGCTCACGTCTGAGTGATGGGGAAAATGTTGGCGGCGTAGTTGGAACGTTGATGACTAACTTGGGTATGGAACTGGCAGTAAAAGAGCTAGGCATTAATTTTGAGCGTAGCCAGGTGGGCGACCGATACGTTCTGGAAACGCTAACGCAAAATAGCTGGACTATCGGTGGTGAATCTTCAGGTCATATCATCTGTCTTGATCGTACAACTACAGGTGATGGTATTGTCTCTGCTCTGCAGGTGCTGGCATATCTGGTCAAAGAGAACCTCAGTCTACATAAAGCGAAATCAGGTATGAGTAAATTCCCGCAGATAATGATAAACGTTCCTTTAAGTGGCAATGCTGATCCGATGCAGTCAGCAGCAGTGCAGCAGGCTGTTATACAGGCTGAAGCGCGGCTTAACGGTCGTGGTCGTGTGTTATTACGGCCATCAGGCACTGAGCCATTAATCCGTGTCATGGTCGAAGGAGAAGACGAGCTTCTGGTTGTGCAGCTGGCCAATGATATTGCTGCGCAGGTTGCTCAAGCTGCTTGTGCAGCTTGAGTAGGCAGTTATCAGTATACAGAAAAATATTAAAATCAATAACTTGTATCCCCTTCAAAAAGATGTATCAAGGCTGAAAGTACCGGTTTTGTTTTTTAGTTTCTGGTTTTAAACTGCAAACGGGTAACTGCCTACTGCCAACTTTGTTTTTTTCTATCTCACAATAAGCATTATTTATAGTCTCCACCCATAAATAACCTTTATCCTCATTGATTTATTGCGCCCTGACAGGTATCCTTCTCACCCTTTAAATATAGCTGGAGAAGGCAATGCGTCAGGTAATGGTCGCGGGCAACTGGAAGATGAACGGTTCCAGTGAATCGGTAAAAGAGTTGATGGCTGGTCTTGTAGAAGGCGTGGCTGCGGTAACAAAGGCTGAGGTGGTTGTTTGTCCTCCTGCGGTTTATATTCCCCGCGTTTCTGGTATGGCTGACGGTACTGCCGTTAAAATCGGTTCGCAGAACGTCTGTGATGAAGACAAAGGCGCATTTACCGGCGAAATATCCTCTGATATGCTGAAAGACGTCGGCTGTGAGTACGCCATTGTCGGTCACTCTGAGCGGCGTTCGTTATATGGCGAAAGTGATGAGCTGGTTGCTAAACGTTTTGCTGCAGCGCGTCGCAATGGTATCAAACCTATTTTCTGTATTGGTGAAACACTGGAAGAGCGTGAATCTGGCGTAACGAATGAAGTTTGTGCGCGTCAGATTGATGCTGTTATCGCTTTGGAAGGTGTT
>CAWBXM010000110.1:0-8945 GCA_963792545.1 uncultured Gammaproteobacteria bacterium | reverse complement strand
CACGCATTCGCTTCCATAAGAATCGCGATATTAACTGTTTCAGATAGTCGCACCGAAGCTGATGATACCTCGGGTGATGCTCTGGTTGAGCGACTGACAAAAGCCGGTCATACATTGGCTGAAAAGTTAATTTTGGCGGATGACAAGTATAAGATCAGAGAGGCTGTTTCTCGCTGGATTGCAGATGAAAATGTCGATGTCGTCATCAGTACAGGCGGTACGGGTCTGACCGGGCGTGATATTACCCCGGAAGCAGTGCAGCCTCTGTTTGATAAAGAAATTGAGGGTGTTGGCGAGCTGTTCCGCTGGGTGTCTTATCAGGAGATAGGTACTTCAACTATCGCATCGAGATGTATCGGTGGTTTGGCAAATGGGACTTTTATATTCTGTTTGCCGGGTTCAACTGGTGCCTGTCGTACGGGCTGGGATAAGGTTATAGCGCCGCAACTCGACTGTAATACTAAACCCTGTAATATCGTTGCGTTAATGCCACGCCTTCTAGAGAAGTGAATAAGCTGTCACAAATCCTCTCCGTAGGAACGGAACTTTATTCCGCGATATGTTGCTGATGAGTAAGAATCAATGAAAACTATAAAGACAAGTACGTCTGATTGTTGTGCTTCGCCGGGTTTGTTGACCGTTGATCAGGCGCTAGAGAAAATTCTGTCACAGGCTACAGCCATAGAACAGATCGAGCAGGTAAACACACTTGATGCATTAAACAGGGTGCTGGCTGAAGATCTGCATTCCACTATCGATGTGCCGGGATATGATAATAGTGCGATGGATGGTTACGCTGTACGTAGTGAAGATTGCAGGTCACCAGGTAAGGAACTGCCGGTAACGCAACGTATACCTGCTGGACAGGTAGGGGCATTCCTGCAACCGGGTAGTGCGGCACGTATCTTTACCGGTGCGCCTGTGCCGGAAGGAGCTGATGCTGTTGTAATGCAGGAGATGTGTCAGCAAGTCGGTGATAATGTCATCATAAATACAGTCGTTGCTGCAGGAAGTAATGTCAGACGCGCGGGTGAGGATATCGCGAAGGGTAATGTGATATTACATGCAGGGAAAAAACTTCGTCCTCAGGAGCTAGGATTATTAGCCTCTGTCGGCCTGGCTGAACTGAAGGTTAAACGTAGATTAAAAGTGGCAACATTTTTTACTGGCGACGAAATCGTATCGCCAGGGCAACCGCTCGCAGCAGGTCAAATCTATAATTCAAATCGTTATACACTTCGAGGTCTGTTACAGGCTATGGATTGTGAAATTATCGATTTAGGTATCGTGCCAGACACATTAGACGCAACGCTGGAAGTTTTAAAAAGAGCAGCAGCGTGTGCAGATCTGGTTATTACCAGTGGAGGTGTTTCTGTCGGTGAAGAAGATTATGTCCGTATTGCGCTGGAAAAATTGGGTGAACTTTCGATGTGGCGAATTGCGATGAAACCCGGTAAACCAGTAGCCTTTGGAAAAGTTGATAATGCATTGTTCATGGGGCTGCCGGGCAACCCTGTTTCAGTATTTGTTACTTTTTTATTATTTGCTCGGGCATTGATCCTAAAGCTTCAAGGCTCAGAAGACTACATAGCAAGGCGTATGTCTGTGATCGCGGACTTTGACTGGCCCAAAATAAAACGACAGGAGTATCTGCGTGTACGCCTGGTGCAAAAAGATAATCAAACGGTGGCACAACTTTATCCTCATCAAGGATCCGGTGTGTTGAGCTCAGCAAGTTGGGCGGAGGGCCTGGTCGAAGTAATGATCGGAGATGAAGTTAAAAAAGGTGATATGGTCAGTTATCCTTTCGTTTGAAGGTTTAATCTAAATAGCATTCCTTGTTTAGACATTGTTGTTGACTGTCACCTGATATCCAATAGAGGCTACCGCTATATAGTTAAGTTCCCCCTGAATAAAATATCTTATTCAGGGGGAACTTAGCCAGCATGAAGATAAAAGCTATATTATTTCTTTTCTGGTTTTGGCGCAGGAATTGGTTTTAACTTTAAGTCATCTGTTGATGCTTTAACAAAACCGTAACGAGCATAAATATTTTGTGCATCGTCGGTGCCGAGATATGCAATGTAACGCATAGCATTGTATGGGTTGCGACCGGTTTTGAGTGCGCCGAGTGCATAGCCCACTTTGTGTAACATGTTGTATGGCTCAGGGATGCTTACACCATCAATCTTACGGCCTTCTGCTTTTGCATGTAGGACTTCGGTTGTCCAGACGATACCGGTATCAGCTTCACCGTTTTCAATTCGTAGCGGGGTTTCGCGGTGATGACGGGAGGTGAACCAGGTTTTTCCTTCGACAGCCCAACAACTTTTACACTGCTTGTCACCGGTTACTTTGTCGTAAAGTCCCAGGTCTTTAAGCATCTGAGCACCATAGAATTTGAAAATACCTTCTGTTAGTGGATTTGGGTGAGACTGCACGATATCGTCGCGTCCCAGGTCTTCAGGACCCTTAATACCTTTTGGATTACCTGCGGCAACCATTAACTCAAGCTTATTGTGGGTGTAGATGATGTAATCATTCATCACTTTTTTACCCTTTAGTTTCTTTAGATGACCAAGGTTAACGCTGGCGAAAAGGTCGGGATTTTGAGCAGTATTCTGGTCATTAATTTTTCCTTGCTTGAGAATCTGCCCCTTTAAAATTTGTCCTGGTGGAATGGTCTCTACATAGATGGTTTTGATATCAGGGTTTTTCTTCTGAAAATCACTGATGACATCCTGCATAGCCATAAATTGATTACCCGCAAGGTACATGACTAGATCAGCTTTATAAGAGTCGTCAATATTTCCGTATGTGATTTTTCCGTCACTGTGGAAAGTGCGGTAATCGTGGTCTAGTCCTGCTGCGTCTTTGGCAAAACTGGGATTTGTAAATAAGATGCCTGTCGCAACAACAGACGCTACTGTGAGTGATTTAAAATTCATGCTTGCTCTCATCTTCTGGTTAATAAATGAAGCTGTCATCATCTCTAGAGAGGCCGAATTTAGCAATAAGTCCGATTACTAGTCAGTTGCTAGGGTTTTTACTAGGCCGTTCTAAAATGTTAGATAAAACAGCGAGTTGGACAAGTTCTGTAGAAGATTTCGATTTTGTTTTATGAAGGATATTGGCGCGGTGTAATTCGATCGTCTTTGTGCTGATATTCAGTACTTTTGCCATGGTCTTGCTTGATTCGCCCTGCACGAGCAACTTTAAAACATCGTATTCTCGTGGCGAAATCTTGCTGAAACGTGCACTGATTTCATTATGCCTGTCGCTTGTGAGTTTCTCTTTTTCAAGTATCAGCGTTTCGTTACCCACCCACTGTGAAAGCAGGTTTAAAATTCTTAAACTGAGCTTGGAAGATAAGCTATCTTTATCGAGACCATTTTCCTCGTAATATTGGTGAGATGTAGCGAACTCGAATAGGCAATGTAGTTCACCGGCCACGTAAATAGGACAGGCAACATATTTATACCAGTGGCTATCATTATCATGAGTAAATATTTGATTACTTTGTAATGCCTGCTGTGACAATACTTCGGAAAGAGGCGTTGATAACGGGGTATTGGCAGGACTACTGGCGCAGGTTGTGAATTGCCCTTCCTGGAAACTTGAGAGCAACGCAAATTCCGTCCCCAGATGTTGACGTAGTAGATCCACAATCGAATGCAGTCTTTGCTGACGGTCGAGGTCATTTCGCAGAAAAATACTATACAGGGTTTGTAATGTCTCACAACCTTCATTGAGTGTTTGCTCCGACTTGATGTGAGATGCAACCTCCTGTTGTAACGCCTGATTGCTCTGGTGTAGTTCTTCAGTGCGCAGGGTAACTATCTTCTTCCAGTTGTGTCTGGTGGTTATGCAATGTCTGTTGCGTTGTTTGCAGTTTCTGATTTGTTCGGTATAAGCGTAACAGTGTTAATAAACTGATGAAAAAAAGAATGATTATGACAACGATCCAGTGCCGATAAGCATGCCAGAATTTTGATAAGTCGAGTGTCGCGGGCAGATAGGGCTCGATTTTCAAATAGTGAAAGACATCATGTACTGGCGTGTAATCCAGAGGGATAGTCCAGCCTGCGCCTGCAGATCTGTGAGCTGCATCATCACCATGCTGCATGTTGAACAAGGCGATGGCGACCAGTTTTGCCAATGCGCCATCTGTCTCGGGCAGTTTGGCAAAGGGCCACTCAGGGTAGAGATCAACACTGTGTAAGAGAGGAAAGCTCTCTGTCTGTTTTTGCGCGATGATGCGCAGTTGTGACAATTCGAGTTTTCCATGTGCGGCCATTTCTTCCAGAGTGCCGCTGCGTACTGTTCCAGCATCAGCCTTACCATTTAATACCGCTGTAACGACGTCGGCATGTGGGAAACCTAGCCAGTGCATAGTTACATCATTACGAGTATCAACATTATGTTCCCGTAATGCCTTCTGTGCTAATTGATAGCCGCCAAAGGCCTCTTTACTGACAGCAGCCAACGTCCGACCTTTGAAATTCTCAAGTCTGGTTATGTCACTGTCACTGCGAGTGAAGATGACAGAGCTAAAATGGGTCAGGATCTGATCGTGAAATTTAGCCATAAAAGTAGCGATGCGTGTTGCACCATGTGCAACCTCTAAACGTACGTAGTGCCCTGGGTTGGTCAGAATGAAATCAAGCTTGCCTTTGTTGATCTCATTTTCAAATTCTACATGCGTTAGAGGTATAATCTTAAACCGGTGACCAGAGATATGGTTTGAAAGATAGTCAGCTGTAGGCTGCCAGCGTATCCGGGCATGTTGTTTCCCCTGGTACGCTAATACGCCTATAGTAACGTCTATGACAGCGTCTGCATTATCGTTAATAGCGTTATCCCGAGAACTGCTATCAGCAACGGCGGTTGAAATTGTTGCCAATGCAAAGAGTACAAAAAATAGTTTTTTCATGAATAGAATCATAGGCATCAGTATAACGACCTCATTCATTAGCTGGCAAACATTGTTCCAGCAATTTCTACTGTTACAGGCCGTATGTCGCTTTTTGCAGGGGCGCTGTGTGACGTGCAGGGGTGTATAAATGTAGCGGTGGTTGGACACAAAAGAGCTGTAAAAGTACGATTTCAGCTAATTGCCATCACAGATTCCTTAAGTTATTTGATAATTAGATTCGAGATAGTCGAGTACATCGTCATACTGACCTCTAAAGATAACCCGATCTTCTTTTCTGGCCGTTTGAAAATCATACATGGGATCATAATAATCAACTAATAAAACTCTGATCCACGCTTTATGATGTTCGGCATTGCCTGTTAAACGCTGCTGTTGTAAAGCGTCAGTAAGTATTGTATTGAGTTGTTTGTAACGAAGACCGCCTAATCGTCGCTGTATCTTACTCAATGCGTTTTGTAGGTGGATCTGACCATGTGTCAAAACCTTTTTCTTCACCATGAAATGTCTGGTGTTCGTTCAAGGCTTCACTGATATATTCCTGGAAGGTGATTTCTGTCCGTTCTTCGATGCTAGCTTCCAACAGGACAAGAGGAGAGGACCGCATCTTTTCGATGAGGGCTTCAGGAATAAATCTTGAGCCAATATTGTTGCCTTCATCCTCTAAGACTATAGTGGTAATGTTTTTATCACGGAGTTTAAGTAATTCGATGGATAGATTATTTTCGATATTAATCTGTGACGGCTGAGCTGTTACATGGTTGCCGAAGACCGAGCCACGGTGATGGTAGATGCCTTCAAGATCGACCTGTTGTTTTAGATTTTTTAGTAACAGTGTTTTACCTATACCGGTGCGGCCACCTAACATGACCGGGTTAATAGTATTTGCAGAAATAACCAGTTCATCGATAAGGAAGCGACGCATGGCTTTGTAACCACCTTTTATCCTCGGATATACGACGCCGGTTTTCTCATATATCCATTGCTGAGATATTTTTGACCGCATGCCACCGCGAAAACAATACAGCACTCCCTGTGGATGCTGCTTGAAAAAATTTTGCCAGTGATCGATGCGCTGCGATTTTATTTCGCCCTGTATTAATTTGTGTCCAAGTTTTATAGCTTCATCCTGTCCCAGGTTCTTATATTGCAGGCCTATTTTTTTACGCTCATCATCATCGATCAAAGGAAAATTTTCAGCTTGAGGAAAGGCTCCCTGATTAAATTCAACAGGTGCGCGCACATCAAGTAAAGGTACATCGTTTAGTAATAAAGACAGGTAGTCATCAGTTTGTGGAAGATTCATGTGTTTATTTTATAATAATTAATGACATTTTGATGGTGTGGATGTTTATGTGTTGTGCAACTCAGAAATAAAATTGGAAATTAAGGTTTATGTCTGAAAACTCGGTATTATTTTCCTGCCATTCGTGTTTTGCACAGGTTCTCAATGTATTATTGGTATTGATAACAAGGTCACGAATATATTGTACGCGTAAGCGACAGGTATCGTCAGTAAAATGTTCGTCGCAGATTTCCAAACGTGCGGTGTTATTTTAGAAGTGCGATAAAATACACGTGATAAAGCTTCTGAGGCCCTTTTTTCTTCTCCCGGATGTGAAAGCTGCCGATGTTTACCGTGGACAATTCATACCGGCCGTTGGATTCGATCGGGCTGATCTCTCCTATCCCGATCGCAATTATACATAGTGAATCGGATGAGATGATCCCGATGTATCATGCTGAAAGACTGTTTGAAGCAGCAAAGCAACCGAAGGCGTTTTTGCTGATAAACAGCAATCACAGTAATATTTTATTCTCAAAAGATAATCGACAGGTGCTGTTCGATTACTTAAAGACCTTAAAGAAATTAACTGAGTGACTTATTTCTCTAGCTGTAGATAATTTAAAAATTCAGCCGCTATTTCTGCCTGTTCATTGTTATTCAGTTTCGTTGCTGTTGGATAAACAAATATAGAAGATCGGTTTTTTTGACTGCCTGGTGTGACAATAAATTTAAATTTATGCTGCTCATCATTATTGGGGTTGAAGACGAGAGTTTTATCTGTTTTATCGTATGAGACAGGTAACCATTTTGTCTTAATAGTATGTTGCTCGCTATCAACTGTTTCTAAGGCAATGTTTTTATTGCTGAGGCTTAGTATTAATTGTGACCATGCGGCATTGATCGATATATTCAGTGAAAGATAATTTTTGACGTCAGTTTCAGATGTGGTTGTTTCAGGTGTGACTACAGCTGGTTCTATGTTGTTAGTGACTACATTGCTCAACTGATCGGACATTGCAATTCTTTCAAACTCAGTCTGTAGACGTACAAGAAAATCATGGACGGCACGAGGGTTTTCTTTAACTGGTTCCCATTTTAACCATACATATGTACCATCTGGGGTAATGTCTTTTTGTTTTTCTCGTAATACCTGGGTAAGGCTAATACGGGTTTTATTTTTATCATAAGATTCGATTGAAAATGTGAAACGGTAGCGGTCGTCTACATTTAAAGTAAAAAAGTGAGTTTCAGGTTCACTATACGATGTTTGTGTTTCTTTATCGTAATGCCAGAGTAACCAGTTTGTTTTTATAATAGCAGGTGACTCAGAAACAATATCGTATGGTAATTTCCAGGAGTTGAGAATTGTTTTTAATGATGCAGTATTTGTTGCGGGGTCTTTACTGAGTAGGATGGCTGCAACATTGTTGTTAGATGCTGGATCCACAAGCTTTGAGTGTTTATAAAAAGGGTAGGACGCAATACTTGGAATAATAACACCATCTTTTTTGTCTGTTTTTGAAAAGCTAATACCGGGCAAGGTTGCCGTGGTAATAGATAAAATAACAATGATGAAGAAGTGTTTAATATTATGCATGGTGACTTTTTCCTGCTGTTTTTTATCGTTTTATCGTACCTTAGTCCTGGTTAAGTTAAAAGCTTAAAATGAGAAAGTTTGTTTGAATATATAATTCAGGTTACTGCTGTGATATTAACTTTATGCCTGTTAAAGGGGGAAGGGTTAATCTTGGTAGTTTAACTAGCGTGTTTGACCGTTATTGCTTATTCATAAAAAGCAAAACGCCGTCCGCGAATAACGCTAAAGACGCGAAAAAATAAAAACAATAATGTCATGAAGATAAAAAAGCTTTTATTTGTGTCTTTTTGCGTTATTCGCGAACTATCGCTTTTTAAATTTTCCTCCTAAAGGAAACTATAGATTTTTTAGTCCATCGTCGTCGAGCTTTATTTAGTCGCTATTTTTGAAAAGTTGGCGAGTACCTTACTAACTTTTGTAACCACCTGTTCACAACCTTCTGTATGGTGCCTGTCTGCCATGTAGAGTGGATCGTTATAGGTAAGCCATACCTGTCCAGATGCGTCTTCAAAAGCCAATGCTTTTTGAGGTAGATCGATAGCAGCTGTTTGAGAGCATTGCATTAATTTGGTGCCGACTTTAGGATTGCCAAAAATCAATAATTCTGTAGGTCTGATATCGATACCAACTTTCTTGCCGCCAGCAGTATGATTGATACGTTTAAAGATCGTCATGCCTTTTTTTTCTAGTGCTGCCTGTAATTTATCGATGGTTGTGTTGACACTGTTATTGCTTTTAACTCGAACAAGTCCGTCAGAGTCGGCCACGGCCACATGTGTGCTTAATGTTATAGCTACTAAAAGAAGACCGCTTAGAGATGTTTTTAAGTTCATGATTTTGTACCTGTTATTATCAATAATGTTGTTCAATTGTTTTAGTAATAAAATCGGGCCCTTTCGGGCCCGTTAAAAAGTAGGAGTCTAGCTTACTTTTATTTTTATCGCAGAAGTACGTTTTTAAAGATAAAGGTTAATTCAACACCAATCCTGTTTCCGATACTGTCTAGAACCTGATTACCTACAGTTTCTGGGGTACCGGTACGTTTATTAGCATCCCAGTCTCTCATCGCATAAGAAAGTGTTAGACGCGCTTTAGGATGGAAGAAGTATTCACCGGTAAAGGTGGTG
>CAWBXM010000109.1:0-4279 GCA_963792545.1 uncultured Gammaproteobacteria bacterium | reverse complement strand
TCAGGCACGTGGGGTGATGATGATTCCGATTGAGAAGAAAGGGCTATTAAAACGTGTGGAAGGTTTACTTGAAGCCAACAGGGTTAAACATATCGATAAAATCGACATCATCATCCCTGAAGGTCACGAGCTAGTGCCACTACCGGAAGGCAATCAATATCTAGGTTATATCTTTGCCAGCGCCGACACCCCAGAACAGGTGACTGCTGCAATTCGCAAGGCTTATGCACACCTAAAATTTATTACTGCGCCGGTTTTTAAAATCACATAGCCAGTGGTGCATCTAAAGGCTTAGGTGATAACCATTTTGGCATGACTTACTGCCTATTTTTCCGTACCTATTTTTCTGGATTTAGCTTCCATCAAATTCTCAATAATATCAGCCTCATCAACATCAACCGTTTTCTTACCAAACCAGCTGCGAAAAGTTTTGATAATGTCTTTTATCGCACGCCATAATTTTGGCAATAACCAGATGGCAAACAGTATGAATAAGATGATAAATGCGACAAACGCTAACGGATAATTTAATGCAGTCCAAAGTCCACCGACAACAGCTATGTCTTCCGCAATAGACGCAGTGGCATTGGTTACCGGTTCAGGTGAGGTATTGAGTACCACTCGGGTACTGGCCTTGGTCAGGTGCGAGGTAGCAGCGAGACTGCCACCAAGTAAAGCTGCAGCCAGTTCTGCTGCCTGATTAATTTCCAGCCCCTGCGCAGCTCCGACAGCCAGCATTGCTCCGGCAGGTATACGAATGAAAGTATGAATCGCATCCCAGCCTGAATCTACCCCCGGAATTTTGTCAGCGAAAAATTCAACGAAATACATTACCCCGGCGGCCATTAATACCAGGGGGTCCTGTAATACGGTTAATGATGCAGGTAATTCCGTATAACCGCCCGCTCCCATCAAACCTAATACCAGAATGGCCGCGTATAAATTGATGCCTGATGCCCAGGCAACGCCCAGCGTTAATGCAATTACGTCTATTGTTTCCATAAATTCACTCTTTATCAAATGCGATATCAGGTCTTTGGTTTCACCCTGTCATACCGAGCAAGATCATGCCAGATGTCTGTTTCGCAGTACTTTATTTGCTAGAGCTACTTCTTATCATCCAGCATACTTTTTAAATCCGCGAACGGGTTGAAAGTAGCACTGGGTGCTTTGGCACCACCCAGTGCAACACCTTTATTCGCCAGTGCTTCGGTTTGACGCTGATGTTCATTATCATGGCAGTAATGACATAACAGTTCCCAGTTACTGCCATCAGCCGGATTATAATCGTGATCATGATTTTTATGATGCACGGTTAATTCCTGTAGATTAACGCGAGTAAATTCCCGTGTGCAGCGACCGCAAATCCAGGGATACATCTTTAGCGCTTTTTCTCGGTAACCCCGTTCACGGGCATCGCTGTCACTCCTTGCTTTGGCAACGATACTATCTAACTTTTCATTCTGTTGAGTTTTTTTGTCTGACATTGTTCTACCAAATTGTTTAAAGATTGTGTGTAAGAGTGATGCATTCCGGCACGTGCAAACTCTATGAAAATACTTATAATAGAGTGAAACATTACCTGCTTTTAACCATAGTTTCCACATTTATGAGCGCTCATCATGATAAAACCATTAATCAATATATTAGCGTTTTTTGTATCAATGAGTTTTTTCACCTCGCTGTATGCAAATGACAGCATCATGGTTAAAACCATAGGCATTGAACTGGCCAGCGACATTGCTTTTGAAAGCATTAAGGCTTGCCGTAAAAATGGCTTTCAGGTCAGCGCAGTGGTAGTTGACCGTAACGGTCTGATTCAGGCGGCTTTACGGGACGACCTGGCGTCACGTTTCACCTTGCAAATCGCTGAAGAAAAGGCCAACAGTGTTATTTTATCAGGCACCAGTTCTGGTGCCTTACGCGAGAATCGTAACGATATACGCCCTGAGCTCAACCATATGGATGGTATCATCATCATGCAGGGTGCATTACCTATAGAAATCGCCGGTTCACGTATTGGTGCCATTGGTGTCAGTGGCGCTCCCGGTGGCGACAAAGATGAAATGTGCGCACAACAGGCACTGGATAAACTCAGTGATCGTCTGGATTTTGCGGAGTGAAGACCCCTTTCAGCATGAATATCACAACAAAAATCTTATGCTTTATATTGTTATACTCAACAACATCTTATGCTGAAAGCATTTATAAATCAGTCGATGAAAACGGCAAGGTCACCTATTCAGCAACACCGCCGCCAAACAGTGAACAAACAAAAAAGATAAATATACAACCGCCACCTTCTGATGAAGACATAAAGTCCGCGCAGCAGCGTCATCAAAAAATCCAGGAAGCTGCAGGAGTACTTGATGAGGAAAGAAAAAAACGTAACGAGATGACTGCCGAAGAGAACCGTTTAGAACAGGAGAAACAGAAGCAGTTACAACTACAACAACAGGCTGAAAAAAATAACAATAATCAAAATTACGGTTACCCTTATTATTATCCTCGGCGTTATCCTCCGCGTTACCCCCCACGTTACCCAGTGGGCAACTGGCCAGCCGGCTCAAGACCCATAGCACCCAGACCTTTCCAACCACCCGGTCCTTTGCAACCATTCAGAGCGGTACAATTACCTGCTAGATAAGTCTGTATGCCCTTCAATACTGTCATTACCTGTGATAGCAGCAGAAAAATAATAATTTTAGTCTCCAGTTAAAAACGCTATTATTTTATCTTCACTCCAATAGTTAAGTCTTAGCGGAAATGAGCCAGAAACAAAGCCGACATGACCACCATGGTTAGTCAGTAAAAAATCAATTTGATGACTCAGCTCAGACTCAGTCGGCACTGTCATGTCAAACATAAACGGATCATCCTGTGAATGAATTATCCGTGTAGGCACTGCAATATCTTTCAAAAACTGACGGCTACTGCATCGATCATAATAATCCTGTGCCCCGGAAAAACCATGTAAGGGTGCGGTCACTTTATCGTCATAATCCCAGAAACTTTTCAGATTAGTCACATCAACATCTAATGGTGACTTAAGCAGTTTAAATTTTTTGATGTATGTCTTCCGTAAAGAAGTGAGCAGGTGCTCCTGATAAATTTTTGACAGACCTGTCTCGAGACGTTTCGCTGCATCCTGTAATCTGAAGGGTACGGATACAGCAACGGCTTTTTCAAGCGGGTTTTCCCCAGCCGTCTCACCCAGCCACTTTAATAACACATTGCCACCCAATGAAAAACCTATTGCCGCGAATGGATAGCCACCGGTAGCCTTATTAACATGTTCAACAACAACAGCCAGGTCACTGGTTTCACCGGAGTGATAAGCTCTTGGCAATCGGTTTATACGGCCACTGCAACCACGAAAATACATCAATACAGGCCTGTATCCTGCCCGTTCCAAGCGATAAAAAACACCATTGATATAATGCGACCTGATATTACCTTCTAATCCATGCAATAGCAGAACGACTTTTTCTGACTTTTTCCTGCTCCAGCATAAATCGATAAAGTCACCATCCTCGAGTTCAAGCTGCTCATTTCGTAAGTCGAGAACATGTCGTTTTTTAAAAAATGCCGGCCATAGCGTCTGCAGATGCGGCGAATGTAACCACCAGGCAGGCTTGAAGTCGGTATCTTTATCAACCATTAATTATAAAGCGATAGAGCGGATTTGATTAACCAATGTAACGATGTTTGCATCACTGGAAACAGCATTACCCAGTAATAGATCGAGTAAGGTCTGATCGGGATAGGATAGTAATAACTCAAACGTCTGTTTTTGTTCTGTTGTTAAATATTCAACTTTTTTATCAACAAAATTATTTAGTAACAGATCCAGTTCAAGCATGCCGCGCCGGCATTGCCAGCGGTAGTTTATTTTTTTTTCAGTATGCATAACTATTTTTTAAAATAACTTAGAAGCTATCACAGTGAGTGGCAATATGAAATTCTGGACTCTATCATTAACTTTACAGGCATCTAATAGAAATCGCGGAACAAGTTTACTCAGCATGTCCCTATGCTTCACCCCTATCGTGGCTTACGTGAAAAACTTTTCCTGAAAGTTTTTTCCACTCCTACGGCTGACTATTGTTAATTATAGAGAGCTAGAAACCATTTTAGCTTTTATGCGGCCGATAGCTTTTGTTGGATTCAAGCCTTTGGGGCAAACTTGCACGCAGTTCATAATAGTATGGCAGCGGAATAGTTTAAATGGCCCCTCAAGATCCTCTAGCCTTTTTTCGAACGCCTGAAGCAATACATT
>CAWBXM010000108.1:0-5688 GCA_963792545.1 uncultured Gammaproteobacteria bacterium | reverse complement strand
CACCAATCGCCGGTCACAGTATTAACAAATGTTAAAAAACCCAGTCCATGACCGATCTCATGCATCACCACAGAAAGTAGATCAACACTGTTTGATGGTTTATTTCCATCGATACCGTAATACCAGTTTGTATTATTTAAACAGTTGTTATTGTTATCGATCGCACTATTAAAAGTTGCAGCAATATCCGCCAGCTCTGAAAGATCCGAACCCGACAGGCTGCTAGCGAGCGCAATGGGATACCATGTTCCTCTAATCGGTGCGTTAGTGAAATCTCTGGAAACGGTCGTTGCACCCGCCGAGCCAAGAACAGCAGACCCTGTTGAGCAGGTCAAGGGATCAAACTGTGCATCTACTTTAATTTCAACATCGCTATTGATAATAGATTGCCAGATCCTGGCTACATACTGAAATACGATGAGCCGCTGCTCACCTAAGGTAGTACCGATGTTGCCGCCGACAGGAGCCGCAACGGTATTGTCATTAAACCCTTCGTTAGCGCCATCGAGATTGACGATGCTTATCTGTGTTGCGCAGACGCTGGCGGCAAATAAAAAATGCAGTGTAAATAATACAATTTTTGTAAAACGTAGCAGCATTTTTATTCGACTGGCGGCGACGTATAATCTCGCACAGTCACCTCGCCATTTTCATCGACCGTAGCAACCGGTGCCGTTCTAAACCTGCCGTTTAATCTCATCTCAACACCGTTATCGGTCTTTTCTTCAACCAGACCTTCATGCGAGGTATTAACAAGTTCGCGTACCGCGTCACGGATGCCTGGCTCAAGTGGTTTGCCAGTAACTGCAGTAGATGATTCACGAGCTGTTGTATTAACATTATCAGCAACAGGACTGCCTGATTCTGATAATACAGTCGGAGTCGGAATTTGAGCTGGAGTAACAGGTTTAATCGTGCTGACCGGATTCGATGGTGGCACTACAGTCCTGTCGTCATCCTGCAATGTAAGATATACAGTTATCAGGACAGCGATCAGCAGGAGAATAATAGTATTTTTCATGGTTTGATTAGCTTTCAGCCTACTGTAGCGACTAGTTATCTTAGCACTTAAAGATTAAAAGCAAGCACCATGCCTATAATCATAACCTTATGAAGTTTATAGAATACTTCGGTAAGAAATATTGTCTTGTCGCTTGCTAAACAACTTAATGTAAAGTTTTTCAACAGGTTAATTGCTTAAAGGCAGCTGTAGTCACTTCTTGATCTGCAAGCTAAACACTTCACCCATTGCCTGGCGCATCTGTGAGATAGACAAGTACCTGTCATCTATAACATCCTCCCAATGCTGACAGGTCATTCGATAAACATCTTTTTGACGTTCAGAATGCAGATACATCAGGGTCGCGTAATTAAACATATAACTTTTATCCAGCATGCCCACGACTGAAAAGCCATCACGCGCTGCCAGCAAGGGCCAGCTTTTCAGCAACGAGGTCTCGATCTCATCGACGACTTTGGTAATTACAAAACTATCGGCTGCGACAGTACGCTGTAACTCGCTGATGGTATAGAGCTCAAACTTACAGTTAGGACGAAATTTATCGACTTCAAACTCAGTCATGACCTTGCCATCCTGCACATAAGTGGCGACCTGGTCACCCTCGATGGTCAATGACTGGTTCAATAGCAGCGCTGACCCTTCAGGCACAGAATAAAACGGAGAATTTTCATCCTTCGTAGTATTACTGCTACAACCAGCAATCGATAACATTAAAACTGGACAAGCCCACAGGATAATATTTGTATAACACTGACGCATCTGTTTATACTCCACGCACCACCAATCGATGTCAATACAGAATAACGCAAAAAAACATATGCTGACTCAACTCTGGTTCGCTTTTTTTATCGTCTCTTTTTTCAGCGCATGTTATCAGTGGCTGATTAATGGCCAGGCAGATATTTTTTCCCTTCTCATTCAGTCCACCTTCGACATGGCGGGCCTGAGTGTTGAGATCGCCATTGGACTGATCGGTGTTCTGGCGCTGTGGTTAGGTTTTTTTAAAATTGCCGAACGCGCTGACATGGTTCGATGGCTGTCACGTTTCCTGGAGCCGCTATTTTTAAAACTCATGCCCGATGTGCCAAAAAATCATCCTTCACATGGCAGCATCACGATGAACATCGCAGCCAATATATTAGGCCTGGATAATGCCGCAACCCCCATGGGTTTAAAAGCGATGCAGGATCTACAAACCTTAAATCCTGAAAAAGACACCGCCAGTAATGCACAGATATTATTTCTGGTGCTCAATACCTCCGCTGTCACGCTGTTACCGGTTACAATCTTTATGTACCGTGCACAACAAGGTTCAGCCGATGCCACCGCCGTCTTTCTGCCTATCCTGATGGCGACCAGTGCATCCACATTAACCGGACTGCTATCCGTCGCTTATGTACAGAAAATAAACCTGTTCGACAGAACTATCGCGCTCTACTTTTCTGGATTTGCACTCATACTTGCGGCACTCGCCAGTTTTCTTGTCTCATTGCCGACGGAAAAGATGGCAGAAACTTCCAGCCTGCTCGGTAACTTTATTTTATTTAGCATCATCATCCTTTTTGTCAGTGCCGGCTGGTTTAAAAAGGTGGATGTTTACGATGCCTTCATCGAAGGCGCCAAACAGGGCTTTCACATTGCCATTAACCTGATCCCCTATTTACTGGCGATGTTGATTGCCATCGGCTTATTACGCAGCAGCGGCGCACTGGATGGATTGCTCTCACTTTTTGAAACGTTATTCACTTTTCTTGGATTTAACACAGACTTTATCCAGGCATTACCCACCGCTTTCATGAAACCACTCAGCGGCAGCGGTGCACGCGCCATGATGCTGGAAACCATGAATACCTATGGCGTGGACTCTTTCCCAGCAACCGTGTCAGCGATCATGCAGGGCAGCACCGAAACCACATTTTATGTACTCGCCGTCTATTTTGGCAGTGTCGGCATCAAAAAAGTCCGGCATGCACTGGCCTGTGCATTACTGGCTGATCTTGCCGGTATAAGCACAGCTATTTTCGCTGGGTATTTATTTTTTCATTAAGTTAAGTCTGGGACCCAGACTTGAAAAAACACGATGGCTTTATCTTCACACCAGGTACTGGTTATTTACATGTCGATACAAATCTTGCTATCTTGCCACTGCAGGCATCAGATTCAAATCTTCTTTTTTCCTGTGCCTCACGTTGTTTCTCTTCTCTTATAGCAGCGAGCTCAAGTTCAGCTTCTAATACACCGACTAACGCGGCTTTATTTAACCAGTCGATCGCAACATCAGGATTTTTGTTAATGCCAACGCCATGCGCATACATTTTACCAAGATAATATTGCGCCTGTGCATTACCTAGCTTTGCTTTTTCATTTAACTCTTCCAATCTGGCTTTGTTATTACTGCCAAGTCCTTTTTTCTTCATATCCCAATAAAGTAATTTAAAAGAAGCTATTTCATGTTTCTGATTAGCCGCCCTGGTAGTCCAGTATATTGCCTCTCTTTCATCCTGCTCTACATCAACGCCGGTTTCATACATTTCACCCACTTTGAACTGTGCTTCAGCATCGCCTATTTTCGCCTGTTTAATCTGGGTATCAAATAGATCATCTGCCTGAACAGCTAAAGGAAATAACGATATTAATTATTGTCAACACAAAAAGCCTAGCATTAGTGGTAAAGCTACTTCTGTAGAACTGTATTATTAAATTTAAATTATTGCTTCGCATATATAACTTGACCAGTTATGAGCTATCAAATCTTATCTAAGTGTAAATATCTGAAACCGGCATTGATGTAGAGCAGGATAAAATAATACAACAATATACCGCAGGTTATTCTTTGCGCAATCCAATAGAGTATCTCCAGATCCCCAATATCAACTCTAGCCTGAGCGACTAAAGTTAATGCCAATAAGCAGTAACCTGTTAATACCCCCTGTGACATAGCCCTAATTATTTAATGCACCCTGCTTAACCCACAGTTTAATTTCTTCAATCTCCTGCTCACTCAGTTTTCTTGCATCACCGTGGGGCATCCTCATCATCTCTCCAGCCCGGCCTTCCACAAGTTTGTTGAGTACACTGCGTTTACTGTCACCCGGGATAATCACCGGACCAAACACTGTACCCTGCATCAGAGTATCGTAAGACGCCATATTTAAACCCGTTTCAAGATAGCCGGATCCATCGGGTGGCAGATGGCATCGCTGGCATTTTTCATGCAGTATGGGGTCGATATTGCTTTGGAAACTAATCTCCCGCTGCGTCGCACAACCACTGAGTGTAAGCAGTAAAAGTACAGACCAGCTGGCGATACGTTTAAACATATCGATCTCATCTGCCCGCAGACAACAAGTTGCTGGCATCATCATTACAAGGTACACCTGTTGCAGTTTCCGCCGCCATCATCTGATAGCTCTGCTGCCAGTCCTTCTCGGCAAGAATACCGGAGATCTTTTCCAGATTAGTAAAACTGATCTGCATTTCCTGTCTTATGGATTTCTTGATCAAAAACTGACCCACTACTGGCGGAATAAAAATATCAGGTTCCACCTCAGAGTTATAGGTAACTTCACAGGAACCCTCAGCCAGTGTTTTTATACTCCAGAATGTCTGGCCTGATTTGAACTGACTTTGCTCTGGAATGATGTCTGCCTGTATATCGCCTGAAGGCAACAGCCGCACTTTTTCCACTCTATCGAGCTCATTACAAAAATAAGCCGCACATCCGATAACCCGGGTTCTAACACTCACCGCACCATCCTCGTGCCGCTCGAGTACTCCACTTTCAATTATCGAAGGATTTAACCGGTATATATGCGTGTAATCAGTAAGCACTTCGCGGACATAACTCGCCGGCGCATCTATAATGGCGACAGCTTTTATCTGAAATGATCCACCTTGTTCAAAAACTTCGACATCAGCGATGTCTCCGGCCTGAAGTGTCGACGATGCAAAAATTAAACAGGAAAAAATCTCCGGATGTAGACAGCCCGTGACACATGAACACATATTAGTGACATAGGCGCTATTACGACTTTTATTCATCACCACCTCCCCAATCCATGAATTACAGGCGTCTGAGAAACTATTTTCAGTCAAATAAAAATTTGACCCATACTCAGTGCTCGTTTGATAGCGATATTCGGTATAAGATTTGAACCAGCTTATATTGCATGGTTTAATTGACAGGTAACTTGACAACCATAAAGCCCCATGTCATAAATCCAGATATCACAAAAATTAACTATTGAGACTGAAACTAAAAGAATAGCGCCGCTTAGCATTTCAAGTCAACATGAAAAACCAATAACGCAACTATTACCAAAAGATTATATTAATGAATACTAATACGAAGCTGCTGTTCGCTCTATCCTGCTTATTATTAATAAGCGGTTGCTCGATGAACAAGATGATGGTCAATGCCTCTCTACCGATGATCGATGGCGGTATCGAAGCGATGAACCAGGAATCTGATCTTGAATTAGCCGAAGATGCCATGCCGGCCAACATCAGCATGCTTAATGGCATGATCTATCTTGACCCTGAGAATGTCCAGTTGCATACCTATGCCGCGCAAGCCTATTACGGTTTATCATACGGTTTTAATGAAGATAACAAACCCGAACGCGCCTCGGCTTTTTATCTGCGCGGCTTAAAACACGGTATCACTG
>CAWBXM010000107.1:0-5837 GCA_963792545.1 uncultured Gammaproteobacteria bacterium | reverse complement strand
AAAGGTTCACACAGCAGGCGGCACTGTTCTTCATCGTCGCCGTGAAAACGTTTGGCGCGTTTGTATTGTTCCAGCTTCGGCTTAAAATCATTGTCATTTTCATTAATTATTTTCAGCATTTCCGCGAGCGCATCTGCATTATGCGAATAGAGTAAATTCTCAGGATCATTCAGCTTAAGCGCCCACAACATAATGTCTAAACTTTCATCGATGACGGTTTTTTTATTCATCGCGTCTAATACTAAAACAGGCACGGTACCTTTAGGCGACAGCGCTAACATCTCGGGCGGTTTATTTTGCATAACAATGGCACGCAGCAAAACCGTTTGTTGGGCTAATAAAATGGCGAGTCTGGCACGCATCGCGTAAGGGCAGTTTTGCAGGGAATACAGAATTGGCAATGTCATAAGCTGCGACCTTTTAATGCGAACACTAAACTATCATCCCGAAAACGGAGCCAGCCATCACTTTACAAACCCTGGCGATATTGTGCGTTAGTCGAAACACTAACCATATTGCTTAATTGCCCTGGTGACTGAGCATCACCGTTCAACAGGTTTTCAAAGTCTTTAATCAGTTGCGCTTTATCTAGCGCAGCTTTAGAGCCAGCGCCAATATTCGTCAGATCAATAAAAAACTCATCAAATAAATCGGCAAGATCACTGACGATGTCGACGTTTAAAAACTGCTCATGATTATAAATACTGGGGTAGCCACCCTTTTGTTTATCGACGGCAAAAGAAACCCCTTTGACATTTGTTATAGTGGTCGCTTTTTTACACTTCAGCATACAACCATCTTCAATCGTCGGCTTTTTACAGCCGACGGTTTGCTGAAAAAAGCACTGCCGACTGGTCATCATTAAAATCGGATGATAAATGCTGTACAGCAGTTTGAAGTTTTCCGGGCCTGCGTTTCCTGCGATGTTTTTTATCTGCATGCGATTAATTTCGTTTGAAATAAAGGCCCCGGCACAGTTTAACTCCTCTTTCAAGGTTAATAATGCATAAGAGTTGGTGGTATTTAAGAATGGACCGGCAATCCACTCTATACCCATTTCAAATGCCTTATAGGCAACGCCGGTATTATTACTGACGATACGTTTAGGGCGAACCTGTTCAAGTAGCCGCACGGATTCATCGTAATCTTTACCAATTAATACCGCCGGAAACCATGGAATCAGACGAGGATTGCGCAAGAAAAGTATCGATGTGTTTGTTGCAGCCTTTTTTGAAACTTTCTGGCAACTTGAAATACACGTCAGCGTCAGTCAGATCACACAGGTGCGCTATCTTTTTCGTCGGCAATTAATATCGACAGTCCTGGGGCTTCATGCGATTTGTCAGGCGGTTTTGCAGCCGTTTTTTTATGTTTCTCTAACGGTGCTATGTCAACAAGGGGAATAATGTCGACTGAATTATTTAATAATGAAGCCGCCTGGTTTTTCAAACCCGCCAGTTCTTTAAACGGAATCGTTAAGCCATCATCGAGAGCATTACATTCAAAACCTTCAATGCGGTAATTGTTGCTAGCAAAGTTTTTAAAGCGTTTTTCCAACGTAGCCAGATCGATAGCCGATTGACTGGCAGGCCTGAGCAGTGATTGTGTTTGCACGCGGTGAACTTTGTCGTTATCACCTATCGTCATGGTTAAACAAAAAGGCTCGTTCAACTGTCCAGAGAAAGCTAACACTAACGGTTGTTTAGCAATGCTGAGATACTTGATCTTTTCTGCGAGTTCTGCCCCGAGTTCATTTTTCTTTGTGTAAAGCTCCTCTTTCACATGCAGAATATCCTCCACCAAAACAGCATGACTTTTTTCAATGGCATGATTAACGCTGTGATCACGTGGGTTGTCGATAAACATATCTTTGCTGAGCTTGCCCTGTAAAAAAGAGTTGGTAAAGTCACGGTTAAATACGCGGTGCAAGTTAGAGTCGTCGGCCAACAGTTTTCCTGTTTCAACAAACTCGTCGACCTGCTTTCTCCAGGTATCGACTACGGTATAAACATAGTGTGCATTTTTAATACGACCTTCAATTTTCAATGAGTCAACTTGCAGCATCGACTAACGCCGGCAGATCAAAATAAGCAGAATTGTCTTTCAAGTTGAGAGGAAAACGATTGCCCGTCGCCGTGATTTCATATTCATCACGACATGCCTGGCTACAACTTCCACGGTTACCAGAGTTACCCACGCTGACCGAGCTGGAATAACACTGGCCAGAAAATGCAATACACAGTGCGCCATGCACAAAAACTTCGGTTAGTACGTCGTGCTTGTGGGCGAGTGCCGTCAATGATTTTATTTCGCCAATATTTAACTCACGCGACAGATTAACGCGTGATGCGCCGATTTTTGCCAGAAATAGAATCTGGCCTTCGTTATGCGTCGTCAACTGCGTTGAAGCGTGAATACTGAGCGTCGGAAAATACTTCTTTACCAGGTTAAAAACGCCAAGATCCTGTACGATAATGCCATCGATACCGGAGTTAACCAGCTTGTTAAGCAGTTTGATCAAACTGGTTAGCTCCGGCTCCAGAATGACAACGTTTAAGGTCAAAAACACTTCGCAGCCGTATTGGTGGGCTAAACGTAAGATGCCGGATAAGTCATCAAAAGTAAGGTTGGTGGCGCGGTTGCGGGCGTTAAAGTTATCCAGCCCACAATAAACGGCATTGGCACCGGCAATAACGGCGGCTTTAATGGCTTCAACATCGCCACCGGGTGCTAATAGTTCAATATTTCTACTCATGTTGCGAATCACTTAATTCCGGGTATTGGTCTAATAGTATTTTAAGCTAAATAAGTTTTGATAATAGGCTGGGGTGATTGCGGCTGCAGTGCTCACATTAGTATATCAGAAACATAGCGCCCTGAGTACAAATGTTGTGACTAACATGCGATAAAGGGAAAGATAAGACCTGACCCGCGCCTCATTTCCGTCATAATGCCCTGCCAGTTATAACCCCGTAATTAAGAGACATTAAAAACACCATGGATATCAATGGAACCTGTATCTCATCAACAACAGATAAGCACGGCCCAATTTATGTTTACCAGACAAGGACCAGCCGGATTCTCAGCTTTGATGGGAAAATCTATCAAAGTTGCATGAAACTAAATGACATTAATGGATTAGATCTCGGCTACACCCAGGCCATGATGGCGGGTTTATTTTTTATCCCCATAGTACAAACAGCCACCATCATGGGGCTGGGCGCAGGCTCCATGGCAAAGAACTTGCTCAGTAGTTTCTCCGAGTTGAACGTACACGCGATTGAATACCGTGAAGCAGTGGCGAAGATCGCAAAAAAATATTTTTACTTACCCGACACAAATCGCCTCATCATTCATATAGATGAGGCTGTGAACTACATGAAAAACACCGACATGAAAAGCGATATTATCTTTTCAGATCTATACAACTCGGAAGGCATGGAACCGAAACAGGTACAATCATCCTACTTGCGTGATTGTAAAAATGCACTCAACAAACAAGGTGTCCTCGTGCTCAATATCTGGCATACGGCACTTAAATCACGAGAAGAGTTAGATGAATTACTCGCGCTCGAATTTGAAAACCAACTACTCAGTTTCGAAGTGGCAAGTGGAAACACGATCATACTCGCATTCAAAAACGACATACCCTTGATAAAAAGACAAGAACTACTTACTAAAGGAAAATGGCTGCAAGACGAAATGAACATTCCGATGGAACGTTATGCCAAATTACTCTGGGATACAGAACAATCCTGGACAGCCATCAATTAGATTCCTGTAAATTCTATTCTTAGTTGTAGTGGTGTCATTACATCTTAGTGGCCTGGCCATTGCTGAAGACAAACATGCGCGAAAGGCAAAAGACAAGATCCTTTATATTGATAGCTAGTCTTCGCCAATGAGCTCCTTGATGATGTAGCCGCCTGATTTCTCGTCCAGCTGCAATGTCAGCAGATTTCGTGCCTGCGCCTCTTCCAGTAGTTGTCCGAAGTTGCGAAAACCGTGATAAGTCTCATCGAAACCCGGCTTGCGGCGTTTCAGCGTCTGTTTGACCATCGACCCCCAGACCTTTTCCTGTTCACCACGCTCCTTGAGCAGGGCCTCGACCGTTTCGACGACCAGGTCCAGTGCCTCCTGCTGTTTGTCATCCTCGGACGTTGCGCTGCTTTTCTTACCCGCCTTCTTTGTCGATGGCTTGCGTCGCGCCCGGCGTGGTTTCTCAGATTCACGCACCAGGTCATCATAGAAGATGAACTCGTCACAGTTGGCGATCAGCAGGTCGGAGGTAGAATTCTTCACCCCCACACCAATAACTACCTTGTCGTTCTCGCGCAACTTGCTGACCAGTGGCGAAAAGTCGGAGTCGCCGCTGATGATTACGAAGGTATCGACATGCGACTTGGTATAACAGAGATCAAGTGCATCGACGACCATACGAATATCGGCAGAATTCTTGCCAGACATGCGCACATGGGGTATTTCGATCAGCTCAAATGCTGCCTCGTGCATGGCCCCCTTGAAATCCTTGTAGCGGTCCCAGTCACAGTAGGCTTTCTTGACAACGATACTGCCTTTCAGCAACAGTCGCTCCAGCACCTTCTGGATGTCGAAGGCAGCATACTTGGCATCGCGCACGCCCAGGGCGACATTCTCGAAGTCGCAGAATAGCGCCATATTTCTGGTTTCAGTTTTCTCGTTCATTTATATCCTGTCTTGTGTAGTGAGGATCAGACCTCTACTTGTGATTTAAGAGAAAGAATCGTGGTCTCGATCACTGTTCCTCGGTAACTGCTCCTCGGTAATTGCTCCTGCATTACTCTACTACACACCATCCATGGTGTTATGCGTTACCCTAATACCGTACTTCCTGTACATATGCGTGATTCTCGGTCTCCGTTCCAGACTCGACTCTACCGATTCCTTCCCTGGAATCGTACCTCTCACGCTGACCTCCATGGACGGAGGAAATGCAAAAGGATTGTTGGGAACAATCTTTGCCATGTAGTCGTGTCCCCTATTATTTTCTACGTAAAAGCATGGCTCTCTGTTATTACCACTTTGAATAACGTGCTGAAGTAACCCAGGTAAGTTAAATCTTGGCTTGCGTGACATATCCACCTCCTTGTGTAGATTTTGTATTTATTAGTAATCTATATTAGCAACAACTGTGTTCTGACCCCAGTTTTTCTTTTTAATTATCTAATCATGCTGAATAGTTAAGGGCGCCTCTATTAATATATCCATCATTATTATCCATGACATCTTTTAGAAAAAGCAGCTGGTGTTAAGGAAAATGAGCTCTTATACTGCAATGATGCCAGGCCAAGCCAGAGAGAAAATAAAATCATCGAGTTAATCAGTGACCTGAACAAAGCCTGGATTCTGCTCGCAGTACACGCCGTGCTAGCCGTGCTTAGTGCCGGTCATGCTCTTTTATACAAGAAAGACCCGAGGGCGGCGCTGGGCTGGATTGCTGTCTGCCTGGCATACCCGCTGGTCGGCCCGGTGATGTATTACCTTTTTGGTATCAATCGACTGCGAACCAGAGCCCATGTTCTCAAAGGTGATCCGAAAAAATGTCTGAAGTCTGGCTACGAAAGATCCGACAATATAAGCACGGACACAAAACAGGTATTACCAGCAATATTGTCGGGACAGCCGGAGCTTGCCGCACTGGCACGTTCATCCGCTGCGGTGACACATCGTCCGCTGCTGGAAAATAATCTCTTACAACCCTACTATGATGGCGACAGTGCTTATGCTGCCATGCTGGAAGCCATCGCACAGGCCAAACATTTCGTCATTCTCGCCACCTATATTTTTGAAACCAATCA
>CAWBXM010000106.1:0-15842 GCA_963792545.1 uncultured Gammaproteobacteria bacterium | reverse complement strand
TTAGCCCGGTCCTGCTGCTAAAAGCGTCGTCCGGTAATCCCCAGAGTGGTCCTGGTATGCGCGGAAAAAGGACGAATAGTATCAGCATTAGCGGTATGGCATAAAAAACAAAACGTGATGCCATGCGAAAACGACTTTTAAATGGAACTGTATGCAGTCGGTCGCTTAAAGCGACTAAAATTGATAGTAGATATGTGACAACAAAAAACACATAAATAATTAGCCACAGTGATTGTGAGTGGAAAAAATTACTGGCGATGATAAAAAATGCGCTGTAAATGATAATGTAGCAGTCGCGAGCACTCCTGGTTTCGAAAAGCTTTAGCAGTGTCATTAACGTGACCAGTGCAATGCCCGGTTGTTGACCAAAAAAGTTACCGTAGGAATATAGAATAATAAAAATGGACAGCAGGATGATCAATACCTGTAATATCTTGCCAGGATTTTTTTTGTTTTGATGTATAGAAATAAATTGCCACAGGCTTAACAAGATGATGAACAAGATGACGGCCAAAGGGAACATGCTGTAAATTGGCAAGGCAGAAAGGTGTATGCCTGCCAGCATAGAGAGCAGAATTTCTTTGCCTGGTTTTTCTTGAGTAAGGTTCACTATATGTATAAAAGGTATCTGTTAAATGGCAGTCAACAAAGAGGTATTAAAACAGAGCCAGGGCTGTTAAGCATTGATGGAAATGTTTGTTGCCATGGTTCGGTGCAATCTGCATATCGGGAAGCCTGAGGCCGTAAAACTGTTGTTGATTTTCTGCATTAATGATGAGTGCTGTGATTATGGATAAACGATGTTCATTGTCACGCGCCGCAATCTCGTGCCAGTTAATCCAGTGAGTTACAGGTTTTGCACCGATAAATTCTTTGCTGAATAGTTTGTCAGTTTTTGCTACAGCCTTCCAGGAGATGCGATTCATGTTATCGCCCTGATGATATTTTCTCAGATGGCTGAAGTTCTCCATCCCGTTGCCGGAAGTATCGGAGTCCCCCGTATCGCTGTGATCGAAAATCGGCAGTGTGATGTTTGTCTCAGGCGCAGGGTATACGATACATGACATGGACAGGTCGAGCCATGTCCACGCGATAAACAAACCTGATGGGAATTCGGTGTAAAGCCGAAAGCGATCGGCATTTAGCCGACCGCGTTGCTTGCCTGTAACTTTGAAGTGGATGTATTGATTTCTGTTTGCTTTGCAGTCAACGACATCATACTCGATACCGTGCTGGCTGATAGCTATGGAATAGCGATCTAATAATTCGAGATTGATTAGTTGTACGCTGAAGTCGGCGGCATCACCATAGAAAATGGGTGATGCGTCGCTGCCTTTTACTTCCAGTCCGGCAATATTCCGCCAGGTTGATAGCAACAGGATATTGCCGATACCCGCTAGAAGGAAAGTTAAAACAAAGCCAAGGTTTTTCTCATAATTAATGGAGCCAACCAACAACGTTAATAGCAGGATGCTGAAAATTAGTCCGGCTTTTGTGGGAACGATATAAACGCGGTCACGAGTTAAGGTGACCGGGCCATCATACGGGCCACTGCGTTTAGAAATAAACTTGAACACCGGGCGGCGGTTAAAGTCCGGCAGGCGAAAAACATTCAGAGCATTTTTAATAATGGTCGACATTATGAAATGCTAGTGGATTCCATAATATATTGAGCTGGAGTGGTCGTCTGTTTATTGCCAGGTTCCAGGTTCACAGGCAGGCGATGGTTGACTACAGCCGGTAATATAGCCTGCACATGTTCTGGCAGAACATATTCTTCACCTTCTACTAGAGCATAAGCTTTGGCAGCGTTTAGTAAAGCCAGACCACCTCGAGGAGACAGGCCAAATTCAAATGCACTGCTTTGCCGGGTGAATGCAAGTATGGCCTGTATGTAATCAAGTATAACTGGAGATACATGTAACGTAACGGCAAGTTGTTGTATTTTGAATAACTGCTCTTTATTAAAGACGGGGCTCAGGTTTTTAATTATTGTTCGTCGGTCTTCGCCTTCAAGTAACTGCCGTTCGGCAATTTTATCGGGATAGCCTAAATCAATACGCATTAAAAAACGGTCTAGCTGTGATTCAGGTAGTGGGTATGTACCAATCTGGTGCGTGGGATTTTGTGTGGCGATGACAAAAAACGGCTCAGGCAGTTCGCGGGTTTCGCCTTCTACTGTGACCTGGCGTTCCTCCATGGCCTCGAGCAGTGCGCTTTGTGTTTTTGGTGTGGCACGATTGATTTCGTCGGCGAGTATGAAATGAGAAAAGATAGGCCCGGGATGAAATTCAAATAAAGACTGTTCTCGATTAAAAACGGATACCCCCAGGACGTCAGCGGGTAGTAAGTCACTGGTAAATTGAATACGGTGAAAATCGAGCCCCATGACCTGTGCCATGGTATGTGCCAGTGTGGTTTTGCCAACACCGGGCTGGTCTTCAATCAGGCAGTGTCCTTTGGCGAGCAAACAGGTCAAAGCCAGTTTAATCTGCTGTTGTTTACCCAGAATGACTTTACCTATGTCATGTATGGCGGTATTGACTAATCCGGTTGAAGTTTCGAGTTGATGGTCGTTTGTCTTGTCCATGAAAGAGCGGTGCCTTATCAGAGTGCGTAAGCTGGGAGCTATTGTCGAGTAGATTTATCCTAAACCCGACAGACTTCTAGATTTGTTTAATCTCAGGTTCAGTCTAATTATAGGATAGTAAGTTTAACTAAGAGTGATATTGCATAATCTTTAATAATGTATTGATTCAAGTCATTGAAGTCTGTGGAACACTGTCATACAATGAATTTCAAATTAAATTCTGACGACGGAGTAAATGATGAAAGTAATCTTACGTTTAGCAGTGGCAATGAGTTTATTGCTGGCTGCAACAGGCAGTTATGCTTTTTTTGGTAATGACAATAACTGGGGTGGTGGTAACAACTGGAACCCTTATGATGAGTGGGATCCTCGTTACTGGATGGAAGAAATGGAAAATGAGTTTGATGATGACGATGATTACTATGGTGGTGGTCCTGGTTATGGTGGTTATGGTCCGGGTTATGGCGGTTATGGCCCAGGTTACGGTGGTTATGGCCCAGGTTACGGTGGTTATGGCCCAGGTTATGGCGGTTACGGACCAGGTTATGGTTACGGTGGTCAACCAGGTTATGCACCGGCACCTCAATATGCTCCGCAGCAGGCACCACAAGGATATGAGCCACAACAATATGCTCCGCAGCAGGCACCACAAGGATATGCGCCACAACAATATGCTCCTCAGCAAGCACCACAAGGATATGCTCCACAACGATAGTTGGAGTTGCTGATTAAGTAATAAAAAAGCCCTCACCTGAGGGCTTTTTTACGTCCAGGGATGGACGGACAGATATTTGCTCCTGCAATATCTGCACTTCCACCATCCTTGGTGGGCGTATAGCGCAATGAGCCAGGGATGGTGGTATGCCTGTAAAATAAACTTAACGCTAAATTACTCACCCCTAAGGGTTGTAACGTATTTCATTAATAATGTACGAGCTTTTTACCTGTCCGTCTTTTGTTTCAACAGTAATCTTTATCTCATCATCTAAGGATTTTCCAAGCAAGGCTTTGCCCATCGGAGAATCCATGCTGATGAAGCCAAGTTTTGAATCGAACTCATCTGGGCCAACAACGCGGTAGGTTTTTTCAGTGCTTTTTTCATCTTCGATAGTTACCCATGCGCCAAAGTAAACTTTATCCGTATCTGATGGGATACGATCTACAACAACCATACCATCAAGTCGTTTGCGCAAGAAACGTACCCGAGCGTCGATTTCTCTCAGTTCTTTTTTTCGATAGATGTACTCAGCATTCTCAGAGCGATCACCCTCGGCTGCAGCTTCTGCAAGAATGCGGGTAACCTCCGGACGTTTCTTTTTCCAGAGATAATCATGTTCTTCTGATAGCCGCGTATAGCCTTCGGCTGTGATATATTTTGAGCCTACAGGCTGTGGGGGTCGGTATCTGCCCATATTGTGTCGCTATTTATTGAATGTTTATTATTATGAGCGTAGAGTTTAACGAAATTCCGGATTGGGTGTGCTGGATTGCACAAGATGAGGACGGTGTCTGGTGGGGATATCAGGTAGAGCCTAATCTGTCACATCAGAGTTGGTATGAAAATGAGGTCGGAAACAGCGTCCGTTTGGGTAAAGGGGAGGCGAATCCTGACTGGATTTCATCTTTAAAACGGCTTTAAAGAGTAAAAATCATCAAGTTAGAGAATTTATGTAAAACTTTTATAAGAAGTATGCTATAACTTCACCTGACAATAATAAAAATGATAATAATAATAAAAGGGGAAAGTTATGCAAGCAAAATATCTGCTAGAAGGTTCACAGGCTAAAATTGCAAGTACAGGTCAGATTGTTGAGGTTAAGCGCGTCAGTAATCATGGCTTCTCAGTCGTTCGTTTTCAAACCGGCGGTGATTACATGATTTTGAATGACCGTCTGCAAACAATCGAAAGAGAAGAAGTGCAGCACTAGGTTAGATACAGTTTGTTTGGGTATGCGCTGCCAATGGTAGCAATTATTCACTAAGAGGCGATTGAAGCATAAGTAACTTCAATCGCCTTTTTCTTGACTTCAGTATTAATAAGCGCAGTCTATATAGTCAGTTGCCATGAAACACGGTTCTGAAGAGGGTTCAGAATTTTTGTTTCGTCGAGTCCTTTGATATCAATTCATAAAGAGGTGCAGGTGATGTCAAAAAAAGAAAACGCTACTGATGTTGAGTCGGTCGAGCGTCGTAAACACTGGCGAGACCGCCGTGCTAGTGATGACCGTAGAAACTCTGAGCGTATGCGGCTAGTCAGTTATGACTGTAGAACGGGTCTGCCCCGCCGCCAATCTGATCTGACTGGAGAGGTAACTGATGGTGAGATCTGGTGGAATAAAGATGCCACAAAGGTTGAGTGAAATAACGCATTCATTTATATTTCAAAAATCTGCAAACAGCATTCTGATGTGCTTCAGTCGGAGATTTACCTTGTTTAATCGTTGTATTCTGCAAATATCTCACTCACGGCATATTTGATACGGGCACGGATGTTTTCGATGCTTTGTTGCAGCTGTACACCGCCTTCGGCAACCCCTATCCACACGGTGTATCCGGTATCCGCATCAACTAAAGCCACGACAAGTGCCGCTTGAGGTACGTTAGTTAATATTTTTTCTTCTGAATCTGGATTTTCGATAAGTTCCAGATAGGTCATATCGATACCTGCGGCAAATGCAACCAGAAGATCAGGGTCGTTGTGTACTTCGATTAGTCCCTTGTCATGCAGCTCACGGTTAATGTTAGACCTTATTTCTTCATCAGTATCTAGTGTCGGTTGCTTCCATTGACCAATCGGATCAAACACAACCTTCGAGCCATCGACCAGGGCATATGATTTGTAGTTGTTAAAATCAACTACAGGGTCAACATAGGTTTCAACATTGATATCACTGGTTAATGTGGCACATGATGTAATGAATAGCGTGATAATTACTACACAGGTGAAGGTAAAGATTTTATTCAATGTGTTCATGTGAATCCTGAATCAAGCGTGAGCTTTGATGTTAAAAAAAATGGTGTGCTGTACGGGCACTGCGATAAGGTCAGATATAGACGTAAATCCTAAGCTAAATATGATAAATACCGCTATATCCAAAAAGAACATGTCACTTAGTAACTGAGGTATACCTGAAATCGTAGCAATAATTATACAGGATTATTCGGTATGTTTAGCCATGCGCAGTATAAGGTAACCGGCAATGCCTGCAGCAAACGAGGCGACTAAGACGGCCAGTTTATCTGCTTGCTGGTACAGATTGCCATCGGTAAAAGCTAGTGAGTTAACAAACAGACTCATGGTGAAACCAATGCCTGTTAAAACGGAAATGCCATAAAGTTGTAACCAGGAGCTGTTATCTGGGATTCTTGCAAGACCAAGCTTAATCGCAATCCAGCTAAAACCGAACACACCAATCTGTTTGCCGAGAAATAAGCCGGCCATAATGCCAAGCGGAACGCCGGTAGCCATCTGAGGCAGAGAAACATTGCGTAAGTCAACGCCGGCATTTACGAATGCGAATAATGGCAGGATGAAGAAGGCTACCCAGTAATGCAGGTCGTGTTCTAGAGTTTTAGACATTGACCACACCTCCCCTTTATTATTCTTGCATCTTAGTGGGATGGTAAAGGCAAGTGCAACGCCTGCCAGTGTTGCATGCACGCCTGATTTTAAGACGCTGACCCAAAGTATTACTCCAACAATAATATAAGCAGCTTTTTTGGCGACACCTAGACGATTCATTATTATTAATATAGTCAGCGCTGACGCCGCTACAGTAATGGATAAGGTAGAGAGTTCAACAGTATAAAACAGAGCGATGATGACGATAGCGCCAAGGTCATCAATAATAGCCAGTGCCATCAAAAATACTTTTAGTGATAACGGTACACGTTTGCCTAGCAAGGCAATAACGCCTAAAGCAAAGGCGATATCAGTCGCTGTTGGAATCGCCCAGCCACGCATGGCGGCAGCGTCACCGTGATTAATAAAGATATAAAAACCCGCCGGCACCAGCATTCCGCCGAGAGCTGCGATACCTGGTAGTGCGATCTGGCTTGGTGTTGACAGCCTGCCTTCTAAAAATTCACGTTTGACTTCAAGCCCGATCAACAGGAAAAAGACGGCCATCAAACCATCGTTAATCCAGAGTAATAATGGCTTGGCAATATGCAGATCAGAGAAACGAATTTCGACAGGAGTTCTCAAAAATGCAGTGTAATATTCACTGAGCATGGAATTTTTCAATGCCAGTGCCAGGATGGTAACAAAGATGAGCAGGATGCCCGAGGAAGATTCTTTTTTTATAAATTCTTCTATAAAGACCATATTTTTCTCTGTCTATTATGGTTAGTGAATATGACTGTCAGTTTTTTCTACGTCAGGACCTTTGATCGGTTGTATTAAAACCCATGGTTTAACGACTGTCGACCAGAATGTTGTGTTACTTTCGTGCCACAGCTTTGCTTGCTCATCGCTAACCTTGGCAACGTCACCGGCGGTTAACCATTGGCTAACTTCTTCTTTGTTATCAAGTGAGAAGGCGACAGCGACATCCAGCAGGTTTGTGTTAGGGCTGACATATATCAGCCAGCCACCAGCAAAGAAGCGTTGTAACTCATTCCATTGTATCTGTGAAGTTTCATTGTTGATGTTTGCGCGAATAACATCGGTGTCTGTAGTGTCTTTATTTTTAAGTGTCATTTGGCGAGATCTAGTATTCGGCTAATTAATAAAGCAGTCACTTTCATCAGCAGTGGTAGCAGTTTCGAGATATACAATGATGTCATAAAAACTGTTTTACCCAAACTGTAAACAGAGGATTATTTTCGTGCTAAAGAAAAGAGGTCGTTAAAAAATTATTGACTGCCCGCCAGTACTCTTCGCTATCATCATACTTCTTCCACAATGCTTTGGATCCGTGTCTGCCGGCAGTGGTCGGAACAAAAAATGATTTGCTTGTGGATGGAATGGCCTTAAACAGAGCGTCCCATTGATCAGCTTCATTTTTAGCAGAAGTGATGAATATCGGTACCATTATATTCTTTGCAGAATCCTGTATCCAGGTTTTGCTCTTGCCAAGATGTGCAAAGTATTCGCCGGGAGAAAATGCCAGCACACCATCTACCAGTTCCGGGTGATCTCCCGCTACTTTAAGTACCAATGCGGCTGAATAAGAGCTGCCCCAGGCGATTACTTTGCCCTTGTTTATTTCTTTGGCATATCGCAATGCCGCGATAACATCAGGTAAGGCGTCGGCATAACCTGTTGGCAGGTTGGCTTTGCTTGCGCGGATGTCTGTTTCATTTTCTATCCCGCGGGAGCTGTCGCCAGAGCGTAAATCGACAGCGATACAGTTGAAGCCCAGATTATTTAATCGCGGTGCGATATCCGTATACTCACCCCGGCTTGAGCCAGCCTGATGAAACAGCATGATTAGTGGTGTTGTATTAGAGGTGTGCGGGCTATAACGATCAGCAGTGAGTAACAGACCGTCGGATGATTGGATGGTAAAGGTCTGGCTTTCTGACGCATGACCGCTAGTCACTGTCAGTAAGGCAAGCGTTAGAAGAAAAGCGCTTAAAATTATCCGCGGATGAAACATAAATAAAAAGCCTGCTTAGTTCCTGTTAACTTATTTGTGATTAAGCTTCTTTGGATTTCTTGTTATCTTTTGGGAACTTTCTGGCAACACCAGTCGCTATCGCAGCTTTTGATACGGCGCGTGGAATCGTATCGATCAAACGCGGGTCTAATGGTTTGGGAATAATATAGTCAGGGCCAAATATCATGGCATCAACATCATAAGCATCTAATACTTCCTGTGGTACAGGTTCACGGGCCAGTTCAGCAAGGGCGTGCACCGCTGCAATTTTCATCTCCAGGTTTATGCAGCTGGCGCGTACATCAAGAGCACCTTTAAAGATGTATGGGAAACCTAAAACATTATTGACCTGATTAGGGTAGTCGCTACGACCGGTGCCCATGATCAAATCATCACGAGTCATGTACGCCAACTCGGGCAGGATCTCCGGGTCGGGATTGGACAATGCAAAAACCACCGGGTGCGGTGCCATTGTGGCCAGCATTTCAGATGAAAGTAGATCAGGGCCGGAAACGCCGATAAACACATCAGCGCCATCCATCGCATCGGCCAGTGTGCGTTTATCTGTATGCACGGCAAAGGCCTGTTTATATTTATTTAAATCGCTACGTTCAGACTGGATGATGCCGTTACGGTCGATCATAAATAGTTTTTCGGGATCTGCGCCCAGTCCCTGTAATAATTTCATTGAGGAGATGCCAGCTGCACCTGCGCCCAGACATACCACACGAACATCTTCAATTTTTTTATGCTGAATTTCTAAAGCATTTAATAGCGAAGCGGCGATGATAATTGCAGTGCCGTGCTGGTCATCATGAAACACAGGGATGTCCAGTGCTTCGATGAGTGCTTCTTCAATATCGAAACAGGCGGGTGCTGCGATGTCTTCAAGATTGATACCGCCAAATGTCGGTGCGATATTTTTTACTGTTCTAATAAAATCTTCAGTAGAGTCAGCTTTTACTTCGATATCAAATACGTCAATGCCAGCGAAAGCTTTAAATAAAACCGCCTTGCCTTCCATTACTGGCTTGCCGGCGAGGGCGCCAATATCGCCCAGTCCAAGCACTGCAGTACCGTCAGTGATAACCGCTACTAAATTACCTTTTGCCGTGTACTCATAAGCCGTTTCCTCGTCACGGTGTATTGCTCGACAGGGTTCTGCAACGCCAGGAGTGTAGGCCAGTGAAAGATCCAGCTGGCTTGCACAGGGTTTAGTTATTTCAGTGGCTATTTTTCCGGGTTTTGGCTTGGCATGGTAGTCCAGTGCTTGCTGCTTGAATCGTGTTGGCATGATGTTCATTTTGTGGCGAAAATTAAAGGTTTCTATATTAGCATTATAATTATGGAAACTCGAGATTGCAGATTTATTCTAAATTATAAATCAGTCGTTTAGATTAAGAGGTTTGTTAGTGTTATTTGCAGGTGAAACTGGTTAGTAGTTGTATGGATGAGGGGTGGCGGACGCGCATGTAAAAAGGGGTGCTTTTGTTACTTTTGTTGAGCCAGCCACGGACCACAACTTTTTTGTTTAACATGGAATTTAGCGTGTCTATATCAAAGAGCTTCTTGTTTTCAGGACGGATGCCAACCGTGAGTTGGTTATCCAGGTTGAGCCATATGCCCTTTTTATTGATATTGATACTGTTAAGCCGGCCTTCGATCAGCTGGAAACCAGTGTTTGATTTGTCGAGCGATTTTGCCTGAAGAATTATCGCCGTTTTCCATAGGCCCTGTTTTACTGCAGCGCGCTTTACGTTCCTGTTCAAGGTAGCAGGCGGTGAATTGTGTATTCGGTGGAAAGGCGATGACACGGGCGAAGCCGTTTGCCAGCAATAGCGCCTGAATATTGCGTCCATCGCTAGTGAAAGCGTGTGCCAGCAGCCGTTGATAATGATCTTTTTTTACTTTGCCGTAGATCAGCGAGATCGATTTATCATTTTTGAATAACGATTTAAGCGCTGCTTTGGCTTCGTTAGCAAAGGGTTCGGCGGCATTATTGTCACGACCAAGCTCCGGTGTATTGATGCCGATCAATCGAACTTTACGACCATCTTTAAGATGTAGTGTATCGCCATCATGGGTATATAAAACACGGCTTTTTTTGTCAAATTGTGTTGCTGGACAGGCTGTGTCTGCCAAAGCTGTGTTAACAAGGGCGGCCTGGATCAGTAGTAAGGTGAGACCTATGCGTATTGCCTTCCTGGCTTGTTGCAGAATACTGCCCTTCCATGGCATATGCGCACCGCCATCCCTGGCTCCTTGCGCTATACCGCTCATCCATGAGCATATTCGCACCGCCATCCTTGGCTCTTTGCGATATACCGTACTTCCTGTACATAAAAAAAGGCGCATTAAAGCGCCTTTTTTCGTAACAAACATATTAAGTAAAAACTTAAGATTTACTGCCAAATCGTTTGTTGAATTTGTCAATCTGACCCGCTGTATCAAGAATTTTTTGTTTGCCGGTGTAGAAAGGGTGACATTCAGAGCAGACATCTATGCTCATGTCATCTTTACCGTAAGTAGAGCGAGTAGTAAATGTGTTGCCACAGCTACATTTAACGTTTAAGTCGTGGTAATTAGGATGAGTGTCAGCTTTCATGTCGATGGTGCCCTTAATAATATGTGCTTGTAATTAGCGTGTGTTGCCCTAAGGCTTAAAAACAGGGAGGAAATTATACTTGTTAGCGCTTAGCCAGGCAAGTCTTTAATTAGCTTATCTGTTATACCTGTTTTTTCAGAAATTTGACACATGCTGGTCCATACTAAGTGGCAAGCGTAAGAATAGTAAAAAGGGATAAGATATGAAATTTAAGATTTTTTCAATGCTGGTTATATTGGCTGTATTGTCAGTTATGCCAATGATTTATATGGGAAAATTCGACCCAGTGGCATCTATTGATTCTATTTTGGGTAGTAGCACGTCTGAGTTTGAAAAGCTCAAAGCAAAAGCGCCAAAAAATCTAACCAGCGTGGTGTCTGATAAAAAAGTTCAGGTTTATAAGTGGCGTGATGAAAGAGGGGTGATGCAATTTAGTAATACGCCACCAGCGGATGGCGGTCAGGCTGAGCGTGTAGAGCTAAATCCCAACAAAAACATTGTGGATGCGGTCAAAGTGCCAGTGCAGGACGACACAAAAAAAGAAGTGGCTAAAGTCGAATCACCCAGCCCATATTCACCTAAAGGCATGAAGAAAGTGATGGATGATGCCAGTGGTGTTGAGCAGCTGCTGAATCAGCGTCACGACGATCAGCAGAAGATGCTGGACAACCTTTAAGTAAGATGTACTTATTCAGGTCACAGGAGTTCTCGATGAATCTATCTATAAAAATATCGATATTTTTTCTGTTTTTTTTACTTGCTGCTTGTAGTGATTCAAACACCGCAACTGAAGAAAAGCAAACCAGAGCCGGGGATATAACAAAACCTGCCAATGCTGCAACTGTAAGTCCGCATAACATTCAGGGAATGAAAAAAGTAATGGATGATGCACGTAGCGTTGAAGATATGTTACAAAAGAATGCTGATGAACAACGGCTTGAAATAGATAAAATCAGATAAAAGTATCAAGCAAACCGGATGCTCTATAAAACTCTTTAAAGCGGACATCTTGCTCGTTCTTTCAACAGAAAATATTCGGTCAAAAATGCTCACTGAAAGAAAAAACAATTGTCCACAGATGAACGCAAATGAACACAGATAAAAAACTGTTTATCGTTTTATAGAGTAGGGCGAGCAGGCCCGGCAGAATACGGCACATACCCAAATAAAACAGCGGACAGTGACTGCCCTGCAAAAGATTTATATCTTGTTTTTATCTGTGTTCATCTGTGGACAAAATTCTTTTAATCTTTTCCAACGGCTGCACAGGGTTCTACTTGGAAGTTGAATAAAAAATCCGCGGGTCTCTGATTTTAGTTTGTTGTTACAGCTTGTTAGATTAAACCTGAGTTGCAGTGTCTCATGCTCTGATGCATTAAACTAAATCTTCGAGTATTGAATTCAAAAATAAGTAACCATGATCTGTGGTTTTTACTCTGGTTTTATCGAGATGTAATAAGTCGGGATCTATTTTTTTGACAGCTTCGCGCAACAGATTTGCGTTTAGTGCGGTATGTTTTTCAAAGGATTTAATGTCGCAACCGTCTTTTAAACGAAGTGCATTGAGTAAGAACTCAAAAACTATATCCTGTTGATTTAAGATTTGATCGCCAGAGGTTGCTTTGCCGATTAACGCCTGTTTGATATATTGTTGTGGTTGTCGGTGTTTCCAGCAGCGAATAATTTTTATGCCGTCTGTATCGGTTATGCTGAGTTTTCCATGCGCACCTGCACCGATACCAATATAGTCACCAAATTGCCAGTAATTTACATTATGTAAACATTGTTTGCCGGTTTTTGAATAAGCCGATATTTCATATTGCTGGTACTGGTTGTCTGTGAGCAGGTTTTGACATTGTGTTTGCATCTCCCAGGTTAGATCAGTTTCAGGAAGCACTGGTGTGTGTTTATAAAAATAAGTGTTCTGTTCGATGGTTAATTGATAATGCGAGATATGTGGTACATCAAACTCGCATGCAATAGTCACATCTTCGATCGCCTGCTCGATGCTTTGTTGAGGCAGGCCAAACATAAGATCGAGATTGATGTTTTCAAAGCCGGCAAGTTTCGCCGTAGCCACTGCATTTTTTGCCTGAGTTGAATCGTGAATGCGGCCTAGTGAGTGCAGGTGCTGCTGATTGAAACTTTGTATGCCAATAGATAATCGGTTTACACCAGCGTTGTAAAAGCCGTTGAACTTTTCCTGTTCGAAAGTGCCGGGGTTGGCTTCTAGTGTGATTTCGATATCATCAAACTTAAAAAGCATTTTGGCATGGTCTATTATTTTTTTAATGGATCCGGCAGAGAAAAGGCTAGGTGTGCCGCCGCCAAAAAAAATGCTGCTTAATGTTCGCGTAGGAAATGTTTGTCTCTGGCAATTTTTGTATTCATTGTCTAAATCGATCAACAATGCCTGGACGTATCTCTCTTCATCAAAGGTTTGATTTTTTTCGTGCGAGTTAAAGTCGCAATAGGGGCATTTTTTTACGCACCAGGGGATGTGGACATAAAGGCTTAAAGGTACAGGGTGTGACACGGGTATATGCGGTGGTAAAAAAAGAGGCATAACTTTAACAGTTATGCCTCAAACGATGTAACCTTAATGCAATCAGGAGTTTTGCAACTCATGAGTGAGGGTTTTAATTAGCATTAAGGCCACATTGTAGGTTGCCCGGCACTGCGATGTCGATGCGTGCTGGAGGTTCGAGTATCAGGGAGTCCATGATGGCAGTAAATTCCTGTTCAGATTTATTATTTCCCAGGCGCGAGTTAAAGGCCTTTTCGCGACCGATGGTGCTGGATGTAAAGCCATTATAATCATGGCCTGGATACACTGTGGTCTCATCATCCAGGGTAAACATTTTTTGCGTTATAGAATGATATAGCGCTTTGCTGTTGCCCGATTGAAAATCTGTGCGCCCACAGCCATTGATCAATAGCGCGTCACCAGTGAAAAGGGCATCGTTCACATGATAGCTGATGTCAGTATTGGTATGCCCAGGCGTGTAGATTATATTGATGACCTCATCCCCTAAAGTGAGGGAGTCGCCATCCGACAGTAATATATCTGCACATGTTGACTCACTGTTTTTGTGAACCGCCGCTTTACTGTTAAAGGCATCTCTTAATATTCCTGAACCCGTGACATGGTCTGCGTGTATGTGCGTTTCCAGAGTATATTTAAGTTTAAGCCCCAGTTGCCTGATCAAAATAGTATCGCGCTCAACCTGTTCTTTGACAGAATCGATGAGCGCAGCCTGTTTCGTTTTTTCATCCCACAACAGGTAACTATAAGTGCTTGTTGTGGGGTCAAATAATTGTTCGATTCTCATAATGCGTCTCCCGAAAAACAATGCCTGAAAATAACTACCGTTAATAACAGTGCTGGAAGTGTGCTATACCGCCAATATTTGTCACATTAGAAAAGCCCAGACCGGCCAGAATTTTTTCGGCCATCATCGCGCGTGCTCCCGCATGGCAGTACACCAGTACCGAGTTACCTTTATCCAGATGCTCATGTGCAAGTATCGGCAAAATAGCTAATGGTATATTTTTAGCATTAGGTAATGCGCCGCGATTAAATTCATCAGTAGAGCGAACGTCCAGTAGTGTTGCGCCATCTTCTAATGTTTGACGGATATCATCACAAGATAAATTGCTCATAGTTTTTACCCGCATAAATTTTAAGAGTTTTTGTCTGACCTGATTAAGCGTACAACTGCGATAGTCAGAACCAGCACAACGGCCAGTATTGAGTATGTAAGTGCATCAAAAATCATGAGTATTCTCCTCATTAATTAACTTTATATATTAGTGTAGTATAATATAATGAAGTTCAAATGAATTCACTATGATGTTTGTCAATTAATGTTAATTATTGAGTGAATGCCGGCAGAATAGGCTTTTGAGGGTGTTTATTGTTGGATTATTTTTTATAAATAGGTGGATTTGAGGCTGAATTTTAGAAAAGTTGGCTTTAGGTGATCAGTTTTTGTCCAAAATTAAGCATGATTCGGCTCATGCAAGTCGCTTATGTAGCCAAATAATAAGCAATATGCCGGGAATGGCAATGACGGTGCAGAGTAAAAAGAAGCCTGACCAGCCAAATGCGCCAACCATGTAACCTGTGGGCGCAGCTGCAAATACACGGGGCATTCCCATGAAACTGGTGAGTAGAGCAAATTGCGTCGCAGTAAAACGTTTGTCGGTCAGGCTGGCGATAAAACCGATATAAGCAGCGGTGCCTAAACCGGCGCTGAAATTTTCAAATGAAATAACCAGGGTGAGTACAAATAGATCGTTGCCTATGGTTGCCAGCCAGATGAAACCAGCCGTTGATATAGACTGTAGCAGGCCAAACCAGAGTAAGCATTTATAGATGCCGTGGCGCATGACAAAAATGCCGCCAAGGAAAGTGCCGGCAATTGTAATGGGAAAGCCAAATATTTTCACAATGCCAGCAATTTCAGATTTGCTAAATCCCAGGTCGAGATACAAAGGCATGGTCATTTGCCCCGCCATGGTGTCGCCGACCTTATATAAAAATACAAAGATCAGGATGATGACAGCGTAGTCACGACTGAAATACTCCGTAAATGGCTGAACGACGGCTTCCTGTAAAGTCTTTGGTTTGCCATGTTCTGCATAAGGTTCTGGTGCTAGCAGGGTGGCGATTAAACTGGCGCTCATGGCGGTTGCCATAATTAAATATACCCAATGGTATGCCATGTAATCGGCTAAAAATAAACCACCGCCGGTGGCCAGTAACATGCCGGTTCGATAACCACCAACATACAGTGAGGCGCCCATGCCCTGTTCGTCATCATCCAATGATTCACGGCGATAGGCATCGATGACAATATCCTGACTGGCCGAAAAAAAACTGAGTAATAAGGCCGCAATGGATGTCATTAATAATAATTGAGAAGGGTCTGAAAAGCCGAGCAGGGCAATAGAAGCGGTTAAACAGGTCTGCCAGATTAATAGCCAGCCACGGCGACGACCTAATAACGATGGTGTATACCTGTCCATCAGTGGTGCCCAG
>CAWBXM010000105.1:0-27723 GCA_963792545.1 uncultured Gammaproteobacteria bacterium | reverse complement strand
GTTGCTATACAGACATGGTATCTGGTCGACATGAAACAAACATTAAATGCCATACAAAATGATCAGTCTTCCACTCAGCCAGAAAAACAACTGACAGCTGAAACTGGTTTAACATCAGACACTGAAAATGCAACAGCATCTGTCCAGAACAAGCCGGCAGTACAGCAGGCACCGTCCGATGAGAAAATCAAAACACCTGACACCCCGGCGACTAATGAACAGGCTACTAGTGACAAAACTACTATTGATCAGATCACTAACAAACCAGCATCTCTGACTGCCGCCATCTTCTCCAACCGTTCTGGCAGAGGATAATTTCAATAACACCCCCCCTTCTATGCAGGCATGGAACCCTAACGAGGAAATACAGCGTATGCAGCGTCAAATGGATAGGGTCTTCAACGACAGGTATAACAAGCCTCACTATAACAGACCGGATTTTAGCTATCATTTTAAGCAGAACATATCAGTACCAGAGATGGATTTGCGAGAAGATCAATATCGATACATCGTATTGTTAAATATACCGGGTGCTGAGCAAAAAGATATATCCGTTAATCTGGATGGGCAAAGACTGACCGTCACCGGCAACCAGGAATACAAAAAGCAAGATAGAGATGCAAACGGACAGATCATATTTAGCGAACGTCGTACTGGCAGATTTCAGCGAAGCATTACATTAGCAGAACCTGTCGAGAAAAAAGGCATGAAAATACGAATCGATAACGGTGTGCTACGAATAATGATACCTAAGAGACAGTAGCCTGCACAGGAATGAAATAGAGGGCGGAAGGAGTTATTTTTAAGTGGGGTAATAATTCTCATTATTACCCATTCCTGCCAGCGGGCAAAGGGTCATGGAGCCCACCGGGCATCGTGATGGTGAAGTAGATACAGACCAGGGTGGCGTGTTTACATTAAACACAGGAATTACAGGAACGTCGTAATACCGATAGAAAAAACACGCCGCTGCCTTAATCTTTCCTGTGCGACGCGGCTATATCGATAGCCGCGCTCAATAGCTAAAAATCAATTTAGCGCTTACCAAATAATGAGCCAAGAATACCACGAATTATCTGGCGACCCACCTGACTACCAATACTCCTGGCAGCACTTTTCACCATCGCTTCCATCGGTGACTCTCGACTGCTACGTTTTTTTGCAGGTTGCGACTTGCTAGATACACTTTCACTTTTCGTTTCCGCCTGTTTTTCCGCTTTCTTTTTTAACAGCTCGTAAGCCGATTCTCTATCTACCACCTGGTCATAACGACCTTTATAAGGCGAGCGAGATAAATAGTCTTTACGCTCTTTATCTGTCAGCGGCCCAATACGAGATTCAGGCGGTTTTATATAAACGTGTTGAACCGGGGTTGGTTTACCCTCGGCATCTAATACAGAAACCAGCGCTTCGCCAACACCCAGTTCTGTAATTAACCTCTCAGCATCGATCGCAGGATTCTGCCTAAACGATGCAGCTGCGGCTTTCACTACTTTTTTGTCCTTCGGTGTAAATGCACGCAAGGCATGCTGTATCTTCATGCCTAACTGGCCCAGGATATCCTCAGGTATATCCATCGGGCTCTGGCTGACAAAATAAACACCCACGCCTTTAGAACGTATCAATCTAACCACTTGTTCAATCTTATCCACCAGAACATTGGCTGCATCATCAAATATCAGATGCGCTTCATCAAAAAACAAGACGAACTTTGGCCTGTCTGCATCACCTACCTCAGGTAGGTTTTCAAATAACTCTGCAAGCAACCAGATCAAAAAACAGGCATACAGTTTTGGTGACTGATGAATTAACGTACTGACATCCAGAACATTAACGACACCATTACCTGAAAAATCAACTTTGATCAGATCCTCTAAAACAACCGCGGGTTCATTAAAAAAATTCTCCGCCCCCTGTTCTTCCAGGATCAGAAGCTTTCTCTGGATCGCACCGATACTTGCAGCAGATATATTACCGTATTCGCCTTTAAGTTCTTTCGCATTATCAGACATCCATAACAGCATCGCGCGCAGGTCTTTAAAATCCAGCAACAACAGACCTTCATCATCGGCGATTTTAAAACATGAATATAGAATGCCACTCTGAGTATCATTCAACTCGAGCAGACTGGACAGCAACAACGGACCCATATCAGAAATAGTGGTTCGGATGTAATGACCTTTAACTCCAAATAAATCCCAGAACACCGTAGGCACCGCACGCGACTGAAAATTTTCGATGCCCAGTTTTTTACCCGCGCATCGATCTTCGGGTGCGGCTTACCTTTAGCGGCTAAACCCGATAGATCACCTTTAACATCAGCAAGGAAAACCGGCACGCCCAAACGCGAAAAATTTTCCGCCATGGTCTGAAGTGTTATCGTCTTACCGGTACCCGTAGCACCAGCGATAAGTCCATGCCGGTTTGCCATGCACGCATCCATCGAGAACAGGCCGTTATCATTACCACCGATTAGTAACTGTGGAGTATCACTCATTTCGAGCTCCGTAGTTTAAAAAGCAAAATTCGATTAGAACATGAAGTTAGAAAAGAGACAAAGGCAGGATAAATAAATAGCTGATGAATCAATGTGCCCAGAGTCAATTGATTCATCAGCTATTTGATGTCGTTATACATACTGCTCTGAAGATCAAGCATGGCATACTGCCCTACCTTTATAAGTCCTGTTTGAGGGTTATTAAGGTCCTCTACCAGAGTTACCAGCACGGCAAATGCCATTAACATCGGTATGACTGCTTCCAGTCTTCGCTTGCCGGTCAGTCCAACTTGCGTACCCAGAGTCATCATCGAGAGCGCTGAGATAGCAAATAGCGCAACCCAGATAGTCGAGGGTATGCGATCGTGCAGCCCGGCATTCACCCGTTTTTTGTGCATTTCAATTAGCCCATTAATCGCTTGAATATTCAACGAGGTATTTGTACTTGGGGCCGTACGCGCGACTGCTAGCACTTCAGACCACAGCAGTCCCTGGATCTCTACCGACCTGTCAAGTATGGCCTTCAGATTGCCGCCATTAATCACCTGCAGACGAATATCAACATATTCTCGCAACAACTGCTTCATTTTCATTGCGGCCGGTGCATCAAGCAGGTCGGCTCGCAAATATGCCATACCGATAGCATTGGCATCATCAATAACATTATGCTTTCTGAGATTGTGCTGGGCAGCGGCAATGGAAAAGGTCATGGCAAGCACGAAAGCCAGCATCCCCATCAGGCCGGCAACGAGTGGGCCGAGAGATGTCGACGCTTCTTCATCCTTGTTTTTTCGAGCACGCACGCCGAACCGAAAGCCCAGTTCACAAAAAACCAGCAAGTATATTGTTATACAAGCAAAGATAATGCCTACAGGTAGAGTTTCAAAAAAGCTTAGATTCATATAATGCTCAATCGTATTTTTTTGGTAACAACTTTGCTCAGGCGTGCAGCATTGGCGCTTAGCCATTACAGAGACTAACAGTCAGAAGAGCCGGGGTTTTTCCGATTCATCGATCTCTTTCTGCTCTACTTTAATGGCGATATGCGAGTCATCACAGAACGGTTTACAGTGGGAGCGCTTGCACCCACAGAATGCTACCATTACTTTAGCTTCAGCGACATACTTCACTGGTTGAAAACCGGTTTCTTTATGTGAACCATCACAGAATGGCTGCATTTTGCTAAGACCACAGGCACACCACCAGTAAGTTTCACCTTTCTTGACAACAACACCAAATGGCCCCTTCCTGGCAACAACCGCTTGTTCGCTCATTTCATCTACCTCTATAGAAGATATTACACAAATTTGGTCTTGTTAGGGCGCCTTATCAAGGTGAATATCATCGTCCAGACAGTCATACTTATCTGAGCTAAAGGTTAGAACAAAAAGTGCACCAGTAAGCAGGAAGATTGATACCGAGATAATCAACAACAAATACAGATAAAAACTATCTGATACATTCTGCACAGCAATGACCAGATGCCTCGAAAGCGCAGTGATGGCGATAAATATAAGAAACTGCACTGGAAGCCTGCTGCGTTTTGAAGTAAATACCAATCATTGCACCCAGCTCAAGATATATAAAAAGCAAAAGAATATCTTTTAATGCGGCACGCCCCTTTTCCATCATCGCCAGATACTCGTAAATAGCAGACCACTACCACCGTCGCTCCGATACTAAACAGTGCCAGATCATGAAAGACGTCGACCAGGACATTACCAAATTTCTGAACCTTTCCTCATGATTAACTCCTGACCTTAGCTACAAATTTGGCACTCTAATTGACATGTTTGTTTAGCTAAACATGATACACGCATCGGGTATTTATACAACAAAAGCAATAATTTAAGATAGTCATTGCGAAAAAATTAAGACCGACTCAAACTGATTTGTAAAACTGAATCGCTAAAGAAAACCAAAGGCCTGAACCCGGTTTTTTGGCAATATTGCCGAGAGTCGAGTCGGAAACAGAGACCGAGAGCAATGCATCTATCCATGGGCGGTAGTAGGGTAACGCAGGATGTAGTTACCGAGGATAAATACCGAGAGTCATTGTTGGATTTGTTGTGTTGAGTTTATTTAAGGAGGGTTATTTTATATAGCATATAAATGCTTCTCATTAGCCACCGCCCGCTTTAATTACGCTGCCTAGTGGATAACCTGAGTGAGCTGCTGCGCCCATCTGTCAGCCTCTAAATATAGTGCAGACAGCTCAGCTTTGGTTATACCTTTAACAGAGAGCTTAGCTGCAGACGATGTCTCAAGTAACAGACTGCATTTCAATGCAATACCGAGACGACCTTTGTGGTGAAGTATGGCCTGCTTAACCTCATCGGTTAAAGGCAAAGGTGATATTAATGAATCGAGTGGGCGCTGCATTAATATGTCCAGAGCAGAGAACATGCCCGTGGTAAAAAACTGATCTTCATTTTCAAGACCAAGTTTGATGGCAAGCAACTCACAGGTTTTGGCACGCACCATAGCAATGTTAATTAAGGCTGTAGGCTGGTCATTCATACTGCTTAAAGCAAGCATGGTGGCCCAACTGGTAATTTTTTTTCGACCGAGAAGCACTGTAGCGCGTTTAATAGATTCAACATTCGATGGTAAATTAAAAAAAGCAGAATTCATTAGTTTTAATAATTTATAGCTGAGCGTCAGGTCACAGGTTAAAGCGTCTTCAATGGCCGAAGCATCTGAATCATTACTATGCAATGTGGATAATAATTGCATGATCGATAGTTTGTTAGTTTCTAATGTTTTGCCTTTAAGGATACGTGGCTCACTTAGGAAATAACCTTGAAAATAATCAAAACCCAGATCCATATATTCTTCATATTCATCCAGTGTTTCCACTTTTTCTGCGAGCACTTTTATATTAAGTTTTTTCATTTTCTTAAGCCTGGACAGGTTTTCTTTTTTGCTATAGAGATGCATATCCAGGTTAAAAATATCAATGAATTTTAATAGCTCATCGAAGTTAGACGTATCAAGAAAACCTTCCAATGCCAACGTGAATCCAGCTTTCTTTAAACGTTGGAGTGCTGCCAGAGTATCTTCATTTATATTAATATCTGGTTGTATATGAAGTATTACTTGATTTGGAGGCAGTGGTAATTTGTCAGCATTAAGAAGTAGACGTTCGGAAATATTAATACACACCATGCTCGTGCCGACCAGGTTATCTAGCCCCATGTTCATAAAGGTGTTAAGAATGACCTGTGAAGCTGCAGCATCTTCATTGACATTTTGTCCGGCATTATTTTCATTACCGTCACTAAAAAACATATCGTATGCATACACGCCAAGATTGCGATTATAGATAGGTTGTCGACCAATGAATATATCTTGCATATTATCACTTAAATATTTAGGGTTTATTGCGCCCAGTTAATTGAGCTTACTACATTTATTCTAATAAGCTTTCGAGGCTCAGCCTGGTAAAGCAAATGCTAACCCAGTCTCCTGTTCCGGAAAAAAACCGGTTTTCAATCGTCCTTTATGACACTCGTTAAATTCATAACTCTTGCAAAAAAACAAAGAATGGACGTCCTACTACTTCTTATCGGCACTATGCCACAACTCTTAAATTGAACAAGAGAGACAAGGAGCAGAGCAGAGTAGACTCCACTCCCATTTGGTAGTGTCCGTCAAGCTGGGGAAAGTCCAGCTTGACATCCTATAATCTTGTCAAATGTAAGACCTTACCTGCTTTGGTTTCGTGAATTTTCTGGCAAGAAATTTCCTAATCATTCATACACTAGCATAGCATCGATCTTGTAGTAGTTAGAGATAGCCGAAACAAATGAAATTAAAGTTTTTCGTGTATCAGCCGATTCTTTTATTGATATCCTGCTGAGCTCATCAGTAGCTAATTCAGTTATAAATCTAATTCAAACATGGAGTAATGAAGTGCAAGACGCCTTTGTAGGAAGACAGCCAATTTTTGACAGGGGTATGGAAGTGTATGCATACGAACTACTTTTTCGAAATGGGCTCCAGCATCGTGCTGATGTAGTTGATGGCAATCAGGCGACTACCCAGGTCATGTTGAACACATTCACCGAATTTGGACTCGACAGTATCGTTGGTAGTCATTTCGCTTTTATAAATCTTACACAAGATTTACTCACTAACGAACTCGTTCAGTTATTACCACATGATCGTGTTGTTCTTGAATTACTCGAAGATATTCAGGTGGACGATGAGATTGTCGATGCAGTCCGTAAACTTTCCAGTCAGGGTTATATCATCGCACTGGATGATTTTGTTCATGATGCTAGCTGGCAGCCTCTCGTCGAAATAGCCGATATCATCAAACTTGATGTGTTAGGTCTTGATGATAGTGAGGTTGAGAGACAGGTGCAATCATTACGCCCTTATAAGGCACGTTTATTGGCTGAAAAAATCGAAACCATAGAGCAGTTTGATTTTTTGAAAAGTTTAGACTTTGATTATTATCAGGGCTATTTCTTGAGCAAGCCTACGATAATAGAAGGCAAGCGTACACCGACCAATAAGTTATCCATTCTACAGTTGTTGGCTAAATTAACGCAGAGTAATCCCATACATGGCGAGATAGAAAAGTTGATTGCACAGGATGTTACTCTGAGTTACAAAATTCTGCGTTTTATCAATGCATCCTGTTTTGCCTTACCCAGAAAAATTGTATCAATCAATGAAGCCGTAATCTACCTGGGTCTAAACAATATCCGTCGTTTTGCTTCGATGATGGCGATGTCTGGCTTTAGCGATCAACCGCATGAGATTCTGCTTACGGCTTTAGTCAGGGGGCGTATGTGTGAACTGTTGGCAGAGGAAGCGGATTATGATGATACCGTATCATTTTTTACACTCGGTCTGTTATCGACACTGGACATTATGCTATCTATTCCTATGAGTCAGGTGGTAGGTGAATTGCCTTTGGAGGAAGCACTGGAACAAGCCTTACTCAACAGTACTGGGGATATGGGCGCGACGTTAGTTTGCGCCAAAGCTTATGAAAAGCAACAATGGGATGAGGTGATGTTTGCTGATTTATCCGAAGAGGCTATCACCAAAATTTACCTAAAAGCGGTGCAGTGGAGTAATCAAACGGGTATTTCGCTTTAAGATTAGTAAATCGATCCGGTTTTAGAAAATAGGGTCAAGTATCATCTGATGACTGGCTCTGCAGCAAACAAGTAGGTATGTCATCCAGGTTTTGTCTTGCCACATTCTTTTGATGTTGGTAAGGCGCTAGTTCAGTTTTTCCGAACTACGTTCAATGATTTTTCAAAAAAAGCTATCGGCATATTTTATTAACCTGAGACGTAAAACTGCGGCCTTCCTCTATTAATCTCCTATTATTTTCTGAAAATCCATTACAATGACAACTTTCGAATTTTCAACATAAGGTGAATGGTGGATATAGGTATTATCGGCATAGGTTTGATGGGACACGCGTTCATGGAGCGCTTCCTGTCACAGGGTTTTACGGTCAGGGTTTTTAATCGCAGCCAGGACAACATTAAAGACCTGTTTGATAACGGCGTTAGCGTTTGCTCCACTGCCGATGAACTGGTCAGCTTATCCAGCACTGTTATTCTGATGGTCAGTGACGCTGAAGCTATTATCAGCCTTCTACGACTCGATAACCATAGTGGTAAACAAATAGACCTGCAGGGTAAAACCATTTTACAGATGGCGACTATCTCACCTCGACAATCAACGGAGATTGGTGAAGCCATAACATCATGCGGCGGGTTTTATCTGGAAGCCCCTGTACTCGGCAGTTTACCCGAAGCGAAAGCAGGTACCTTGATCATAATGGCAGCTGGATCAAAAGACGTGTTCGAAAATGTTCTGCCAACGCTGCGGGTATTAGGCACAACGCCACGATACATCGGTGACACAGGTTCAGCGGCTGCGCTCAAGCTGGCGATGAACCAGTTGATCGCTTCACTCACTGCCGGTTTTTCTCTGAGCCTGGGGTATGCGATCAAAAATGGTGTCGACACAGATCTGTTTATGGACACCATGCGCGAAAGTGCTTTATATGCAAAAACCTACGACAAGAAACTGCAGAAATATCTACAGCGTGATTTCGGCGCAGCCAACTTCTCGACCCGACACCTGCTTAAAGACATCCGGCTGTTCATCGATGACGCCAAAGCTGCTGGGCTAAACACTGATGCGCTGGAAGGCATTGAGAGGATAACAGACAAAACGGTTGAAGATGGGCTGGGTCTTATGGACTACTCATCGATCTATGAAACTGTCTGCCCAGATGACAAAACCAAAAAATAGTTAAAAAATTTTTCCTCCACCTTTAATTCATCCAGAATCAACACATGATAGAACTGCCGATAAACAGTGTTTTACCCGAGATCAAAAAAACACTCGCCTCGGCTAATCGTGCTGTTTTACAGGCACCGCCCGGGGCAGGTAAAACCACCGCTGTACCGATAGCACTGTTAGATCAGTACTGGTTGACCGGGAAACAGATCATCATGCTCGAACCCAGACGCATCGCAGCCAGGAACGCAGCAGCACGTATGGCTTTTTTACTCGGCGAAAAAGTCGGGCAGACCGTTGGTTATCAGGTTCGTCAGGATAAACAATATAGTGACAGCACAAAAATTCTGGTGGTAACAGAAGGCATACTAACGCGAAGATTACAGGCAGACCCGGAGCTCGGCAAAACTGCACTGGTTATCTTTGACGAGTTTCACGAGCGAAGCATCCACGCAGACCTGTCGCTGGCGCTGTGTTTGCAGAGCCAGCAGATCCTACGAGAAGATCTGAAGATACTGGTGATGTCGGCCACCTTGAACACAAATGCCATCTCCGAACTATTAGACAACGCAGCGATCATCCAGAGTGAGGGCAGAAGTCATCCAGTCGAGATTCAATATCTCGATAGGCCGATACCTGTATCCAGTCAGAGAGAATTACTGACCGCTCTGAGCAAAACGGTAAACCATGTGATCAGCCATTTTTCTGACAGCTGCCTGGTATTTTTGCCCGGGGTAAGAGAGATATCACGGTTACACGATCAGATAAAACAGCATGTTAAAACCGCTGGTATAAACAATATCCTGCTCGCGCCGCTGCATGGCAATCTAAACAAACAACAACAGGATCAGGCGATAAGTCCTGCGCCTGCAGGTAAAAGAAAAATTGTCTTGGCGACCAATATTGCAGAGACCAGTTTAACCATAGAGGGCATCAACTGTGTTATCGATTCAGGTCTGGAACGTGTACTGCAATATGATCCATCGTCCGGCATGGATCGCCTGGTAACACAGTTTATATCACAGGATTCTGCGACCCAGAGAAGCGGCCGTGCAGGCAGACTCTCTGCCGGCAGCTGCTATCGGTTATGGACAGAGCAGCAGCAAAAAAGACTGTTAAAACATTCCATCGCAGAGATACAGCATAGCGATCTATCACCACTGATACTGGAGATATGTCACTGGGGAGCATCGTCGCCCGACGAACTGCAATGGCTGGACATGCCACCGGCCGGCAGCAGCTCAGAAGCCTATGATCTGTTATACAAACTGCAAGCCATCGATGCACAGAACAGGATAACACCACACGGTAAAAACCTGCTAAGCCTCGGCTGCCACCCTCGCCTTGCACATATGATGCTTGCCGCGGCAGAATTTGGCCAGGCTTACCATGCCTGCCTGATCGCCAGTCTGCTGACGGAAAAGGACATCTATGCAACAAACGCTGAAAAGACTTACGACATGCATGACCGGATAAAAATTTTAACTGCCATAACATCAAAAACATCCAGTCGTGCGACCCATTCTGACAACCACAATAACATCGAGACACAGCAGTGCAAGCGAATCATCGAAACCGCTGATGAATTCTACCGACGGCTCAAACCGCACTGCCACATAACCTTGGCTGAAGCCATAGCCGGTAAGACTGGCGACAATACACACCATAGCATCAACAATGAACTAACCGGTGTACTTCTCGCTCACGCTTATCCTGACAGGATAGCGAAACAACGCAATCCTGCACAACCACGTTATCTGCTCAGTAATGGCAAAGGCGCAAACATCCCTGTCTTTTTACAGAAACAGTTATACGATTATATCGTGGTTGCCAACCTTGACTCAAAGACCAGTGTTCAAGCAAAAAATGGCGAGGCCAGTATCTATCTCGCAGCAGAGATCAGCATTGCTCAGATCGAAAAATTCTTCAGCCATATCATCGAACGTCAGGAGATTACCGAATGGAATTCAAACGAACAGCGCGTCGATACCCGGCAGACGAGCAGCATCGGAAAAATAATATTACAACAGACATCTATCACGCCTGAAGATAAAACAACGGTTCACCGCTGCCTGTTGCAGGCGATACAAGATACCGGCCTGAAATGTTTTGAGTGGGGTGATCGGGCACTCGGCCTGCAACATCGCGTACAATTTATAAATAAAAACGGGGAAAGTTATCCTGCGATCGAAAAGCTGCTGCGGGATAATCCATTGCCGGATCTTTCAGAAACGCATCTACTAAACACTCTGACTGAATGGCTGCTGCCATTTTTAATCAACGAAAACAGTTTCAAAAATTTGCAGAAAATCGACCTGTATAAACTGCTATCGAACCAGCTAAGCTGGTCGCAGCAGCAACTGATCGAACAGCTGGCACCCGAAAAAATAACCGTACCCAGCGGTTCATCGATCCATATAGATTACAGCGATATCGACACGCCGGTACTTGCCGTCAGGCTGCAGGAAGTTTTTGGATTATATGAAACACCTGCAGTGTTGAATGGCAACATCAACTTAATGATGCACCTGCTCTCTCCTGCCCGCCGTCCCATGCAAGTAACACAGGACTTAAAAAGTTTCTGGCAGTCCACTTATCATGAAGTAAAAAAAGAGCTGCGCGGAAAATATAAAAGACATTATTGGCCTGATGACCCATTCACTGCACAGGCGACCAGCAAGACCAAAAAACAGATGAATAGAGATATCGAAGAGAGAGAAAAAAATCAGTGATGGAACTGTATTAATACATGCAGTTAGCTTAATTGTGCAGCAGGGAAAAAAAGAGCTGCTCCCATATCTTGTTGTCTTGATCTTATATCAGGTAACGGACTGATACTCCATAGTGCGAAGATGTTTATTCACCAGATTTTTTATATCTTCAGCTTGCTCTTCACTGTGGTCTACACGGTCTGTGAATGCCAAAATTTCTCCGGCAGCGTATGGCGCATAAGAAAGACCGTTTGCTACTGCCTGCTCAAGCAGCTGAAACATATTGTCCAGGGATTCTCCTTGCAGTCCCATGTGGGCATCATGAATACCAAGCTTCTCTTTCTCTCTCTGTAGTTGTACGACTGGATGGTTGGTATCAGTTTCGACCAACTCGAGATAACCTCCCTCTATACCCTCCTGAGCTGAGAACAACGGCCAGCAATGCAGGTCCAGTGGATCATCTATAGAATGGATATGAGTTTTATCGAAAGGTGAAACAACAATCCATCTCATGGTTGGGCCATCACTTCCACCAGACAGGGTGATATTACCCTTGAGGATCTGCCCTTCTTTAAATTTCATTTCTGCCTCCGATTCCGCATAAGCAGAATTCAGGTTTTAATTCACTGACTCATTAACCGAAACACAACAGGATACTTAGAGGTTACGAGCCAGGGCATTAAGCTTTAACGCTTTTATTGTTGGGACAAACTTTCATCATACAGCTCAAATTGATTACTCAGCCGTGAATAACGTCTTAGGCAGAGTTTTCATCATATGACGGATAAATGAAGATTATATTACAGGTCATCGCTTTACTTGAATAGTCATGAATAGTCGATTTTTACCCTATTGACTATATAGGTGACCTTCTGCTTGAAGTTTGCCCAATATATCGTTCCACTTAACTGTTTTACACAAGGGCAAGGGCTGAACCCAGAATGTTTATCAGTCATCTCAAATTAATGGGCATGGTTCACTCCATCCCCTTTCATTTATTTTCCTGCATAGTTTAGCGGTATCGTAATGCCCATATCTTCATCGGCCAGCACCATGAAGAAACTGATCCAGTTTTCATCATTAAAGGTTTTTACAATTTGCTCTCGACAAGATAGCTTGTATTGCAGCACTTCTCGCTGCAACTGGAATATCTCGTTTTGCATTTGTATCAGGCGGGACGATGAAACAGTCGGTGAAAGAGCCGCCTGTTGAATAGCAATGCGTTTCAGCGCGATTTTCTGCATCGCATCAATCATTGGCTCTTTGTTATTCTTTCTCCAGTCGTTGATGTCACCCAGCTGTTTTTGTGTGAGGCCTATAAAATCCTTATTCTTAATGATTATCGGCATTAGTTGAGGCAGATAATTAATCTTATCGAGCTTTTCAATAGCGTCTAACTCAGAGCTTTTCGCGTCTAATGGTGTCCCCGCAAATGTTAACGGTGCCACAAGAAGAGTACAGACTGTAAATAATGTGCGGATGCCCATGAGGTAACCTCCTATATATTTGTTTATTATTTTTATTCCATTTTCAACTATCCAGTTATTTCTCTGGTTAGTCGCTAACACTACTGCATATCACATGCCATGTATATGCGAATATTATAATATACTGTTAAATAGACGAAAAGTTTCCCGTGGTTGTATGTACACATAATTATCAGCAGATTTTTGCACTGGATTGTTGCAAAAGTATGAAGTTTTGTTACTTAATAGTGCGCAAATGAATTTGTTGATTACGTATCGAAAAATTAAAGGGACGGTTTATTCCGTCCCCTTTAATTTCAAATTAGCGCATAACATGGCATTTCCGCCAGCTAAAGGTTCAGCTACTGACATTGAAGAAAACACCAGGACGACAGCAGTAAGTTTGGCCTGGTATATTGTTTTACTGCTATCCGCCAGTCTTACTTAACGGTATAACCACGACCTTCCAGGTAGGCCGAATAAGCACGGTTGTAATTACTACGATTGTTGGCGTAATTGTCCGTCTCTTTGTTCTCCCAGTCTGCGCGTTTCTCCTCATTCGCAGAATTTTTTCTGCTCTGACGCACGCCACCAATCAGGCCACCAGCGGCACCACCACCTGATTGCTGCTCATCCTTGGGCGCTGCTGTCTCAGTTGCTGGCAAGGCCATCGGATCAAAACCTGTGTCTTTTTTTGCACAGCTGTAGCATTCGTATTTATCCTTATCCAGCTGCTCGGCACTCTGACCCTTGGCAGGATAGATGTAAAGCTCATCCGCTATTGCCTGACTAGTAATCAACAACGTCAGCGAACAACTCGCTACGGTTCGTAATAAATGCTTTATTCCTGTCCTCCCGGAACTTTATCAACTCTTCGAAATCGTACATCAGCAGATGTGAACAACATCACAGAATAACTGCATATCGATGCGTTTGATTGAATATTTCTAATTATACATATATATGATTTGTCATCCAATAATAAGCATAAGCAGAGTATGAAAAGCTTCTATTTTAACGGCCAACCACCAGATAATAGAAGACAAACAAAGACTCACACAAAATAATTACCATGTTAATATTCACGATATAATTCACATACCCTGTAACTCAAGCCACGAAGGTATTTTCTTCATGATGTTATTTAAACGCACGCTAACCCTGATCTTATCTATTTCACTGCTCGGCCTTTCTTTTGGCAATGCTCAAGCCGCCATAGTTTCGAATGATCAGATCATCAACAAAGCACAACAGAAAAATGAGAGAGCAGCCCTTCTACAAACGATTGCGCGTGAAGATGTGCAACAGCAACTTTTCAAGATGGGTGTAAATCCTGCAGATATAGAAAACCGTATAAATCAGATGACCCAACAAGAAATAGCTCAGCTTAATCAGCAGATGAACGAACTGCCCGCTGGTGCGGGTGTACTTGGCATCATCCTGATCGTGTTTATCGTCTTCGTGATAACCGATGTTATCGGCGCAACAGACATATTCCCTTTCATTCACCCTGTTAATTAATAACAGTGAATGAAAACAATAAGCCTGCTCGCCGCTCTGCTGATACTCAGCGGTTGTGCGTCGACACCTCAGAGCAGGTCATTCCGCGCTAACCTACCGGCATCACTGCCTTCGGCTGTTGAGCTGACCGATACGCCGTTTTACGCGCAGACAGAGTACCAGTGCGGACCCGCCGCACTGGCAACACTGCTGCAGTTTCATGGACTAAAGATAACACCCGAAGAATTATCCCATGAGGTTTATATTCCTGATCGCAAAGGCAGTCTACAGATCGAAATAACTGCAGCAGCCCGATCTCATGGCATGCTGCCCTATGAATTAGAACCAAAATTGCTTGATCTTTTCACCGAAGTAGCTGCGGGTAATCCTGTACTCGTTTTACAAAACCTCAGTTTTGAATGGTATCCACAATGGCATTATGCGGTCGTGGTCGGCTACGATACTAATAGCGATGAAATCATTCTTCGCTCAGGAACAAGCAGACGGCGGGTTACCCCCTTTGACGTATTTGAACGCACATGGCAACGCGCTGATTTCTGGGCACTGGTCATTCTTCCTGTTGGTGAAATTCCTAAAACAGCAACTCCTCTGCGTTATCTGAAAACAGCTTATGCCTTCGAGGAAACAGGTCACGCTAAACTAGCACTCGATGCCTACCGGTCGGCAAGCCAACGATGGCCGGAAGACGCTGATACCTGGATGACGCTTGGCAATATGGCTTTTAATAACAAAGACTGGTCGGATGCCATAACAGCATTTAGCACTGCCTGCAGTGTGGAACCTGGATCGATTGCGAACTGGAACAACCTGGCTTATGCTCTGAATGGTTATGGCTGTAACATCCAGGCACGGGCAGCACTGCAATGTGGATTAAATATTTCACCCACTGATAAAAATTTACTGGATTCATGGAAAGATATCGATGTAAGCCCAAAAAAAGCTGAGCCGCTAAAATGCCCGGTAATTCAGTGCAACTAAATCACCGGTTTCACTAGGCCATCTTTAACAAGAATCCGGCGCTAAAATCATACGTGCGACTAATCACAGGCTTATGCCTGGCGTTTTAATCTCAGAATTTAGCGGGCCATTTCACTGGCCCGCTATTTTTAGCCACTTAATTACGCTGCATGTTTCGCTTTTTTCTCTGCAAAATAATTTTCAAGTTCCTCTGCACCACCGATATGTTCGCCATCGATGAAAATCTGCGGTATCGTTTCCATTCCCGTAATAGCTCGAACAGAACGTGTTGCGGCATGCGTACCCAAAGAGATTTCGTCATAATCCATCTCATGATTAGACAATATCTGTTTAGCCTGTGCACAGAATGGGCAACCTGGTCGTGTGATGATGCTCACTGCAGCCGGTTTTATCGCCGCTGGATTAATGTACGCAAGCATGGTGTCAGCATCCGACACGTCAAACGGATCACCCGGCACATCTGCTTCGATAAACATTTTCTCGATCACGCCATCTTTGACCAGCATCGAATAACGCCATGAGCGTTCTCCAAAACCGATATCGGATTTATCTACCAGCATGCCCATACCGCGGGTAAAATCACCATTGCCATCTGGTATCAGAGTAACATTATCCGCTTCCTGATTTTCTTTCCAGGCATCCATAACGAAAGCATCATTCACTGACATACAAACTATCTCGTCGACACCGTTTTCATTGAACGTGCCCGCTAGTTCGTTGTAGCGTGGCAGATGTGCTGATGAACAAGTCGGGGTAAAGGCACCTGGCAATGAAAACACGACGACTGCTTTACCTTTGAACAGATCATTACTTGAAACATCGACAAACTCACCGTTTACACGGGTTTTGAATACTACGTTTGGTACTTGTTGGCCTTGTTTATTCTCTAACATTACTTTCTCCAGTTAATTAAGTATTTTTCAACCTGAACAACGTTTCTATTGTTGATGGGATTATTATGACGTTTCGCATTCAATTACTGAAGTAGTTTATTACTACAATGCCGATAGTTAAAATCTATCAATAATTCACTAATACGAATAACTGGAAGAATTCCTATGAACTTAAGTAAATCGTAGTATCTTGTCGCACTGGATGAAAAACACCATTTTCACAAAATGATTAAAGAATCCATTGCATCTGTGTTAAATTAAAAGGGGTAATCGTGGCTCGATGACAAAGAATCATCCTTTGTCATCGAGTTCTCTAATTCAATGTACATCATTTGAAATGCAAGGCCACTCCTGCTCCTTTTTTGCTGGTGAGCATCTATTTTTATAATTAAATTGCTCCATGTCATATAAATATTAGATCTAATATGTTTTTATTATAATTAACTTTAATCTGAGAAAGGTAGACTTTGTTCACGGATTTTATGCCAGAATGTATTTTAATTAATACTTAACAAACACTTAATAAATCCTTAACAAAAAATACTAATAATAGAGATAAGGAGTAAGTAATGAAAAATTTAATCTGTATCACCCTGTTCGCAATTGTTTTGACCAGCGGATGCTCTGTCAAAGAAACCTTTATGGGTGATCCATTAACAAGAATGATTGTCAGCCAGAGAGGTCAGGACTCTATCCTGATAATTGATCTTGACGTTACACCTCAAATCCGCTCTCTAAAAATACCTCTAACAACCGCTTTGATAAACTGGACTAACCTCGGTGTAGATCTACATCCCTGGGGAAATGTTGCTTATGTCACGCAGCTTCAAACAAAAAGTTATATTATGAACCTGAGTTCTGGTACAGAATTGGCTGCAAGTACAATCACTAATAAAGATATACTAAAACCTCTAAAAAATGGTGCTTACCTTGTTGCTGCGCGTAATGGTTTTAGTAGAGTTTCTTCATATAGCACGTTAGTTCCAAATCCTGCCTGTAGCCTGGTGCTGGCTGATCGTCGAATCAATGATCTTGCTGTTTGCGATGACAATACAACCATACTGGTAGCAAACGAATCTACACAATCTTCAACTGGCAACCCCTTGAATTATTACGTTACACAATTAAACATCGACCCGTCTGGCCATATAACGAATCCGGGGCATGAAATAAAACAGACAGAGGTCATCCATCAGGTAGATTGTGCTGCCGGCTCAAACTCTGGTGTGGCTATGGCGATTAATCCTGAGAAACTTATCTCATTCACCATTGATCAAACTACCGGACTGTCCCGTGTTGAAGCTGAAGATGCAGTTGTTAATGGCCCAACTGATGTTAGTGCTCACATTCTTCAGGCCATTGTTTTTAGTCCTGAAGGCACTGAACTTTTTGCCCGGTTCAGTTCTTTTGGCAACCAGAACCCCAGAGGCTGGATTGAGAAGTTTACTTTTGATCCGGCAACTGGTGCCATCACACCAGTTGCCGGCTGGATTGCAGATGCGCCACACACATTGACTCAATTCGAAAATGCACGTTTAACGATGTCAATCGATGGTACTGTAATCTATGTGCCTGATACGGCTAATTCAAAAATAAACGTCATCAAAACTTCAGATGGTTCACAAGCCACAGCGATTACTGACCCACTGATCACCAACCCAACACAGATCAGTATTGGCAGAGTCTCTTCTTATGATCAGTATTGGCAGGGTTTCGTGTTCTGACCCTAATCACACCGGTTGTAATTAACAGGACGACGGAAAGTCGTAAATAAAGACGACGAACTGGTCAAAATTAAAGGGAGCCGGTTATCTTTATTTATTATTCTTTCCAGTTATCCCTGCTGTTAAGGCAAAACGCATTGCTTCCTCCATGCTCATATTCAATGCTCGTACCTGGTCACGGGGAATAAACAGGGTAAAACCACCAATCATATAACTCATAGGCAGATATACCAGCACCTTGTCCTGCTCACGGAAAGACTCCGGCAAACGTTGTTGATCTGTCTGTGTAATAAAACCGATCATTTCGATGCCGTTATGAGTCACCGCTACTACCTGACCGAGCCCATCTTTGTTCGGCGAGAAAAAATCAAACAGGTCGCGAGTCGCCCGATACACTGTTTTGATCAAAGGCAAACGGTAAAGAATTTGCTCACCAAAGGCAAACAGCTGGCGAATTAAAATAGCCTTCATCAACAGTCCGACCAGAAACACCACTAGCAGGCCGGCAAACATACCAAGACCGGGAAAGTATATTGCGTCCGGTAATAACCATCGTAATGCACCACCCATCACATTTTCTGACGACACTGCCAGCCAGTACAAAAGATAAATAGTGAGGACAATAGGCAATAAAGTGATAAAACCTGTCAGTAAGGTTTTGCTGATCGATTTAAACATTAGAACACCGCGACTGATAATTTGATGGATAAGCTATATTAAGAATGAATAATGGAAACGGACGGATTATCTCAGAATAATGAGGTTAAAGGGATTATTTAAAATCGAACTGCCTGATTTAATTGCATCTACTTAAAGTCACCCTTAACATTAATCTGCATACCATCGACTGACTGACGAATGTCCTGTGTTTCGTCTGCGTTTTCATCAGTCAGCAACTCACCGCTTAAGTTAACGCCGCTCCCCGGTCGTTTTTTGCTTAGCTGATTAAATAAGGCGCTGTTTTTTTCTGTAAGGTCAGAATCATTAACAAATATATCCTTGTCATTTTTCTTATCCTCAAAAGAAATATCGCTAATTGATAGATTCAGTGGCTGCCTGATCTCTTGTGGTTCAGCACTTGCTTTAGTGGATGTGGCGATCGGCGCCGTTTTTACTTCAGTAGTTTTTACTTCAGTAGTTTTTTCAGTGGGCGCTGTTTGCACCCGTGTATCACATGCCGTAATAAACAGAAAAATAAGACAATTGAAAAAAATTTGGAAATAGTTCATTGCTGTTGGAATGGGGGAAATAAGTAATATGCGAACAAAATATACCGTTAATACTAACTTGTAAAATACAAATTATAGGACCTCTTTATTTAAAATAAGTTCTCACTAATATTGGCATTTTTGGAGTCTTATTTGAGGCAGGTATTACAATCGCCCGACAGGTACTTTCGAGACACCGATAGACCAAATAAAATGATACTGGTGAAACCTGAAAGAATCGCGCTTTGCAAAGCGCTCCTACAGGGTTTGCTGTTTTGTAGGAGCGGAAAAAATTGTTTGGAACAATTTTTTCACGTAAACCGCAAAGTACCTCTACATGGATGTCTCCGAGACAAACCTATTAATCTCAGCAGTCTGTAGTGGCTGGTTTTTACTATGTCTATCTTAAATCTCTGAGCGTCGGTTTAGTGATTGTTTTACCGATTATTTATCGTCCATCGACGCAGTTATCTAGCGAAACTTGTGGCATTGCTGGCAACTGTGCCCTAATTCTTCGGCTTTAAAATATTTAGGCGGGTTAATCTTTGCAAACATTTTTGCTGTGCCAAGGTCGCTGATGAACTGCTCAATATGATCATTTATGACAATTTGATTAGTTTGTGTATGTCCACCACTGAGGCGTGTTGCAATTTTTTCGAGTTCGTTAAGTTCAGCAATAATTTTCTGCTGCTGGCTAACGTCTGATACCGGCGCTTCTGCAATTAACTGGTTGAGCCGCACGATGCCGTCACCCATCTGTCGCATCAGACTATCCACTTCACTTTGCTCCAGGTAAGTAAAGTCCTTTGGATAAGTCAGTTTACGAATTTGCTCACAGCCAACCATACTGGCGCCAATGACGATTGCCAGCACTACATTGAAAGACACACGACTTAAAAATACATTCATTGTTTAACCTCTATTACATTCATATCGACTTCAGTCATTAGCTGGCATATATGATTATTATAGCAGTTAATCGCATTCACTCAGCGCCGATAAACGAGGGTCGCCTTGCACGACTTCCTGAGTTGAAAGCAACCTGGCTTTCTGGCCGTGTATCCACATCATTATATCCAGGATCACAACCTCCGCCTGTAAATCCCGCAATAACATGTGATACCCATCGGGGTAGAGAACCATACGCCATTGTGATGCAGCCCTATTCGGCAGAATTTTGAGCATCTGGCAGAACGCTGCTGCTGGAATGATCTCATCGTGTTCACCGTACAGGATAAGTGCTGGCATTTTTAGTGCCCCGCTGTTTACCATGGCGGCTTCCATTAAGTCAGTGAGTCCGTAGATCGCATCGATGCGTGTCTCCTTAATGATCAGCGGGTCACGACTTAGTGCAAGCAGCATTTCCTCGTTGTCCGACGGATGAATTCCCAGGCCTTCACCGCTTACTTTGAGTGCCGGAAGCGTATGCGCGAACAGTCTCAGCGGCACTGTTTGCCACCATGGCATGGTTTGCCAGCCCCATACCGCCGGGGCTGACAGGATCACTCCCTGTATGCAGGTTCGTTCAAGCTGCTGTGCTGCACTGATTATGACGGCACCACCCATGCTCTCGCCAAGCACATACAATGGCAAGCCAGCATGTTTCTCACACAATAGATTGACCGTAGCTATGAGGTCGGACTGCAGCGTGGTGTCTCCAGCCCAAATGCCATGCTGTTCAGTTGCACCGAAACCACGCTGGTCGATAGCGTAGGTTGTTATCAAATTATCCGCAAAGATGTGTGCGGCCGCATCGAAGGCGTTGCTGTAATCATTAAAACCATGCAAACCCAGGACCACCGCGGTGGGGTTTTCTATAGCTGGCCATGTCTTCATGGGCAACACATAGCCGTCTGCCATTAACAGCCGAGCTTTCGGTCAGTCGGCTGTTATGTAGAACGGTATCTGGTCGCGCCTGATATTTCGGATTACTGCATGCGCTCATCAACAGTAGCAATACAAGCTGTACCGACATGGCGACTAAAAAATTTAGACATTTGCACATAATGGGTAAAGGCTACCACAAACCCGTTAATGATCAGGAAGGCCGGAGGCTGGATACTAGGCTAATTGAGTTTAGAGACTCACCTTTTTGCCAAAGATTGTAGTATTGAACTGATCAGTGGGAGTCACAGCCAACAACAGGCCGTCTGCACAAACAAAAACGGCTCCGAAGGAGCCGCTATTGAATAATATTTAAGCGTTATGCTTTCTTTCGTCGAGCCACACCGATTAAACCGATAAGACCTGAGCCAAATAACCATACGGCTGCTGGTACGGGAATGCTGAAAATTGCTTCATTGTAGGTAAAATTGTCCATAACCCAAAACTCTCCACCACCGCTCAATCCTGCACTTACGCCACCGCTAGCACTGATACGCATTGAGAATTGTTCACTTATTAGTCCTCCCCTAATTGTCCGATTTTCAAACAGTTATTAATATCCCTGCTTTCACGGATCAGTCGATTCCCTTCAAGGCTGCTGGAGAAATCATTCGAGGACTTTGCCAGCCGATCGTATAAAACAACATTCACCGTCGCGGCCAGATTCATGCAACCAACTGTCGGTACGTAAACAACCGCATCTGCCCTGTCGATAATGTTTTGACCGATCGTACCGTCTTCCGGGCCGAAAATATACAAAGCATCATGCGGGTGCCGGTACACTGGTAAGGCAATCGCATTTTCAGCCAATTCAACACATATGATGCTTAAATCTTCGGGTATTTCTTCAATCAGACTGTCAACGCCTGTAAGAGAAATGTCTTTGCTTACCTTACGGCTCATATCAACCGTACACGGATTAAGCTTAGCCGCGCGTGGGTAACGTGTGCCGGTATAAAAAACACTATCAACCCGATAGTTAGCCGCAGCACGTAACACAGAAGCTACATTTTCAGGGCTTTTTGGATTTAGCAGTCCGATACTGATTTTTGCTGGATTCATATATCTTTATATTCACTTAAATAGGACTTGCAGATAGAATTAATGACGATGAAGTGAACCGCCCCTTCAATTTACTGAGCATGTGGCTTATACCATGAAAAGACCTGCCCCTCTGTAATATGCTCTAATCAAAACAATGGATATCTTTCAATCACCTTATAAAACACACCGTGTTCTACACTTACTGACTCGACCAGAACAAACTCATTCACCCGCCAGGGAATAGAAAAATCACACTGATTTATCTCAGGTTTTACACATTTTCGCACTAATGATATATGAGGTGTATATGCACGGGCCTCGCACTGATAACCGCATCTTTCGAGCGCCATACCCAGTTTTTTGTGCAACTGAGTTAGCCCCATCGCCTGTTCATTGCAGCCCATCCAAAGTATTTTTGCCCGAGGAAAACAACCCAAACAATCCAATTTTAACTCAAATTCATTTACATCAATAGTTCGTGCAGCGACATGCATACACTGTTTAACTTCTTCCGTTGTCTGGCCAACAAAGTGTAAGGTCAAATGCAGATTACCCGAAGGTATAATATTACCTTTTGCTGGCTGAGAGAAATTCGAAAAAGTTTCAACAATAGACTTTCGAGTCAAATCTGAAGGCCACAACGCAAAGAACAAACGACGTTTTTTAAGGATATTTTTCATACATACTATTATCACACGATTACAGGCTTCGCATAAAAAAGCTAATTTTTGTTGGTTAGATAAATGGTGTTTTTGTAAATCGCATAAAAACACACACCGCTGTCCTGGACACTATTTCATCGTATATCAATACTGGCTGGTATAAAATTAAGCCTTTACGGTCCCCTTTAATTTACTGTTGAGCGAAAAATCACACATCCTGCCGTAGCGGCAATTACAGTAACGGCGAAAGAGTGGCTATTTCGTAAAACATCACTGACAAAATCAAATAGACTGATGAAGGATCAATAGTAAATCACCAGGTAATGCCTGACCTCCTACTCTTTCTATATTAAACTTAATAATATAGATAAATAAACTATGCGGTATCGCATGATTCATAACTATATACCCGTCTTAATATTTCTGATATCACTCATCATGCGAAGCACAGTCGTTCACGCAACTGATGAGCCAAAGACCAATGTCGATAAAGCGGAGTGGTCCATCGGTATAGGTATAGGCGTATTTGATTTCCTGCTCTATCCAGGAGCGGTTGAAAGCAAACGTTATATTCTCCCCGTGCCTTATTTCACTTATCGCTCACCCAGGTTTGAAGTTGATCGTGGCTTCAGAACTTTTTTATATAATTCAAACAATTTTGTTCTAGATATCAGTGCGGACTTCGGCCCGCCGGTAGACAGCGATGATACCCAGGCCAGGAAAGGTATGCCGGACCTGGACCTGATGCTGCAGGTCGGGCCCTCGCTGGAGTTTAAATTAACTGATAGAAAAAAAAGCTACTTTGACGTACGTTTTGAGCTCCCCTTTCGTACTGCTTTTGTCACTGATTTAGACGATGTTGACAATATAGGTTACCTGATTGAACCGCGATTTAGTTTTGATCACCGGCGGTCGATCAACGCGCCTGTGGCACATAAAACAACGATTGGTATCAAGTTCGCGACACAGGACTTTAATGCCTACTACTACGATGTAGCACCAGAATTTGCCACCCCTGTACGGCCAGTATATAAAAGTGATGCCGGTTTCGCTGGCAGTTTTATTAAATACCGTATCTCGTATAAAACAAATGATTATATCTACTGGATGTTCTTGCGCTATCAATCACTTCGCGGCGCTGTATTTGAAGATAGTCCGCTGGTGCTAAAGAAGGATTATTATTTGGTAGGTATCGGGTTTTCATGGATCTTTGCTAGTAGTTTATAGATAACATGATGTGTGCAGCGCTAGCCTGCTTTTCATGGTCATAATGTTTAACTCTTAGCCTTATTTTTTATTTATTTTTCTGGTGAATGGGCGCGGGCGAACCCAAAACCAACTGAACACAACCAAAAGACCAAACGCGGAGTAACAAACGACGAATGCCCATGCTGGCGCTTGATAGTACAGTAGTGTCTCGAGCCAGTGCGATATAAATGAACCTGCATAGACTGAATCACCAGCGCTTGTTCGAAGCGCCATTTCCCAGTCGGTAAGTGGACAAATAACTCCCAGCCAGGACAGCAAGACCACTACAGCGGTACCCAACAAGTGTGCGAGCCGAAACCATGGGTTTCTTACCCAGATCCAGGACAATAACTTACCAATAAAGATAAGTAACAAACTGATAATAACGAAAGCCACGAACAGAACGTGTATGAAAAGGACAGCATCTGCAACGATGAGGTAAAGAACTTCTGATGACATCCTGACACCTAACAGTGTATTACAAAAATCGAATCAGATAGCATGCAGTCAAATATTAGAAACAATTGCTCTCTGACCCCTATTTTTTCTTCTACATTACTTTCATAAGATAAAAGCCAAGCTTCATATCGTGACCAAGGATATGCTCGGTTAACCAGCTCGCCAGAAACTCGAGATCTTCATTTGTAAGTAGTTTGTTCTCTTTATAAAACTTTTGTAATACCCTGACGCTATCAATTAATTCATGGTGCTCAGCTTTGTGTTCATCGAGACCTTCATATTTATACAGCAACATAAGGCGCTCTTCGTGCCTAAAGTGCCAGATGGTCAAACTTACCAGTTCTTCCAATACTGCCTCGATATAATTTGCCGCATCGCCTTCTGCTACAGAACGGCTGAGAATATTAAACAGATCTACAAGTTTACGGTGATCTTCGTCAATTTCATCGACCTCGACACTTAACGTTTCGTCCCAAATTATATTTTTCACAAGTTTTTATCCTGATGAGCTTTCATTGATTTATTAATGAGCAGTATATTAGCAAAGCCCATTAGAACAAACCATAATGGGGATTTCTGGAACAGTATACCTATTACCACTAGTTACAACTTAATAGAGGTGCCCTTAAGTATACTACCCCTGATTCCACCCTGTTATTCTGGATGAAATATATCTCAAAAAAGCTCATACTGGTCCTGAAAAATCATGTCCATCGAACTGCCTAAAGCAGCCAGAATAGTATCGGCAATCGGCGTTAACTGTTTTTCTATGTAATGTTCGTAATTGATTGCTGAGGTAAAGCACTCGAGCGTTTCCGGCCCGTTTACTGTAATAATGTATTCTATCCAGCCTTTGCGTTTATAACGTGACGGTACATTTTTTTCTGCAAATAACTTCTCTGCTTTTATCGCCGCCTGTGCGTGGGGTGGAATGTTTTTCTGGTAGTCACTGAGTTTTTGCCTGAGTCTTTTTCTGTACACCAGCCTGTCATCAAACTTTCCAGCAGTAAGCGCATTTACCGTCGACCGGATATAGTCTTCATACGGCTGATTATTAAAGATGCGCCGATACAGTTCCTGCTGAAATTCACGCGCCATCTCTGTCCAGTCGGTTCTGACCGTTTCAAGCCCTTTATAGATAAGACGCTGTTTGCCATCCTCGTCTACGACAAGCCCGGCATAACGTTTTTTGCTGCCTTTCTCTGAGCCACGGATAGTCGGCATAAAAAATTTACTGAAATGCGTTTCATATTCCATCTCGAGAAACGACTCGATACCGAAGGCATCTGCAAGATACGCTTTCCAGTAACTATTGACCATAATAACCAGCCGATTACCTAAGCTGTCTGCGCTAGCATTATCAACTGCCTGGTTCAGCGAAACAAAAACAGAATCGGTATCGCCATAGATAACGGAATAACCTTCATCTTCAATTAAATTCACCGTAGTCTGAATTAATTCATGACTGCGTTTCGTAATAGAACTTGTTAAGCGTGAATCGTGAATACGGCAGCCGGGCGTACCGAGCACACCGTAAAATGAATTCATGATGATTTTTATCGCCTGTGACAAGGCCTTGTTTTTATCATGCTTGGCTTTATCCCTTGCCTGCCACAACTCTTTAATAATATCCGGCAATATATATTCAGTCCTGGAGAACCGGGCGCCATCAAATCCCGGTATGGACTCGCTCTCGGGCTCCTGTAATGCAACTATGCGTGCATAAGGGTCAACATTGAAGGTGCGGATGATACTCGGGTACAGGCTTTTATAGTCAAGCACCAGCACGCTGCCATGCATACCGGGTTGTGAGTTCATCACATAACCACCTGGTGCGCTCAGGCGTTCTTCATAGTCACCGATGTTTGGCGCGACATAACCTTTACGGTGCAGGCGTGGTAGATATAAATTATCGAAGGCAGCAACCGAGCCACCGATGCGATCCATCTCAAGGCCGGTGAGACGTGCGCGTTCGATCGCAAAATTAACCAGATCGGCTTTTTCAAAAATCTCCCAGACCAGCTGACAGTCTTCCAGGTTATAAGCCGCCAGTGATTCTTTATCCTCTCTAAACTGGCGTCTTATCTCTTTGGCTTTGAACAGAGGATCGTGCCTCGCTTCATTATTCAGGGCTTCCTTGTTAAGCTCATTATGAATAAGCTTTCCCCGACCGAGTAATTCGTTACCCACCGACTCCAGTGAAAAACTTGCGAACGAATAAGTCGCGCTTTTTAATGTATCGATTCCATCCAGCACCACCCGGCCTGGTATAACCAGAAAATATCGCTCCGACTCACCCTGTGCCTTGCGCCACACGATGCTTGAACTCTCACGACCCATGGTGAATTTTATTTTTAACTGATCACATTTTTTCTGTAAAAAACGAAAATCAAAATTAATCACATTCCAGCCAATAAACACATCTGGATCTGTCAGTTGCACCCACTCTAAAAACCGTTTTATCAGGGCCGTCTCATCTGCCAGGTATTCAATATGAATGTCTTCAGAAGCAGACTTCATCACCTTTACTCATCAAGGCCAGGAACATCCTCCCCTATCATCAATACCCGTTTGTGTTCATCGGTTACAAATGCAATGGAAAACAGATCGTCGGTGGAAAAATCTGTTTCGATATCAAACGACATCAGTTTAAGATCAGGCTGATAGACATCGGGGGTTATTCGCGGATTAACAAGCACTGTAGCTGGTTCAGCAACATGAATTGAAACCGGTCCGGTTAAAAACCGTTCGGTTAAATAACGCTCTGCTGGACGCACATCCGCTTCAAGACAGCGTATATTATTTTGCTGAAGAATATCTCTGCCACGATAAAACTGTTGTTGCGAATTAAAATAGACACCGGCCATGGACTCGTTTTCAAAGTTTTTTAATTCCAGTGGTTTTATTTCCACGCTCGGCGTGCGTACTAACAATTCTGTTACCAGTGCCATATCCTGTTGTCGAATAAAAAAGACAGGCTGCTGACCATTAACAATAACTTTGAGAGGTCCGGTTTCGCTCTGAAACCAGAACACCAGCTGAACGCCAGTGCGGGTATCGACAGATTGACGAGTCAGTAGAAAAGCTTTAATCACCGGGTTGTATATTTAGAATTTTAAGAATTAGTATTCTAACAGTTTGGGTGTTTA
>CAWBXM010000104.1:0-13427 GCA_963792545.1 uncultured Gammaproteobacteria bacterium | reverse complement strand
ATGTCCTATTGCTTGGTTAGGATTAGCGTATTGCTACCATACATCCAGGGTGTAAATAATCACATGGGCAGCCTGCTAACCCGACACCCCGGTCACATGAGCTGGTTGATGGACGAGCTTTCACGCCGAAGCGACCTGTATTTTATTGACAGCAAAACAACAAACCATTCCATCGCCGATCAAATTGCTGGCGAATTTAAAGTACCCAATCTATCGCGTGATTTTTTTCTTGATCCGGATGATAACAAAGGCACCTTACGCAAACAGTTTGATCTTTTTATTAAAAAAATTAATCGTCGCGGTTATGCACTGGCCATAGCACACCCATATCCAGCAACGATACAATTTTTAAAAGCCCATTTAGACGAACTTGAGAAGCAGGGCATTAGACTAGTCTCTGTGTCAAAGTTAATTTCCCTGTCCTCAGAGCTCCCGACCCATCAACACAACAATAAAGAGAGTCATCATGTCGCATGTACTGGTACCACTTGCTCAAGGCTGTGAAGAGCTAGAAGCAATAACCATCACCGATCTACTGGTGCGCGCCGGTATCTCTGTCACCACCTGTGGTCTCGACGCGTCACCGGTAACCGCCTCTCGAGGTACTACCATCATTCCTGACACCACTATCGATACTGTCATGGACACAATTTTTGACCTGATCGTCTTACCCGGCGGATTACCCGGTGCTGAGCACCTACGCGACAATGAACAATTACAGACACTCATCAAAAAACAGGCCGCTGGAAATCGTTACCTGGGTGCGATCTGCGCGGCGCCCATAGCGCTGGCAGAAGCAGGCCTTCTCGAACACCGAACAGCCACTAGTTACCCCGGTATACTGGCAGGACTCGGTGATAAATCTATTTCTATCTCAGAAAAAGCTGTAGAAATCGATGATAAAATCATCACCTCACGCGGCCCGGGGACAGCGATGGACTTTACACTTACTTTAATCGAGTTGCTCGAAGGCAAAGATACCCGTGATCGTGTAAACCAGCAGCTGGTGCGCGGCTAAACGAAGATAACACCCGCCAGTAGACATATATGATATGTATCGCCATATTATTTAACCTTACATTTTGTGGTGTTTTTAGTTCCGGTCTTTTTAGGTAAAATACCTGATTAAATTACTAGGTTATTATAGGTGCACCATGCAAGCAGAAGTTAACGGTAAAATCATACAGCTAAGCGAGGCTGGATGGTTAGAAAATTTAGATGAGTGGAGCGAAGAACTCGCCGCTATAATCGCTAAAAGTGAACAAGTTCCTGAACTTACTGAGGAACACTGGGACATCATCAAAGAAGCACGAGAATATTTCGCTGACAATGGCAGTGTTTGTGAGCCACGCGCGTTCTCAAAAATCATGAAGAAAAAATTTGGTAAAGATCGTAGCGACCAAAAATACATTTATTCTCTGTTCCCAACCGGTTTGATTAAATGTGCCAACAAAATTGCCGGCCTTCCTAGACCCAAGGGTTGTAGCTGATTATTTTTATCGGATCCCGTATAGAAAAAAGCCACGGTTCAAATCGTGGTTTTTTTTGCACGACAGAAAAAACCACTAATCACAGACCGGCAGTCTCACTCATAGAAGGCTATCTGTGATAAATTAATTACCCGTTTTTAAACTGACACTATAAGGAGTTACAGACATGGATGATGCTGCACTCAATACACTTCGCCACACTTTTGGATACTCTGATTTTCGCCTGCAGCAACGCGAGATTATCGACACTTTAGTCCGTGCGGATGATGCTGTTGTACTGATGCCGACGGGCGGTGGAAAATCACTGTGTTATCAGATTCCCTCGCTGGTCCGTGAGGGCACCGGCATTATCGTCTCGCCTCTGATCGCATTGATGCAAAACCAGGTCGCCGCACTGCAACAACTGGGTATCAATGCCGCTTTTCTAAACTCGACACTGGACGCGCAGAGCGCGCAACAGACAGAGGACGACTTGTTATCCGGTAAACTGGACATGTTGTACGTGGCGCCGGAACGCCTCAATACCAGCCGTTTTCTTGCCCTGTTGCGGCGGACAAAAATTTCACTATTTGCTATCGACGAAGCCCATTGTGTTTCACAGTGGGGGCACGACTTTCGCCCGGATTATATCCAGCTTTCAGTGCTGCATGAACAATTTCCGAACATTCCCCGTATCGCGCTCACCGCAACGGCTGACAAGGTAACACGCAAAGAAATACGGCACCGGCTACAACTCAATGAAGCTCGTGAATTTATCTCCAGCTTCGACCGTCCCAATATCTGTTATCGCATTACCGAGGCGCAGAGCGACGCAAAATCGTCATTATTGCGATTCATTCAGAATGAACACGAAAATGATGCCGGCATCGTGTATTGCCTGTCACGCAAAAAAGTCGATAGTATCGCGGCCTGGTTAACAGACAAAGGCTTTACCGCGTTACCATATCACGCCGGTTTAAGCGCACAGGTCAGGGAAAAGAACCAACACCGTTTTCTCAATGAAGAGGCAGTGATTATTGTTGCCACCATCGCTTTTGGCATGGGCATTGATAAACCAGACGTGCGATTTGTGGCTCATCTGAATCTACCCAAAAGCATGGAGGCCTACTATCAGGAAACAGGACGAGCAGGGCGTGACGGGCAGGCTGCAAATGCCTGGATGGCCTACGGCCTGCAGGACGTCATCACACTCAAACAGATGATGGCGACCTCAACCGCTGAGCAGCAATACAAACAGGTAGAACATCAAAAGCTTGAATCCATGCTCGGTTTTACTGAGATTACCAGTTGTCGTCGACAATCATTGCTTAACTATTTTGACGAGACCCTAAGTGAGCCCTGTGGTAACTGTGACAATTGTATAACGCCGGCCGAGACCTGGGACGCTACAGTTGCCGCACAAAAAGCCCTGTCATGCGTACACCGCACCAACCAGCGCTTTGGCGTCAACTATCTGATCGACGTGCTCACCGGTAAGGAAAGCGATCGCATCACACAGTTTGGCCATAACACTTTGAGTGTTTACGGTGTAGGCAATGAATATGACGCCAAACAATGGCGCAGCATTTTTCGCCAGTTAATTAGTCGTAATCTACTTTCTGTCGATTATGAAGGCCACGGCAGTCTTCGCCTTACCGAAAACTGCCGACCGGTTTTACGCGGCGAAGAAACACTTTTTTTTCGTAAAGAAAGCAAACGCGCCCAATCATCGCGTAAAGGTCGAAAATCATATAATACAGAAAATGCATCAAATAATATTTTATGGGAAGCGCTACGTGCCTGCCGTAAACAGCTGGCCGAAGAAAATAACGTGCCGCCATTTGTTATCTTTCACGATGCCACGCTATCTGAAATGATGGAGCGGCAACCAGCTAACCGTGAGCAACTACTGCGCATCAGCGGTGTCGGTGAAAGCAAACTAGACAAATATGGAGAAGCTTTTCTCGCTGTTATCCAGACACACAGTGAACAACAGACGCCTAATGCTAGCGATTCCGTAAATGAGACCCTGCTGTTATTTCGTAGCGGACAGAACATAAAAACGATCGCCAGCAAGCGTAATATTAAAACCTCGACGGTATATTCACACCTGGCCAACTGCATCGAGCAGGGCGAACTTAATCTTAATGAAGTTATTGATCTAAACGAACAGGAGATCAGTATCATCCATGAAACACTACTCAGCATTGATGATGGCAGCAGAAAACTTAAACCGGTTTTTGATGCACTCGACGGCATGTTTGACTATGACATCTTGCGCTGCGTCCAAGCGGCAACGATACCAGCATGAGTCAGCTGTCAAGACATCTATAAGCATGCCCCTTTACCAGATGTCACTTACACTACATATAAATTGAGGTAGAATGTGAACAATTTTCAAACCTTGCTTAATAAGCCTCTGATTAATCTGCAATAGAGTTAAATGAGTAAAACAACACATCCCCTGCCTGAAATTGTTGCTGCCATCGACCTCGGGTCAAACAGCTTTCACATGATCGTCGCCCGCCTCGAGGAATCCGGCACCTTATCAGTCATCGACCGACTCAGAGATAACGTTCGCATCGGCGACGGTCTCAACGAAAAGGGCCTGATTAATGCAGAAGCGGAAGATCGAGCCTTCAGATGCCTGGAGACTTTCGCTCAAAGGATTCGTGACCTGCCACAATCCGCTGTACGTATAGCAGGCACTAATACTTTGCGTGTGGCTAAAAACGCAAAAGCATTTGTCGATAAAGCTGAACAAATCTTAGATCATCCGATTGAGATTATTGCTGGCCGTGAAGAAGCACGATTGATCTATCTCGGCGTAGCACACGGACTAGCGACAAAAGAAGGCCGCCGCCTGGTGGTTGATATTGGTGGCGGCAGCACAGAGCTAATCATCGGCAGCGGCATGAAACCTAAGCGCCGCGAAAGTCTGCATATCGGTTGCGTCAGCGCGAGTAATCGATTTTTTAAGAATGGCAAAATCACTGAAAAAAAAATGATGGCTGCCGAGACCGATGCCGCACTAACCCTGTTTCCTCAAGCCACCGGTTTTAAATCGAACAGATGGGATGAGGCCAGTGGTTGCGCCGGAACGATTAAAGCCATTCGTGACATAACGCATGCTCAAGGCTGGTGTGAAAGCGGCATCAGTTATAAATCTCTGCTCAAATTACGAGAAGCCCTAATTGATGCTAAACATCTTGATAATCTAGAACTTGCCGGGTTGAGCGACGACCGTAAGTCCGTTATTGCTGGTGGCTTGTCGGTTTTACTCGCGGTCTTCAAAATACTGGATATCACACAAATGTCGGTTTCAGACGAAGGCATGCGGGAAGGTCTATTATACGATTTAGTCGGCCGTATAACTCATAATGACGTACGAGACGCTACTGTAGAAGCAGCGATGTCACGTTGGGGCATTGATACTGAACAAGCTTTACGAGTTACTAATACCGTTACCACTTTATGTAATTCTGCATGTGAACAGTGGTCAATAAATAATGAACAGGTTACGCCTCTATTAAAATGGACGTCAATGCTGCACGAGATTGGACTACAGGTGTCGCATAACAGCCATCAAAAACACGGCGCTTATATCCTGGCGAATGCAGATCTACAGGGATTTTCTCGGCAGGAGCAGGCCTTGCTGGCAGCACTGGTATTAAGCCATCGCAGTAAATTCAGAAAAGATGGTTTCAAGCAGTTAATGAAACCCTTTGTTAAAAGCGGCAAACACATGTGCGTACTATTACGCATTGCAGTACTCTTGCATCGTGATCGCTCCGATTCACAGGTGCCCGATATAGATATTACTGTATGTGACAACAATATTAATTTACACTTTCCCACTGGCTGGTTAGACGGACACAGTCTGACACTTGCCGACCTGACTAATGAAGTCCACTATCTTAACAGTGCCGGATACGAACTAACTTATGAATAACACAAAAACGATCCTTCTTTTGATAAACTTTCTATTCATCGCTTCAGCATGCGGTACCAGGGAAAACGTAAAATCATTTTCTCCAGTTGCACCTCAAGCCGGCCAGGCATCTGTGTACATCTACCGACCGTTATCCATGTCAAACGCATTCTATTCTCCCGACCTTTACATCAACGGAGAGTTCAAACTGTCAATTAAAACTGATCACAACACACTACTTACATTACCACCAGGCAAAACGATTCTTGAGCTGGCTCCTGACGACCACTACACGGGTCAAACTCGGGTCGAACTTGAACTGGAGGCGGGCAATACATACTTCATTCGAGTCAGCAGCGGACTCAAGATCAGCGATGGTCCTGCTGGCGATTATCAGCCCTATGATCGTAGTTTTAATTTGGTCAGGACAGATGAGAAACTAGCCCGAAGTCAGATCGCTGCCTGTTGTGCGTCAAACACAGAAACCATTACAGATAAGCAGAAACAAATCAACGACCAGCAGGACAGTGATTCATTTTCTGTCGACAAAACACAGAATCCTTTTTCACATTAATATAATTGTAACTTAACAGGCATCATGACGGAGCTATTCATCACCTGGCTTGCAACAGCCGTCGGACTCGGCTTTGCCCTGTTGATCGTGCCAGGTATAAAAGCTAAAAATCTTGTGACTTTTATTGTTGCCACAGCCGTCCTCGGTTTAATTAATGCATTCATCCGCCCCGTACTCTGGTTTTTAACCGCGCCGCTGTCAGTATTAACATTTGGTTTATTTACACTGGTGATCAATGCTTTAATGATCATGCTGGCTACTGCGCTGGTACCGAACTTTGAAGTTAAAGGTTTTGGCAGTGCCTTTCTAGCAGCAATTATTATGGCAATAATCGCCGTAATTGGTTTTGTTTTTATACCATTACTAACTGGCGCCGATATACACTGGACGAGTTATGAGTACCATTCCCAATCATATCGACCATGAAGACCAACACATTTTTATTTATCGTGTTTTGCAGACTTGCGAATAAACATACTAAATAAATATGTCATCATCACCAACATAAGCACGACCACGCCGACGACTAACTAGCCCATAAAACTATTAAATAATTCAACAAATACAGTCATCACAAATACCTCATTTCAATTAAAATTAATATATTTATGCGCTGTAAAATCATATTGATACAGGTCAAATAACCTGCTAAAACTGCCTACATGACTAAATCATTCCCCTTAAACATGGATTTTTCAACAACGGCCTGCCTGCGGCCGGATGAGCAGCAATGGGTAAAAAGTCCGGCTGAAGGTGTCTCTCGCATTCATCTGGAGCGCGAAGCAGAGGAATCTGGTCACACCTCCAGTTTCGTAAGATTTGATCCAGGCTCATATTTTCCACCACATCTGCATCCACATGGAGAAGAAATTTATGTATTAGATGGTGTATTTTCTGATGAGTATGGCGATTATCCGGCAGGCAGTTATATCCGTAATCCACCGGGGTCTCAGCACAAACCTTTTACTAAAAATGGCTGCACCTTATTTGTAAAACTCGAGCAATTTCAGAGTGATGATGCAAAACAGGTTATCGTACGACCAGAAGATCAGCAATGGCGGCCCGGCATAGGCAACCTCAAAGTTTTACCATTGCATGCGTACAAGACTGAGAGTACCGCGCTAGTTTTGTGGCCTGAAAACGAAATTTTCCAGCCACACACACACTGGGGAGGTGAAGAGATCCTTGTTATCGAAGGGCGTTTCATAGATGAACATGGGGATTACCCGGCTGGCAGCTGGATACGGAGTCCACACATGAGCACACACTTTCCTCGCGTTGAGGAGGAGACATTGATCCTGGTGAAAGTAGGGCATCTACAGTAATGTTATCAACTGCACAATGATGCCTTACATAAAACCACAAAATCCTGGCTCTGAGTTTTACACCTCTAAAAAATGCTATCTCACAGAGTTATCAAATGCGGACCATAAGTCAGCATGATTAGTTTGCCATTATCGCTGAAAGCATGGAATACCGAAGATTTTAACGCTGTTATCAAACAGGAAGTGTGCGCCCTCGATTCGGATCTTCTGCCTCTACAACAAGGCTTGCAGTACAGCAGTTATGTCATTACGGACCGGTTAGCAGTAACCATATTAAATACACAGGAACGTGCCTCTGACATTATGGTTAAAGCTGGAATACTATATAACGGTATCATTGCTGGTTGCAGCTGTTCGGATGATCCAACACCCATTGACGAAACAAATGAGTACTGCGAGGTATTATTTTGCATCAATAAACACACGGCGAACACCACGGTAGAACTTATCCACTAACTATTCGTCCATTAGCTCCTTTATTATCTTTACCACTTCAGGATGATCAAATTCTCTACCGCCAACAGCACGATATCTTATCTTTCCCTGTTTATCTAGCAGATACGTCGTCGGCAAACCGCGCACTGCATAGTCTTGTGATACCTGGCTTGTTGTATCAAATAAAATATCAAATGTCGGGGCAAGCTCCAGTTGCCCGGTAAAAGCGAATACATCATCTATTTCTTCCATCTGATCTACCGCTATAACACCAAATTTTTCATCACCAATCTGCTGATATAACCGTTCCATCGATGGCATTTCCCTTCGACATGGTGGACACCATGTCGCCCAGAAATTCAACAACACGACTTTTCCCCTAAAGTCTGACAATTTGATTTTTTCTTCATCCATATTTAGTAATTCAAAATCACTTCCCTGAATAACCGTCTTCACTTCGGTTAGGTTGTGACTCAATTCTGGTTGCTGCCAGTCTGCTACGGCTGAAAAAGAAAGCAGCAGTAATACTAATAATGTTAGTTTCTTCATATCTTCCATTGTCTCTACTTAGACTCCATTATCGTGTCGGGGCTACAGCTTAGATTTTCCAGTACGCCTTCATGTTTCACGCCATCAAGTTGCCATGTATATATCAGATCAAACGTCTTATCTCGTGGTAGCTTGATGGTGGTAAACCCCTGTTGCCAGTCGCCTACAGCAAACTCACCAATGTCCGGCAATAGTGTCCATGAGAAATTAACACCTACTTTTCGCCATTCCTCAAGCCACTGTGTTTTGGTTTTGACCGGCCAGGTTTTGACTGACGGGGTTTTATCTGCCACTGAACTTTCATTAACAATCCGATATCGCCAGTTTGATACACGGTAGCTTAAATGCTGGTCCGATGTATTTTTTAGGATGGTACCGAATACACAATATGCCGCTATTCGCTCAACTTCCGTTTTGGGAAAATTGTGCTTAGCATATATAGCACGGACAAAGTCAGGTAACAATTGAATCAACTCTAAACGAAAGCCATCATCATTAGCTGTCCAGGTTAATAATCCGCTATTTTCATTTTTATGGACGTCTACTTTTGCCGCACTGACACCAGTAATAGAAGAGGCGATAACAAGACTTAGTACTATTAATCTAATATACATGATGTTTCACTTTTATAGCATACCTGTAAATGTAGTATTCTTATGTCTAGCATAACTTAAGAAGGTTCCAACTATCATTTAAATTACCTATAATTAGGTCGTTACTGATTATTTTATCGATAACGTCTGCCTGCCGTAATCATGTCAAACCAGTTTAACTTATGAAAGCTCTCACCAGATGGTTACTCGCCTTGTTCAGCCTGATACTGACAGCTGAAAGTCATGCCTCTAGATTTGCCTTTTTGTCCCACAGGCGGACTGCCGAGATGGTTTAACCGCTTTCACATAATCGAAACCACAATCGCTGGTATCGCAACACGCAATATAATACACCGCAATATTATCAACCGACTTATAATTCGTCGCGACCATACATTCCCGCTTCTAGTATGCCTGATACTTACAGACTGCAACCTATTGTCAACCGCCTCTATCCGCAACAAAATGCCCAATACTATAGAAACAATTAACACGCTACCTGAGCGGATAACTCGCTTATTATTTTTTGACTTTAATTATTTTCATGACCGGTTCATTTAACCGCTCATCATCATTAAAACCAGAAACCAGTAGCACCCTGTTACCTGTTTTGGTTAACTTGCAGGATTTGCTAATCTCCTGACTTAATACGTTCCAGTCACGCGCTTTTTCTTTTTCTGTTAAAAATGGAATAATGCCCCAATGTAAATTGAGTTTTCGGCAAGTAGCAGCATTGGCTGAAATACCCAGCAGTGGTGAAGAAGGGCGGCAACCTGAAAGAACCGCTGCGGTCTGTCCGCTGCGTGTAGGGACTAAAATGCCCTGTAATTTTAATTCATGCGTCAGCGTATTGGCGGCGTTCGCCACCGCTCGCCTAGAGGATGACACATTATAATCACGCTTTAACTCATCACCAAAAGACCCTTGCTGCCACTGATGCCTTTCTATTTCTCGCAGAACTGTATCCATCATCTTTACTGCCTTTATCGGATACTTGCCCACGGCAGTTTCTGCTGACAGCATAACCGCGTCTGCACTGGACATCGCCGCATTTGCCACATCGCCCACTTCGGCCCTGGTTGGTCGTGCGTTACTGATCATCGATTCCAGCATCTGTGTTGCCACAATTACCGGACTAGAATTATCTCGCGCTATATTTATGATCTGTTTTTGAATCATGGGCACTTGCTCTGCGGGCAGCTCGATACCTAAGTCACCGCGCGCAATCATAATGCCATAGGCTACTTTCACAATTGTATCTATATCATCAACCGCTTCAGGTTTTTCAATTTTTGCAATAATAGGTAACTCGCGACCCTTTCTCTGCATGTAGTTTTTCAGTCCCTGAACATCTTTTACTGTGCGTACAAAACTTAAAGCGACGAAGTCAGCGCCCAACTCCATGGCAAGCTGTACATCTCTTTTATCTTTTGCGGTAAAACTGGCCACTGATACCTTAGAATCCGGCAGGTTTATGCCTTTATTATTTTTAAGCTCGCCACCAAAAATCACCTTACAGTGAATATCTTTTCCACAAACATCCTCGATACGGCATTCCAGATTGCCATCGTCAAACAATATCCTTTCCCCTTTTTTAACGTCTTTGCACAGATGTTTATATTGAGAAACTATCAAACCCTCTCGACCTGTAACAGGCCTGCAGGTGACGATCAGCGATTCATTTCGTTTTAAAACAATACTGCCGTTTTCAAATAGCCCCACGCGAATTTTCGGCCCACACAGATCCATTAATATAGCAGTAAAAGTGCCTGCTTTTTTCGAACAGTTACGTATTCGAGTGAACACTTTTCGATGATATTCATGATTGCCGTGAGACATATTAAGTCGAAAAACATTAACGCCCGCCCTTATCAGGTCACTGATACCTTTTGCTGTATCAGTCGCTGGACCAATAGTCGCTACGATTTTTGTGCGCCGCCAGCGCAATGAGATTGCGCCTTCGTTCAACATATTAGCCATAATTTTTATCTTTTTTGTTATTTAGTATTATCTGCAGCCCAGGTTATAACTTTGTTTTTTCTAAAGTTTGGCAGGAAATTGCCGGCACTAAATGCCTGTATCATCAGGCCATACCTTTGGCTCCATACTGACCATAAAAATATCCGGTTATCTATCCGCCGTCTGCAGCGACCTTCACAACCAGGAGATCAGTCAGTAACTTACCTTAAAATTTAAGTTTTACTAAATTATATAGCGCAATTATCCGCCATTCACCAGTCAGGGCTTGACATTTAATTTCATCGGCGTATTAATATCACTTATCAACTTATCTAAAATTTGCATAACAGGAGGCATTTACCGCTTCGGCGACTGATTTTATCTAGCTAAATAATCATTAAGGCCTTGTTATATTAACTATTTTGGAGAACTATGATGAGAAGACATTATTTTATTAGCGATGACCTCGATGACCTTGATCGTATAGAGCAAGAACTTGAACATAGAGGCATCAATAAACCCCAGATTCATGTATTAAGTAAGGATGATGGCGCTGTCGAACGCCACCGGCATCTACATAATATCGAAGCGATACTCAAACAGGATATTGTCCATGGAACTATCGTCGGCGCCCTGCTCGGCGTATTATCCGCAGCACTTGTTATAGCGGCGGTTTCTCTAACCAACCTACCAGAAGCTTATACCTGGATGCCGTTTTATTTCCTTGCTGTCGTCATCTTTGGTTTCATTACCTGGAGCGGCGGTTTCTATGGTATTCAAACACCACACAAGGATTTTCGAAAATTTCAAAAAGATCTTGATAACGGAAAACATGTTTTTATTGTCGATATCGACCCCTCTCAGGAAGACATCATAAAACAGGTAGAAACCAGGCACCCTCATCTACGTGATGCCGGAACGGGTAGCGCGACACCACGCTGGGTAATTATGGGGCAGCAAAGTTTTAAAAACATTACCTCAACCACCTTCCCTTAAATAAAAATGGGGAAAATCCGAAACCCTTAGTAACAGGAGAACGCAACAAAATGAATGCTTCAAATAATGAATTCCCGCATGCACCTCACAACTGGGATATTAACCTTGCGATGGAAACCGCCAAAAAAGATGATGTAGATTTAAACGATGATCATTGGGACTTAATTAGGGCCTTACAGGAATATTATACGAAGGTTGAACATCCTAAATTACGCCAGATAAAAGATGCGCTGGAAGAAAAATTTCACTCTCGTGGTGGTATGAAATATCTATATCAGATCATACCTGGCGGGCCAGTTGCACAGGGCTGTCGCCTGGCAGGATTAGACGTACCGGCAGGCGCTATCGATAAATCTTTTGGTAGTGCGGCCTAATAAGGTAAGGGTAATTATCACGAGGTAGAGACAAGGCTTGCCTTGTCTCTACGCACCCTTATGTATCCAGTCGGCACCAAGAGTACCCTGTAATCGATCCAGGTAGCTATCACTGTTTACCCATTCCAGCATCTGTTCAGCATTTTCTAACTGACCCTGCAGGGCTGACCAGGCTTCTAGATCAGACTCGTCAGTTTCATCCAGTTTCAGATCGACGTAATTTTTATTGACCTTCCACAACGCAGCATCACGTTGCTGTTTTATTTTTAGTCGCTCATGATACCAGTCGCTCTGCAACAGATAATCGAGGGTAAACATTTTTCTGATAGCAGGGTCATCGATGGTTTTGCCCTGATAGCTGCCTTCGGCCATAACATATAAAACAGCCTGCAATGGTGGACAAGCATCATTAATTGAGCCGTCTTCGATGTAAGCCAATGCCACTTTTTTCTGAGCTTCAACGATGTTATTAATGCCGTCGATGTAAGCCTCCATACCCTGAGTTTCAGGGCGCAGCATATCTTCATCAAAAACAATGGTTGGACTATCAAATACTTTACCGAAAAATGCATGAACGAATTTTTCGGTAATACGGTAACCCAGTCGACTAGCATAAATAGTTTTGCCATCAGCCTCAAAGTCTTCTATTTTTTCCAGGTGACCATTCTCAATTAAAAAAGCCGGATCACGTTGTTTTATTGGCAGGCGACACCAGATCTCAGGAATCAACATGCTGATATCATGATCTACGCGACGATGCGTGCCAATATACCCTGCTGCTGAGGAATATCCGGCGTAATTACACAAAATAAATGATACCAGTGCATTATTTAGATCGGCGGTGGTCGACAAGGCGTTAAACGGCCCCTTTGTTAGCGCACCTTCAGAGCCAGCACCGGTGGTCGAAGGAGATTTCCCGGTAAGGCTACAGATCAGATCCATAAATAATTCTGGCAGCTCCTGATAATGGATCGGGTTATAAACTGCCAGCGGACGAATACCGGCTTTCTTATCTTCTGGATTATTTCTACGGCCCTGCAATACTGCGTTAACTGGGAAATGTACGGGCTGCTCTAATGACAAACCGCGTGACAATCGAGTTCCTACTTTCGCAAGATACAAATATCTTGGATTTGCCAGGTCAGGACGCTTTTGTAAGTAACGAACATTTTTACTACGCTCACCGTCAACGATACGTGGGTGTGCAGATGACACGAAATAC
>CAWBXM010000103.1:0-38809 GCA_963792545.1 uncultured Gammaproteobacteria bacterium | reverse complement strand
CAGCTGTGTACCGTCAGCAGATCATCTTCGGTAATATATGCGATAAAAAACGCACTGACCAGGGACCAGTGGAAGAACCTTACGAGTGGATCCCAGACTCTGATTTGAGATGATTCAGTCATGATATTTAAACCTCCAGTATTAACTGGCTCTAAGATATCAATGCAAGCTGAAATCAAACTGAAAATCACATCAAAGAAATAAGAAAAGTTCACAGAAGAGCGCAACTGGCCAAAAAAGATGATTATGCTGCGCGGCATCGATGCCTTATAATCAGCGTATCTTAACTTTCTGTGTCTGTAGAAGCTCATTAAGTGATCTCGTCTAGACACTAACAAACCGATTATTTGTCATAACCAGCCTACATAGCAATAAAATAATGAGCAATCCTTTTCAAGACCAACTCCTAAAAGCCGGCCTGGTGACCAAAAAACAGGTTCAAAAAGCCAGGCAGGACAAAACTCGCCAGCAGAAAAAACAGCGCAGTAATAATGAGACTGTTGTTGATGAAAACCAAATTAAGATAAAGGCCGCCGCACAGGAAAAAGCAAAACACGACCGCGAACTTAATCAGCAGAAACAGTTACAGGCACGTCAGAAAGCCACATCTATCGAGATCAACCAGCTTATCGAGAATAACTGCCTGGCACGCGATGAGAGCTGTGAGATCATCTACAACTTCGAACACAACAAAAAGGTGCGACGTATTTATCTCAATGCCGAGATGAAACAAAAGGTGATACAGGGAAAACTGGGGATTGCTCGCATCGAAGGTCGCTACGAACTTGTGCCACTGGCCGTTGCTGAAAAAATTAAACAACGAAATGAAAAACGCGTAATTATATTCGATGATGATCTCAATAAGAGTCTGAAGACATCAAACGAAGACGACCCTTATGCCGATTACCAGATACCTGACGATCTGACCTGGTAAAACTAAAAACTAGCTACAGACCCTCGTTTAACACTGCTCAATTTCCATGTGACTATTTTCTTTCGTCAGAAACATTGAAAGCGATTCACCACAGAGGCACAGAGGACACGGAGTTTTAATTTATTAACTGCGCCTGCGGCGCTGTTAACAATAGAAAGTTTTTCTCTGTGTCCTCTGTGCCTCTGTGGTGACAAGTTTTTATGTTGTTTTGTAATTCGAATTTTTTGGCAAAACACGGATATTAACCAAGAAAGATTTAATGATCTTATTCCAGGATAAACAACACTTCGTTTATCACTACCTGTTTCATCACTACAGGCATGCCACTGTTTTTCTTTATGGCAACTGCCATCACATGCTCTGCTGTCGGCATATATAAACCAAACTGGCAATCAGTATCAACTTCCGATTTATCTTTGTGATGAATAGAGATGCATTCATCATCCTCACTCATCGTAAAATAAAAATCTTTTGAAGACCCGGAAAGCCCTGTACCGAGCGCTTTAACGTAAGCCTCGCGCAAGGTCCAGTATTTATAAAACTGCACAGATGGTTCATCACTTGAATCTAACAAAGCATTCTCATCTGCTGAGAACATACGTTGCGCGAGTTTTTTATAATTGCACTGCCTGTTAATATTTTCAGCATCGACACCAACCTCCGCATCCATGCCAACCACGCAAGCACACAAACCTTTGGTGTGCGTTATATTAAACTCGATCTCTGGCAGCTCTCGTAGTTTTTTCACTTCTGGCTTACCATGTTGATTACATATAAAAAGCCATTGCGAAGCCGGGACATCGACATATTTTGATAAAGTATTTCTGAGCAAGACATGTGATATGAGATAACTCTGTTTATCTTCTTTATAAAAAAAACGCTGATAGCGCTGTTTCTCATCAGTAGACAATTGAGACAGGCAGGCTGCAAGCTGGTCATTATCCAGAGCTACATCCGTCCGAAAAAACCAGACGTGCACTTCTGTTTGCAACTTATCAAATAATACGGTTTTATTACAATCTTCTTTCATAGCATTCAGCTAACAGATAAAAATTCTATCGACGAAAATTTCATGACTCCGGTGGCCTGTAACCAAAACCGACACGGTAATAATATTCACGAATAGTTTTTTGGGGCAAGCCAAAATCATCTTTATACACAGGGAAAACGTGCATCTCCGATACTCTTTCAAAATAGGGTTTTACTCGCCCACCTCTTAATTCAAACTTGTCACGTGACAACATTATTACGACATTACCTTTGTACTTATCAACCTGATCCCAGTAAGCAAACATTAAACTGTCACCGCCCACCAACTGAGTCCCTGTTACCTGCAACTTATTATTTTCACCAAGAAAATCTTCAGTACCGTAATAGGCTAACTTACTACTGATAAAATATTTATCCATTCCTATAACAGTGACCTTATCAGCACTCACTGGCAACTGCTCCTGTATCACCAGTATGTTACGTGAGACCTCATGCCAGCCTAAGAGGCGGGCTGTACCAGAGGGAAAAGGAATGCCCGGCAAGCCGATACTAAGAGAGTGCAAGAGGATCGAGTAGAGACTTATCAATGTAAAAAGTAACGGTGCAGTAAATTTATTAAGTAGCAGACCTATCGCGCGCCAACGTATCAGACCGGCATTGATAGTCAGCCACGCAAGCATCGGCAGTATCGTTATCCATAGTGGGCCTGTCCAGTTATAGCGCGGTTCATTCTCCAGCGCATTCCAGGCAAAGACACTCAATGGCAATAACAGAAAACTACCGATAAAAAGTCTAATGCGCGGCTTGAAGGGTGAGACCAGTGACGGCTGCAATACTCCCTCTTCACGAACAACCTTTGCTGGAAACAGGTATATCAATGCTAGCAATGGCAAAGGTGTAACCATGCTGAGCACATGTGTCAGCATGATATCCAGGGAGAACTGTGGCACTCTTTTAAAACGGTCGATAGCCTGGAATGCAAATGATGCCCAGTCATTTGTTGCATTCCAGTAGATCACCGGTGAAAAAATGAGTACGGCAATAACAACTGCGATGTAAGGTTCTTTCATGAGCAGATGCCTGCGCGCCTGTGCATCGATTAGAATAAACATCAGCGCCGCAGGTGCCAGCAAAGCGATACTGTATTTAGAAAGCATACCGATACCCATCGCCACACCGACGCCATACCATGCCCTGCTTTCATCATTGATAAGTACACGATAGAAAAAATATATCGCCATCACCCATGCCAGCGAGAGTCCTGCATCCGGGGTTATCAAAAATCCGCTGCCCAGAAAATAATAAGGCAGCAACAGGGCAAAGCTGGTAGCAAGTAGCGCGGACGTCTGATCAACCTGCAGACGTGCATAACGATAGAAAATTACTATAAATATAATTCCGTAGATAAACGCACCGAAACGACTGCCCCATACATTGTGCCCCAATATCGCCTCACCCGCGTAGATCGTGGCTGCGACCAGTGGCGGGTGATCAAGATATCCCGGCGAAAGGTGCTGCGCGTAATTCCAGTAGTAGGCTTCCTGGGGTATGACTTCCATGCCACCAAGAAAAACCAGTCGTAGTGCAAAAACACAGACAGCCAGAGTAATACCTAAACTAATCCAGCGTGAAGACTGGCTGGAGTACTGTCCCAGGTGATGTCTGGCGCCGCTGAGTAATAGACTGCTGCTATAACTGCCGATCAGTGTTGCGACTAAAATACCCGAGCCCAGCGCGATCGTGTCCGACAGACCAAGGTGAGACAGGCTGGCTATACTGCCACCGCGAATAGCCGCCTGAACCAGCATATAAACAGCAATAGCCAGTATTTTTTGAAGGCCAGTGAAACCAGCAATCGTTGCCTCTGATTTGTCGATACCAAACATACGAAGCAGCATCAACAAAACACTTGCTGCGACAAACCCGGCGAGATGAGAAAGGGCTATTGAGTTTTCGAAAAAAAACAGGCTGAACGAAACCAACAGATCTGTTGTTATTACCAGGCCAGCAATCGCATTACTGTTTGTGCAGGGCACGATAGCAGGCTCACGTATTTCAGAATAAAGCTGTTTTAATGTTTGCTGCATTCAACACTCCTGCAATACGCACTGGCGTACCTGCTGGAAAATATAAGCTGTAATCTTCCTGCCTGAATCTGGTATCAACAAATCAAGCTGCCTTTGGTTTGTTCCAGGTGTAAGCCGATGTGACTGCATAGTTCCACACAGCACCGACAACGATGCCGGACAGCGAAGCCAGAACCCAGGTGCTATCCTGCGCAAAAAGATATGAAGCGATACCGATATTACCCAGCGCACCGACACTGCAGGCCAGGGTAAAAGAGAACCAGCCTTTTAGCCATGCCCAGCCGCGCAATCGTTTATCACGATAAGTCAGGATATTGTTTAGAGCATAGTTACTGGTCATTGCGATCAATGTGGCAGCCGTCTGCGCTGTGGTGAACTGCGCATCCTGATTTAGCATCAGCCACACGATGAACATGTGGACAAAAACCCCCGCACCACCAACCAGGGTAAAAGCCACAAACCGCACAGGAACAATGTTGCCGATCAACTTGTCGAGCAGCAACATGAAATATTCCCACACCGCCTGGCTGTCGAGTTTGCTCTCACCCGCCTGACGTGTACGAAACTCATAAGGCAGTTCACGATAAAGCAGGGGTTCTTTAGATGAGGCAAAGATATCCAGCAGAATCTTGAAACCGATGCCGGACAGGTTATGCATCCGTTTTTCAAATGCGCTACGGCGTATCATGAAAAAGCCGCTCATTGGATCGGTTAAATCAGCATGCAATACCATGCGACTCAGACGAGTTGCAAAACGGCTTATTTTGGCACGCGATTCATGCCAGTCACCAAGGCCACCACCTTCAACATAGCGGCTGCCGGAAACGACATCGAGATCTTCTTTTATGATGGTTTCCAGCATGGTCGCCAGTAATTTTTCATCATGCTGCAGGTCGCCATCAATCACCGCGCAAAAAGGTGCAGAGCTTGCCAATATGCCTTCGATAGCAGCAGATGAAAGTCCACGTCTGCCCACCCGTTGTACGACACGGACACGCGGATCACGCATCGCCACTTCCCGAATCTGACTGGCGGTACCATCCGGGGAGTCATCATCAACAAAGATAACCTCCCATCTAACCTTGCCCAGCGCTTCATCCAGGCTCGCTACCATCGGAATAACATTCGGGTGCTCGTTATAGGTCGGCACGATAATGGAAAGCTCTATGATATGGTCAGAATATGGCATACATTAAGGGGGATTATTAATTCATTGTTTTTCTGTGAGTTAGCTGTTTATTATCTCACATAAAAAATACGCAACTAAATTAATTCTTTAGGGTAACTTCCATCATTTATCCTGCAATAGATGGGTAACTGCTTCACCATAAAAGGTTTTAGCCACGTCCCAACTGCCCGGGTTGATAGCATCGACTATATCCGCATAAATAATCATCGGGCTGATACCATCGGCATTATCATCACCCGCATAACTGGGTGCCCAAAAGTTTTTGTAGACACAGATATTACCCTCATCATCTTCCTGCAAACCATGATAACGAGCAAATTCGTCTTGTTTAAGTTGCGATGAAAAATACAGGCTAATCGTTTCCGGCGCCATAAAGGGCGTCGATTTTGCAATAATAACTTCGCCGCCCCACAAACCATGAAAATCAGCTGGATTGGCATCTTTCCACCAGTTTTCATTATCGCTGCGATAACAGGCCATGATCTGCTTAGGTCGCAGCTTTTCCAGATAACCATCAACCCAGCGCTCGAATAAACGTTTCTTGTTGACGAGTCTGCGCTCCCCTTCATCCAGAATATATCCTGAGGCTTGCAGGTCATCAATCACCGGACCGACGCTACCCAGAGCAATATTCACCTTGTTAGAAATCTCACGATACGATGCATGAAGAAATTGCGGCTGATTAAATATGGCAAAAATTAGTTTTAATCCCGCCACATTAAAGGCCCGGCCACGCACACGTTTTTGACGTAGTCGCGATGGTTTTTTATATTTGACAAAAATATTCAACTTACCGTTTTTGATATAAGCATTACCTGCGCAATCAACAAAGGAAATAGAACGCTGATGAAACTTTTCTGCCATTATCGGATTTATAAAATCCGCAAATAATAACACCTTGCCAGGCAGAGATTTGATCTGCGTGATAAGCGCGTTAATATCTTTTTGTGGTGCCCAGGTCTGTATAAACACGGTATATTCCAGTGCAAGTTGATCACTGTTTATGTTCACTAGATTGCTGTTACCAGACAATCGCGTTGTCGCGGAAAATAGATCTTCTGAAGACTCCGACTGCAGCTCACTTTTAAGTAGATCATTTAGCTGTGCTAAGGCTTGTTGTAATATTTGTTTTTTTTCCACACTGCCCTCACTTTTATTGTTAGAACCGCGAAAATAATGCGCCAGTTCATAAGTAATGAACTGAATATAACACATTAATGACTCTATTTTTTATTTTTTCTTTATAAACAGGCTAACTATCGACTGACATTTTAGTCGCAGTTAATAAAATAAGATCCAGTGAAGCATTATGCAAAAAATTCAGCACTAATCATCCTCCTGGTGACTGCTGCCGAGTTGCCCGCTACTATACAGCTCATCAATAAAGCCAAATTTCAGTGGGTCAGTTAACCGCTGCGTATAGATTATGCCATCAAGATGATCACATTCGTGCTGCACGACCCGGGCGTGAAAACCGCTGGCATTAACATCAATGGCTGTACCAGACGCATCATAACCACGGTAATTGATGTGTTTGTAGCGCGAGACCAGACCCCGCATGCCAGGCACACTTAAGCAGCCTTCCCAGCCATGCTCCCGATCATCACTCAAGGGCGTAATCACTGGATTGATCAGGATGGTTTTAGGAATGCTCTCTTCATCAGGGTAACGAGGGTTTTTATCGAAACCAAAAATAGCGATACGCAACCCGATGCCAATCTGCGGCGCGGCCAGGCCTACGCCTGATTCTGCTTCCATGGTATCAGACATGTCTTCTATCAGACTATCGAGTTCAGGCTGGTTGAATTCGCTGACTTCGCTGGCTACTTTAAATAGTCGCGGGTCACCAAGTCGTAAAACGTGTCGAATTGCCATGATAATTCTTGTGGTTATCTGAGAATGTTAATTATGATAAAATTATATTCTATTTTAGCTACCCGAATGAAGTAAAGACTTCATTTCATTGGAATTATGTCAGCAGCCAGCCCCGCCCCAAGTCTCGAACAACAGATAATACGCACTCAAAAAGTAATGAATGCTCTTGATGAGTGGGGCCTGAGCGGTGAGCAGATACTTGCAGTGCTCGACCTTCCTGACGAAGAACGTAGCCGCCATCTTGCAAAATATCGCAAAGACACACCATTTCCAGATGATGAAAAAGTGGTCTGTAGAGTCAAAATTTTACTGGGTATTATCGATGCGCTACGCACTACTTACCCGCGCAACCTGCAAATGGGCGCACGCTGGATGGCAGCCCCCCATGTTCGTCTGAAAAATCGTTGCCCGCTACAGGCAATGCTGGAAGATGGCGAAACCGGTGTAGTTGCTGTTTTATCTGAATTAGATTGCGCTTATGCCTGGGAGCTAAGTGGCTCCAAAATGAATTAGCCTCTGAAATATCGCCAAAAACGCGAGTTCCAAAACAACATCAAAAATCTTTCACCACAGAGGCACAGAGGACACGGAGTTTTACTTTATTAACTGCGCCTACGGCGCTGTTAACAATAGAAAGTTTTTCTCTGTGCCCTCTGTGGTGGATCGATTTTAAGGTATTTGACGGTAGATACGAACCTGAATCTAACTCGTGATCCTGATATTACCGAAAGGGCTCTGCGTCTGCACGTTGACCACGATTGTTTCTTCCAGTGGCAGTTCGTTTGCATCGATGTGCGGTTGCAACTGCTCGCAGATTTGCAGGATCGTGGTCATGCCCTGACGGTTAACATCTGACTCATCAAGTTTATGAATCTCGTTGATCAGTGTTCGGATAAAGTCCTGAAAACTGGCAGACTGTTGTTGCAAGTTCAATACTCTGAAGTCAGGCTTAAAGCTCAGATGTATCTCTCTGCCACCGGTATCGTTATCTAATACACCTATATTGAGTGGACCTGTAATTTCCATTGTCTTATATGCTCTTTTTAATTAAATCGTATGCTTTGCGAATTTCCTGAGTTTTTTCTGTCGCCAGTTGAATCATTTCATCAGGCAGGCCTTTAGACACCAGTTTATCAGGGTGATGCTGACTCATTAGACGACGATAGGCTTTTTTGATTTCTGCCTCGCTGCTACCTTTACTAATGCCCAGTATTTTATACGCCTGCGTCAATGTTAAGGAACCGCTCGAACTGGCGCCGGATGCACTTTCCATGTTGAACAGATGTTCGATCTCACTACGTGAAAAACCGAGAATCTCACCGATGGTGTACAAGATGCGTTTTTCGCTGGCATCAATTTTGCCATCCGCCAGTGCTGTAGCGATCTGGATCTCAACGAACATCTGGATCAGGTTACGGCGACCATGACACTCTTTTTTGAACTGCCGCAATATTTCAACAAGTGGGAAATCATCTAATTTTCCCTGATCAAAAAACTTTATAGCGGCCTGACGTTGTTGTGCAGATAACTGCATCTGCGTCATGATACTTTTCGCAGCAGAAATTTCCTGAGCGCTGACATGGCCATCGGCTTTGGCCACATGCCCCATGACAGAGAAGGTGGTGGTGAAGAACGCCGCCTGAACACGTTCCTGGTTACCAGGACCAGCAGACGGATCAAACTGACCACTCATCTTCAGGCCACGATCAAAATTTCCACCAACAGCTGCGCCTATCAGTGCGCCCAACGGGCCACCAAAAACAAAACCCAGGGTACCGCCTATAAATGTGCCCCACCAGGCCATGGCTATTTCCTCAATATAATTCGATAGCTGATTCTATCATTTAGCGCAGACAATATTTCGTCCGATAGTAAAGAAATGTTCTACCCTGATCCTTACAGGGAAATTATTGGTGCAGTGCAGAGCCCTGTGCAGGCAAGGTTTTATGCTATAGCGGTGATCTCTATACAGGTTCTGTTATTTGACTCTACTGTGTATTCTCCGTAACATCCGACGCTTGTTGTAGCACGTGAACAGGGCCAATAGATGAATACCGTTAAGATAAAAAATTTCAGCGTCGGCAAGGGTGAAAAACTCTGTGTGATTGCTGGTCCCTGCCTGCTAGAAAGTGAAGCACTGGGTATGCGTGTGGCCGAACACATGGTCGGACTAGCTGAAAAACTGGGATTTAATTATGTATTCAAATCCTCTTACGAAAAAGACAATCGCGGTGCCGCCAGCAACCATCGCGGCCTGGGAATTGATGAAGGCCTTAAAGCGCACCAGGCGATTGGTAAAGCATTCGATATTCCGTTAGTAAGTGATGTTCATCGTGAAGCCGACTGTGCAGTGGCCGCTGAAGTACTGGATATCTTACAGATACCGGCTTACCTGTGTCAGCAAACCTCATTACTGGTAGCCGCAGGCGAAACCGGTAAAGTGATCAACGTGAAAAAAGGCCAGTTCCTTGCGCCCGAAGATATGGCCTCAGCGATCGACAAACTCGAATCTGTTGGCAATAAAAACATCCTGCTGTGTGAGCGTGGCGCCAGTTTCGGTTACCACCGCCTGGTGTCTGATATGCGTGCGATACCGATCATGTCTGACCTGGGTTACCCGGTGGTTTTTGATGCCGGCCATATCGTACGCATCTATGGCATCAGCTCAAAAGACCCGCGTGGTGGTGAGCCGCAATTTATCCCGGCACTGTCACGCGCTGGTATGGCTGCAGGTGCGCATGGACTGTTTGTCGAAACCCATCCAAATCCGATGGAAGGTCTGTGTGATGCGGCCTCCATGTACAAGCTGGATGAAATGGAAGGCCTGCTGAGCAAAGCCGTTGCCATCCATGATCTCGTTCAATCCTGGGACATCAGTTAATCAGTGACTCAACTCACGCCCGAGCTGAAGCAGAAACTACAGCGTATCCAGCTGATCGTGCTGGATGTCGATGGCGTACTGACAGATGGCGCTATCATTCTCGCCGGCAGCGATTCAGATACTAAAGCATTTCATGTACAGGATGGTTTCGGGGTCACACTGGCGCGCCAGGCGGGTATTCGCTTTGGCATCCTCACCGGTAGAATATCAGATGCTGTCAATCGCCGTGTTAAAGAACTCAAAATTGACTATTACGAATGCGGTCATTTCTACAAACAGGAAGCCTTACGTGAGATGATCAAAACTGCCGGTCTAACTGCCGAGCAAGTTCTTTACATGGGTGATGACGTACTCGACCTGGTATGCAAACCAGTGGTGGGTATTTTTGTTGCACCTGCGAATGCCACGACTCGCGTCAAACAGGAAGCTGACTGGGTGACACAGAGAAAAGGTGGTGATACCGCCGTTAGAGAAATGATTGATACCCTGCTCGATGTGCAGGGTTTACTTACAACTACAGAAGATTATTTTATCGGAGCCAAATTATGAAAATTTACGTCGACAGTGCTGACATAGCAGAAATCCAGAACGGTCTCGACCTGGGACTATGTGATGGCGTGACCACAAACCCGACGCTGATCGCAAGAACCGGCAAATCCATGATGAAAGCGATCAGGGATATCTGTGACATTGTCGACGGTGATGTTCACGCTGAAGTACTATCACTGGACGCCGAAGGCATTTACAAGGAAGGCAAGGAATTCGCTAAGATCGCCAACAATATCGTGGTTAAAATCCCCATGTGTCACGAGGGACTAAAAGCCGTTAAACGCTTTGCTGACGAAGGCATCAAAACCAATGTCACCTTAATTTTTTCTACCAGCCAGGCCATACTTGCCGCCAAAGCCGGTGCTTCTAATGTCTGTCCATTTGTCGGTCGCCTGGATGACATTTCGATTCCCGGCAATGAACTGATCAATGAGATTGCCACCGTGTTTGATAACTATCCCAGCATCACATCTGAAATTATCGTTGCATCGATTCGTAATCCGCTGCACGTGGTGGAACCAGCCCTGGCGGGTGCGCATATCTTTACCATTCCTGCCGGTGTATTAAAGCAGATGGAAAAACATCCACTGACCGATATCGGCATTGCGGCTTTTCTGGAAGACGCAAAAAAATTCTCATAAACCTGTTTTTAACAGACAGCTATATTAGGGAACCTCTGATCAATTCGTGAAATCGTATCTTGCACATAGAAACATCCATCTTCCGCGTTATGAAACTTCGCAATAGCCAGCTATTCCGCGCGTTTCATGCCTTGAATATGAATGTTTCTATGTACAATCTACTTCATTCAGAATTAATCAGAGATTCCTTAGTGCTTAGATCTTAACTGATGAAAATCATAGGCTGCATTCCCAGCCGTTACGCCTCTATCCGGCTGCCCGGAAAACCGCTGAGTGACATCGCGGGCAAACCGATGGTGCTGCGCGTTGTCGAAAAAGCCAAACAGGCAAAACGGCTGGATGATGTTGTCGTACTAACCGATGACCAGCGCATACTCGACACGGTAAACAATGCCGGTTATAAAGCGGTTATGACCTCAGCGCAATGTGCTTCAGGCACAGACCGTATCGCTGAATATATGCAGCAGGCAGAAGGCGATATTTTCGTCAATATGCAGGGTGATGAAGTCCTGCTTAATCCACAACATATCGACCGTCTGGTAGAAGATTTCACCCGCAAAGCCGATGCACAGATGGGCACACTGGCGCACTGGGTAAAGGATAAAGCCATACTTGCCGACCCAAGCACTGCCAAAATCGTAACCAATCTACAGGGCAATGCACTGTATTTTTCCAGAAACTGTATCCCGGTCACCCAGTCGGGCGAATACCCTGAACAGGCACTCATCCATATCGGTGTTTATATCTACAGCCGCCAGATATTACAGAAACTGACCAGTCAGGCGCAGACACCTCTGGAAAAACTGGAGAAGCTGGAGCAGTTAAGAGCACTGGAATGTGGCATCAGCATTAATGTTACTACGGTTGATAACTATCAGAGCCTGTCAGTAGATACGCCACAAGACCTGGAAAAAGCGCGTAAAATTTTTCAAGCTTAGCTCATTGCTAAAATAGAGTATTAAAGAAACTGTGTTGTTTTTACTATTAACCCAGACCTCCCAAATATCCACGTCTGATGGATAACTCATAGTCGAGAGACTTATTTATGCGTTTTACCTGGGATATTTTTTGCAATGTCATCGATAATTTCGGTGATATCGGCGTTACCTGGCGTCTGGCCCGGCAGCTGGTAGCCGAACATGATCAGGAAGTGCACCTGTGGGTTGATGACATGGAAACTTTCTGCCGCTTATGTCCCGCAGCCGATACCGAAGTTGCAGTACAGATACTTCAGGGAGTAGCGCTACATCAGTGGCCACGTGAGTGGCAGCCGAAGCCTGCCGCCGACGTAGTGATCGAAGCCTTCGCCTGTCAATTGCCGCCCGCTTATATCGAATCGATGGTGCAGCGTTCAGCACCGCCATTTTGGCTGAACCTGGAATATTTAAGCGCTGAAGACTGGGTCGATGGTTGCCATAGCTCTACCATCACTGCAGCCAGGGGGATTACAAAAGTTTTTTTTCTTTCCCGGTTTTACCCCGCAAACCGGCGGACTGCTGCGTGAGGCTGGCTTGATCGAGCAGCGCCTGAGCTTTCAGCAAGATCCTACTGCACGACAGCATTTTCTGCAGCGCATCGGCGTCAGACTACCACCGAATACGCGACTGATCTCGTTGTTTTCTTATGAGAATCCCGGCCTTGCCAGCTGGCTAGAGGATTTGACCACAGGTCAGCAAGCAACACATCTACTGGTGCCGGAGGGGCGGGTCGTTGCCGATCTACAGGACTGGCTAGGACTGGATCATCTAGTTGCAGGGGATCTATATACCCGAGGTCTCTTAACAATTCAGATTATTCCATTGTTGAGCCAGCAAGATTACGACCGCCTGCTGTGGAGTTGCGAGCTTAATATCGTCCGCGGCGAAGACTCATTCGTACGCGCCCAATGGGCAGGCAGGCCGTTCCTGTGGCATATCTATGCACAGCCGGAAAATACCCATCTGCACAAACTTGACGCCTTTCTTAAACTTTACACCCAGGGATTAACGCCTGCTGCTAAGAATGCACTGCAGACACAGTGGCGGGCATGGAACAACGGTGAAGATATGCAGGAAAGCTGGCGAGCACTGCTTGAAGTCTTGCCAGAACTGACCACACATGCTGAAAACTGGTGTCAGCAGCAGGCAAAAAAGACAAATATTGCGACAGCTCTGGTACAGAGCCACCTAAACTGGTTAAAATACGCCACCATAAATACTATTCACCCATCCTCATCCGGACATTAATATGAAAACCGCTTCAGAAATGAGAATCAACAACGTAGCGCTGATCGACGGTCAGCCATGGCTCATTCAAAAAGCCGATTACACAAAATCAGGGCGTAACACTGCCATCGTTAAGATGAAACTTAAAAATTTGTTAACAGGCTCTTCCACCGAGACTGTTTATAAAGTTGATGACAAGCTGGAACCTGCCGCCCTGGAACGCCTCGATGTAACCTACTCCTACTCCAACGATGACGTTTATGTTTTCATGGACGAAGAATACAACCAGTACGAACTCAATGCAGACGACCTGGAAAGCATATTACCTTACATCGTCGATGGCATGACCGACACCTGTCAGGCCGTGTTCTTCGAAGGCAAAGTCATCTCCGTTGACCTGCCGACCACCATCATACGCCAGATCGCCTATACCGAAGGTTCGGCACGTGGTGATACTACGGGCAAAGTGATGAAAGATGCCAAGCTAAGCAACGATACCGTAATAAAAGTAGCGGATTTCTGCGAGATCGGCGACTGGATCGAAATCGACACGCGCACTGGCGAATACAAATCTCGCGCTAAAGCACCTGAATAAAAACGGGCTTAATCTCGAGCAATAAAAAGCCCGGCCATTGCGCCGGGTTTTTTATTGTCATGTTTTACTCTCTGATGGCTAGAGCATAATTACTAATGTCTGATTGCTGCGGCAATCATCCTGCCACCCTCAGCACCAGCCCTTTCAGATAAGCGCCTTCTGGAAAACTCAGCAATACCGGGTGATCAGCTGCAGCATGTACCTTGTGTACGATCTGCGCATCGACGCCTGCATCCAGCGCCGCACCTGCGATGATCTTCTGGAACAGATCGTCGCTGATTCCGCCCGAGCATGAAAAAGTCGCGAGTATGCCTCCAGGGCGCAGCAATTTAAAACCCAATAGATTGATATCCTTGTATGCGCGCGCCGCTTTTTCAGCAAAAGCAGCCGTGGGCGCAAACTTTGGCGGGTCGAGCACGATAAGGTCAAACTTCCGGTTCTGGTCGCGCAGCTTGCGCAAAGCTTCAAAAACATCCGCGCCCTGCCAATCGGCACGGCTGGCATCCAGAGCGTTCAGCTCTACATTGCGCTGCGCCAGTTGCAACGCCTCTGCTGAAGAATCGATCGACAATACACTGTTGGCACCACCGCGTAGTGCATATAATGAGAATCCGCCGGTGTAACAGAAACAGTTGAGCACTTCACGTCCGGTGGACAGTTCGCCTATCAAAGCGCGATTGTTGCGCTGATCGAGATAAAACCCGGTCTTCTGCCCGGAGGCTACATCCACCATTATGTGTATACCGTTTTCGGTCACACTCAAATCCTGCGGCAGATGCCCACGCAGAATTTCACTGCGTTTCGGCAGACCTTCCAACGCGCGGCCATCAGAATCTGAACGTTCATAGATACATACCGGCTGACACAGCTCCTGCAAACAATCCGCAAAAGTATCACGCCAGCGCTCCGCACCCGCGCTGCCCAGCTGCAACACCAGCACATCAGCATATAGATCGACGATCAATCCAGGCAAGCCGTCAGACTCACCATGTATCAGACGCATGCCGTTGCTGTGTTGATCAAGTTTCAGATCCTTACGCGCGGTCAATGCGCTGGATATTTTACGCAGGAAAAAATCCGCATCTATTTTTTCCTGCGCCAACCACGACCACACCCGTGCAACGATCTGCGACTCTGAATTATAAGCCGCCCAGGCGAGAAAACCGCCCTGCACATCACATATCTGTACCGTGTCACCGCTCTGCACGTTGCCTTCGAGTCGTTCGACCGCACCCGAGAACACCCACGGGTGACGACGTTGTAGCGATCTTTCACGGCCTGCCTGCAAAAAAAGCCTGGCGCCATCAAAGGCAACTTTAGGCGCGCTGACAGCCGATGTAGTACGGGATTTATGGTGTCCACGGCGGCGCGAGGGTGAGGTATGGCGTTTCTGTTTCATTAGGTCTTCTTCCGGGCAGGTGAGAAATTTTAACAGAATAGAAACGTCCGCTGGCACCTTATTCAACTAACAGAGAGTTAAAGACGTAGCAACTAATGCTGAGTTTTTACTCTTCTCCCAATTATTAATGATTATCGGCTGCCACTGAAAACCATAAGTCGTCACCTTCCACATGAAGGCATCCAGAGATAAACTCCAATCAAAGGGATAGCAGTGAGTCTGTCTTCATTGAGCCACAGTTCATTGTAGTTTGTAGTATTCTTAATCAACTGAACCAAACAGAAACAGGATTAACATTATGGGCTGGGAAGGCTGGTTTTCTATCGGTGTTACCACCTTGTGTTTTAGTACGCTGGCGCTGACCCGTTATTCGCCGGATATTGTGATGGTCGGGGGGCTTACACTGCTGCTGTTAGCCGGTGTTCTCTCTCCCGAGCAGGCACTGTCGGGTCTGGCAAACGAGGGTATGGTCACCGTCGGTGTACTCTATGTCGTTGTCGCCGGCCTACGGCAGACAGGGGGTATCGACTGGATCGTGCACTCAGTTTTGGGGCGTCCGCGATCACTGCTACATGCGCAAATACGAATGATGGCTCCGGTGGCAGCGGTGAGCGCGTTTTTGAATAATACGCCTGTGGTCGCGATGTTCATCCCTGCGGTCAGTGACTGGGCCAAGCGCAACAAGCTGTCTGTATCGAAGCTGATGATCCCGTTGAGTTATGCCAGTATTGCCGGTGGCACCTGTACGTTGATCGGTAGCAGTACAAACCTGGTCGTTAATGGATTATTAATGAAGGAGACAGGTACAGATGGACTGGCCATGCTTGAGCTCGCATGGGTCGGTGTTCCGGTGATGTTGATCGTATTTGGTTTCATCTGTTTTGGCAGTAAGCATTTACTGCCAGAGCGGATACCTGCCATCAGCCGCTATCACGATGCCCGCGAATATACGGTTGAGATGCTGATTGAGAACGGCAGTAAACTCAGCGGTAAATCGGTGGAAGAGGCAGGACTGCGTCAGTTACCGGGAATGTTTCTGATTGAGATCGAGCGACAGGGGCAGATAATGCCAGCGGTTTCATCATACGAAGTACTGCATGACGGTGACCGCCTGGTATTTGCGGGTGTGATCGAGTCTGTAGTCGACCTGCAAAAGATCCAGGGCCTGACACCTGCGTCGAACCAGATCTACAAGTTGGGCTCTTCACGCCAGGACCGGGTGCTAGTCGAGGCCGTGGTTTCTGATAGCTGCCCATTGGCTGGAAAAAGTGTATGTAAAGGGCATTTCAGAAATTTCTATAATGCTGTCATCATCGCTGCCGCCCGCAATGGTCAGCGTATTCATCAGAAAATCGGTGATATCGTTCTGCGTCCCGGTGATACGCTGTTACTAGAAGCCCATCACTCATTCGCGGAGCAGCAGCGTAATTCACGTGATTTTTTTCTGGTCAGCGAAGTTGATGATGCAAACCCGCCACAGTATCAGAAAGCTATGCTAGCAATGATAATACTGGCATTGATGGTACTTTCAGTTACAACTGGCTGGCTGAGCATGCTAAAGGCCTCGTTGCTGGCTGCAGGTTTAATGATTATTACCGGATGTACAACTGGTCGTGAGGCCAGACGCAGTGTTGACTGGCAAATACTGATCGTCATCGCCGCATCATTCGGACTAGGCAGTGCGTTGCAGACCACGGGCGCTGCCCAGAACGCTGCCGTTTCACTCGTTGAACTTGCCGGTGGCAGCACGATGATCTCACTGACATTGATGTTTGCGGTCACTTCATTGCTTTCTGCGGTGGCAACAAATAATGCTGCGGCTGTCATCATGTTCCCGATTGCACTGACAACGGCAAACAACCTCGGAGTGAGTGTAATGCCATTTGTAATCACACTGATGGTTGCCGCTTCCACCAGCTTCGCCACACCAATAGGGTATCAGACCAATCTGATGGTATACGGAGTCGGTGGTTACCGTTTTTCAGACTACCTGCGTATAGGTGCCCCATTGACTGTTTTAGTGGGATTGACCACGGTTTTGGTTGTGCCGCAGGTCTGGCATTTCTGATAGTTAAAATTGTTTACGCTCTTCTTTGCGCCTTCGTGAGAACTGTGCCTTTATCTGTAATGACAAACAACCACTAAACTAAGCTACTTTAATTTCCTTTAACTTTTTAATTACCTGGTATTTTCAAAACTGACCTGCTGATAAAAGTACCAGTGTACAGGCACGACTTACTTTTATTCCTGCGTCTTCGAGTCTTTTTTCCATATCCACATCTTCAGTGCCAGGATTCATGATCACACGGTCCGGCTTTATCTGTATAACCTCATCTATATGATCTCGGAACCTGCGTGGATTCACATATAAAGTTACCGTGTTAATTTTTTCCTTGATGTCGGTTACGGCTTTAAAACATTTGTCGCCGTCTATGGTTGCCTTAAAGGGGTTAACCAGCCTTACATCATGACCATGTTTCCTCAATGCAGTCATTGCCATATGAGCAAACCGGTCTTTCTTTTCACTTGCGCCAATTATTGCAACTATTTCAGACATGAATTTTTTCTCGGGTTTATAACCTTTTAGCATTGCGGATCTCACCCCGCAATTTTTTTGAATAAATCAATAAATAGATAATCGCGGCCATACCGAATGTTGCATCAAACATGGCAGAATAAAAATCGCGAAATAAATTATTCAGCATATCTCTATACTTCACCCGGCAACTGCTCCTCGATAATTGCACCTGCATTACTCTACTACATGCCATCCATGGCATTATGCGTTGCTCTAACATCTACATCCATGTAGAAGCCCTTCGGGACTTATGTGAAAAATTGTTCTAAACAATTTTTTCCGCTCCTACGAAGATACTGAAACTCCAGACGCAGATTTTACAACTCCCCCGACTGTTCGATATCTATCACCCAGTAAGCTCCTTTTCCATTGAATGAAACGTTTGAGTTACGGAGCTCATGTAGTAGTGTGTCGATACGATCACTTTCGAGCAATACATCGACACGCACTTTGGGCACATAACCGACGACCTTATCTCTGGCTGATAAAAGCGCATCATGCTCCTGTTGCCTACTGTGTTCTTCGATGTGACTGAACATAAAACTGTCCAGCTGCATGTTGCGTAAAAAGTCAGCCAGCGTCTGTTGCAATGATGAATGCACGATCATAGAAAATTTTTTCATAATTATACCGCCTCTTTTTCGCGTTGAAGTTTTCTCTCTAAGACTTCTTCGAGCCAGGCATATAACGCTGGCAGTAGAACCAGTGTCAGCATCGTCGAAGTGAACAGACCACCGATTACCACTACCGCCAACGGCCGTTGCAGCTCAGAACCCGGGCCGGTTGCAGTAAGCAGCGGCAACAGACCAAAACTGGCGATCATCGCTGTCATCAATACCGGTCTTAACCTTCGCTCTGCACCTTTTTTAACAGCTTCCCGGATACTCAACCCGCTCTGCCTCAACTGATTAAAGTAACTAACCATGACTACACCATTGAGCACCGCAACCCCGAACAGGGTGATGAAACCGACTGACGCCGGTACCGAGAGATACAGCCCGGAGTAATATAAACTGACAACTCCCCCTATCATGGCAAATGGAATATTCAGGATGATTACGCCCGCCTGCAAAAAGGAGCGGAAAGTTGTGAACAACATGAAGAAGATAAGCAAGATAGCGATTGGCACTACCAGTGCAAGTCGTTTTGATGCCCGCTGCTGATTTTCGAACTGGCCACCAAAGGTTACGAAATAACCCGGCGGCAATGTCACATTTTCTTCGATGGAACGACGGACCTCATCAACAAAACCAACCACATCGCGCGCATCAACATTTGACTGAATGACCACCTGGCGTTTTGCAGATTCACGTATGATCTGAACCGGACCGTCGACCTCTTCTATTTTTGCCAGATGCCCCAAAGAAATCTTCGTCCCATTAGGCAAGGTCACCAGCAACTTCTTTATAGCCTCCGCTGACGAACGGTTCTTTTCCTGATAACGCACAAGGATACCGATGCGCCGGTTATTTTCCAGCAGCTCAGTCGCGACGCGACCACCGATAGCCGTTTCCACTAATCGATTAATATCCTCGACGTGGATGCCATATCGTGAGATCACTTTCTGGTCGATATCGATCTGAAGATATTTCTGGCCAGAGATATCGGTACGGAAAACATCGATAGCACCACTAATATTATTGACCAGTGTTTCTATCTCCATCGCTTTCTGTTCCAGAACATCGAGATCATCACCATAGAGTTTTATCGCCATAGCAGAACGCACACCAGTCAGCATCTCTGAGACACGCATATCGATTGGTTGACTGAAAGCATAATCGATGCCTTCAAACGCTGATAGTTTTTCGCGAAGATTTTCCTGGAACTGGTGTAATGATATAGTCCATTCTTCACGTGGTTTGGTGACCAGAAAATTATCTGTCTGATTCAACCCCATCGGATCCATTCGCAGTTCATCGGCACCGGTACGCGAGGTAACACCGATAACTTCCGGCAACTCCATCATCGCCCGCTGTATCGGCGCATCCATCACCAGTGATTTCTCAAGTGTAATACTGGGGTCCTTTTCCAGAAGAATGACGGTATTGCCTTCATCCATAATCGGCATAAATTCTTTACCTATCTGAGGAAACAGCGTTGCAGTTGCTACCAGAGCTATCAGCGCAAGTATTACCGCCGTTTTTGTATAACGTAACGCAACGTTCATCACTGGTAGATATATAAACTTCAGCCCGCGCATCAAGATGCCTTCTTTTTCGACAGCACCTGTATGCATTTTCATAAAGAAACTTGCCAGTACAGGGATAACAGTGAGTGACAGTATCAATGAACCGATGAGAGCGAAGGTGATGGTGATCGCCAGCGGCGAGAACATTTTTCCTTCCAGACCGGTCAGACTAAACAACGGCAAAAACACTGCAACGATGATCAGGATGCCGGAGATAACCGGCGTAGAGACTTCCAGCACTGCACGATAAACCAGATGCAGACGGTTGACGCCGGCAGGCGCTTTACTGAACTGGGTATGAATATTTTCGACCACCACGACCGCCGCATCGACCAGGATGCCGATAGCGATGGCCAGACCACCCAGTGACATCAGATTCGCTGAGACATCGAACAGTTTCATCATGATGAAAGTAAACAACACCGATAATGGCAATATCAACGCAACAGTCAGCGCACTACGGACATCACCTAGCATGATGATCAATACTAGCAATACCAGCACCACAGCCTCAGCCAATGCTTTTTCAACGGTCCATACCGCTTTGGTGATGAGATCGGTACGATCATAAAAAGGCTCGATACGAACACCTTCAGGCAAAATAGATTTCAAAGTCTCCAATGCCGCCTTGGTATTGGCGACCGTCAGCAGACTATTGGCACCTTTACGTAACAATACCAGCCCGGTAACAACTTCACCTTCACCATCTGCCGTCACTGCACCGTAGCGGGTCATACTACCGACACGTACTTTTGCCACATCACTGATGTGAATCGGTTCGCCATAGCGAGTTCGTACCGTAATATTTTTTATGTCGTCGATACTGTTCAATTTACCGACGGTACGCACCAGCAATACCTCATCGTTTCTGTTGATTCGATCACCACCTGCATTACGGTTACTTTCCATCAGCGCATGTTCGATCTCACCGATACTGATGCCATGTTTTACTAATGCGTCCGGTTTAATTACCACTTCATAATTTCGCACTTCACCACCGAGTGAATTAACATCGGCGACACCATCAACTTTGCGAAGATGCGGACGGATGACCCAGTCCTGCAGGCTGCGCAATTCCTGATTACTATAATTATCACCGATGATTCGATACATGAAGATCTCGCCAAGCGGCGTCGTTATGGGTGCCAGTCCGCCTTCGGCATTGGCCGGCAACGAATCCCATACCTGATTCAACCTTTCATTCACCAGGTTACGCGCCAGGTAGATATCTACAGAATCGTCGAAATCAACAACGATGACGCTGAGTGCATACTTGGTAGTAGACCTGAGCACGGTCTGCCCGGGAATTCCCTGCATTTCCATCTCTATCGGAAAAGTGATGCGCTGCTCGACCTCGGTAGGAGACATGCCGGGCGCTTTTATAATGACCTGCACCTGCGGCGCTGAAATATCCGGAAAGGCATCGATTGGTAATGTTTTAAATGACCAGATACCTGCGGCAGAAATACCGAGTGTCACCAGCACGACCATCAACCGCTGAATAAGTGAAAAACGTAATAATGATGCAATCATGTTATAGATCTCCCGCATTCGAACTAAGCTTCTGCACGGTAGCATCGGTTATCATCTGACCGGCGTATAAACGCACATCAGCGAATTCCACCCTGGCCTGATACAGCAGATCCAGATACGATAGACGGGCTTCAAAATAGGTATTATTAGCATCAATCAGTGACAGGATATTTAACTCGCCACTGCTAAACCCCTTCTGCGTCAGTTCAAGCATCTTTTTAGCTGGTGCTAATACCTTTTTTTTGTATTCAACCGCCTGCTCGACCACGTGATTCAAGTGCGTAAAACTCTGATTCAGGTTTATCTTTAACTCACGTTGTAATAACTCCAGTTCGATACGTTGCTGACTCGCCTTGTATATCGCCTTGCTCTTTGCTGAATTTCTGCGATCACTGAGGGGGATCTGCAGGTTAAACATGATGGCATATACATCACCTCGCCCACCACTATCAAAAGTGTCGCGCGACCAGCTCAAACCGACGGACGGGTCTATCATTTGACTGCTGCTAGCAACATCGATGTTGTGCTTTGCCGCCAGTACTTCCTGCTGTTGACTGGACAGCTGTGCATGATTACTCTGCACGGTCAGCAGGTGATGGATATCCGGTAAAGCAGTGATTGGAAGCAATTCGCTAACGCTATACACACCCTCTGCATCGATACCCAGTAATTTAACAAATTCACTTAGTGTCTCTTTATATTTGCCTTCAGCACTGTCTGCTGCCTGACGTGCTTCTTCACGGATGATGGTCAGGCGCATCTCTTCTAACGGTGTCAGATAACGTATCACTGCACCTTGCGAATTACCTTTACCGGAGCCAGTTACGTTAGGCTTACTTAACTTAACCGCCAGTTCAAACTTTTTTTCCGCCAGTGACAGTTCAGCGGAGGCCAGCTGTAACTGATGAAAAACTTTCGAAACCCGGTTCTGCACTTGAAGTGACTCGAACTGAAGTAAAAAATGTGCTGCCTGTAAACTGGCCTCTGCCGCAGATTCCTGAAACTTTATCCGTGATACCGGTATCGACTGCCTGATGAGAATTTCTGACAGATCGTAACCACCAGTGCCGTCATCCTGCCCCAGCTTGTTATCGACACGAAAACCAATTTCAGGATCAGGCCAATACCCGGAAAGGCTAATATCCGCCTGCCGCGCACCTATTTCAGCCTGAGCTTTTTTCAATTCAGGTGATTCAGATAAGGCCTGGCTAACGCTCGACGTTAAGGTCCATTCTCTGGCCAGGACATGCTGACTAACAAACAGGGTTATAAAAATTAATGAATAACCCGCTGTTGATAAAAAACTTTTAATAAACATAACAAAAACTCCAAATGAAGCATCACAACAGGATCAGTGTGAATACCACAAAAAATCCTCAGCAGAAAAAAATCTACTGACTGATAAATTTAATCGAAGTTTATAAAGGGGGGTGCGCGCAACAAAGGTGCGCCCTGAAAAGGAAGCTGTGGAAGTAAACAACGACTTTGCCGTATTCGACCGATAAAAGTTCGACATAACGCCGTCAATAATACTGCTACCAGAAGAAAAACAGCCAGCATAGCGACATTACTCTGCCCTGCTTTATGAACACTATCAGGATTAATCACGATCTCACCACTGGCTTCATCCTGCGATAGCTCTGCTGTGATAGCACTGAAAGAGACCGCAGCACCGTGATCTTGAGTCGACGCGACTTCCTGAATATGGATATGCAATGTGAACGACATCAAAAACAATACGGCCGTAATCACATACATGATTATGTACGTGTGCAATGGGCTTTCTTTGAATTGTTTGATGACCATAAGCATAATTGCGATTGATTCTAAGTTATTTCAAACAATATAGGGATGATTTAAATCAGTTCAATGAGATAATTCCTGAATTTAACCCATTGCTGTGGCGAGTGGTTAGGGCTTAGATAATCTCATATTATAAATGCGATACAAAAAAAACGGGGCAGAGAGCATTTACACTCCGCCCCGACCTGTTTATTACAAGCTATCGCTAACCGATATTAGCTATGAACCTGTTAACGGCGCCCTCCCCCACCATTCATAGAACGGGTTGCAGTACTCTGACGATTCATAGAACTGGAACCAGCACCACTCTGTCCGTTTCTATAGTTATTCATGTATCTGTATTGATTCTGGTTCTGGTTCTGGTTTTTTAGCATTTTTTGCTGCTTGCTACTGTCTTGACCAAAGTCAAATGTAGGCGCCTGTGTGTTCACTTCTGTACGAACACGATCTTGTGTACGTGTCTGTAACATGTCAGCGTCTTCAGCGTAGGCAGATCCCATCGCAGCTGTCATCAATAATGCTGCCCCTAAAACAGATATTTTTTTGAAAGTTTTCATGTTATTTTCCTCTTTTTCGCATTATGTGGGATTTATTCCCACGGTGTAAAAAGTATATGTGGTAATTATTCCCACGTCAAGCTATAATCTATAAAAAATTTGACCTCAGTCAACAACTCGTGAACTAGACCAAATAACTAACGGGTTAATAACCGCCAGAAATGAACTAAATATGAGCCAAAATAAATACAGCAAAACACAGGCAGCACTGGTAAAAGCGGTCACTCTGCTCTGCAAGCCATTGATTCGTCTTTTGATAGAAAAAGGCATGACCTTTCCACAGCTTCGTGAATTGATGAAAGAGCTTTATGTCGAAGTCGCCGATGAACACTTTTCTCTGGATACCATAAAACCCAGCGATAGCCGTATTTTTGTACTCACCGGGGTTCACCGAAAAGATATCAAACGCATCCGTGAACAGGCGGTTGATGAAAGTCTGAAGGTTGCTAGCTCTGCATCACTTAGTGGTGAAATCGTCGCAAGGTGGACCAGCATGCCCGACTTTCTGGATAATAAGGGCAAACCCAGGCAATTACTGAAAAGCGGAAAAGACGCTACCCCCGGGTTTGAACAGCTGGTGCGCAGTGTTAGTAAAGATGTCCGGCCAAGGGTCATCCTCGATGAGTGGTTGCGTCTTAATATCGTTCGCCTGAAGGATGAGCATGTGGTACTGAATCAGTCTGCATTTGTGACTAATAAAGAGTTTAATGAGATGGCTTATTACCTTGGACATAATGTCCACGATCATGTTGCCAGCTGTGTAAACAACATCCTTGTTGAAAGCGAACCTATGCTGGAACGCAGTGTTTATTACGCGTCCTTAACGGAAGACTCGGTGAGCAAATTACGCTCCCTTGCCAGCAAAAAGGGCAATGAATTACTGCAGCATGTAAATAAACAGGCGATCAAATTCTACGATGCGGACAAACATAAAGCTGACGCAACTTATCGCATGCGTCTCGGCGTTTACTGGTATCAAAAACAGCTTGATAGCAGTGTCGATGTAAATCAGGAGTTAACCCGATGAATACTATCTACCGAACAATTATCTTTCTATTGCTCACAGGCATTTCTGCCTGCGCCTCAAACCAGTCAACCATGAGTGCTGCAAATGATGAAGACCAGGATATCGGTCTGGGTGGCACAGGTATGCTAGCCAATACCGGCAGCGGTCTGGGCGGCACAGGTATCCTGGGAGAGATAACCGGTTTTGGCAGTATATTTGTCAATGGCGTCGAAGTTGAATATGACGACACAACTGCTTTTACTATAGATGGCAAAGTTACGACACAGCAGCAGCTGGAAATTGGTGATGTGGTCGAAGTACTTACCATGGATGCCAGTAACCACACAAACGCCAGCGCCATTAACCTTCGGCATGAAGTCATTGGTAAAGTCGAATCAACTAATCCGCAAACCTTTAGCTTTACTGTTCTCGGACAAACGGTTGTTCAATCATTAAATAAAAGAATGTTGCCGGATGTTGGAGCAACAGTGGCAGTATCTGGATTTCGTGTTGACCAGCAGACCATCATTTCTACCAGGGTGACGAGTGCTGATGCAGATCAGACTTTATTGCGAACTCACACCGAGTTACCGTTTACTGAAAAAACGACACGATGGCTGGTACAGACGTATGTACAGGATGATAAAGCTACTTTTCAGCTTAACGGCACTGCATACATGTTAGCCGTAAAGAATAAAACGACCGGATCATTAAAAGACCATCCGGGAATACAGGTTTTGCAGTTGCAGAGATCTGATTCAGCGTCTGACCCACTCAAACTTGAGCAGATAATAGAACCGGAGAACATGCCTCGTGGTCGTCAGACATCGCTGCCTGTACAGCAGCCGACCATCAAGTTGATGCCAGGATCAACACAAGGATCTATGCCGGGGGCAATACCAGGGTCGATACAGAAAAACACTCAACCAGTTATCCGGGGCAATCGCTAAAAGACAAAATAAAAGATATCAGGGACAAAAAAAACGCTGCAGTATAATTGCAGCGTTTTTTATTCAGCAAAGTGCCCAGAGCTTACTGAGCTGGGATTAATGGCTGAAAGACATGATCACCAGTAACGAACCCGACCGACGTCGAGATGGACAAAGTCAGATTTTGCATAATAACCGACACCACCTGCCTTCATTGACTTGGCGGCTTTGTGCAATTTAGCGGTATCAAAACCCGGCAGGCGCACATCGATGGCCTGACCGAGCATGTGATAACTGCGCTTCGCCACACCTGAACTTTTCTTATTTAGCATGGCATTGGTTGCCGGCGACCGGTAACCCGATATCACGTGAATCTCACCCTGGCGCTCTACTTTTGCCTGCAGCTGATACAACAGATCGATCAACTTGCGATCGATAGAACTAGCCACATCAGCACGATGATCGCGGAGTATCCAGCTAATTTCCTTGACCGCATCATCCTGATAATTGCCATCAGACCAGAAAGTAGCAGACAGCTTCTCTCCAGTATGGGTATTATAGAAAGACAGTTCACGGTCACGCATAGTAGCAGCTGGAGCCGCTGACGCCATCACGCCGGGAGCGGACAATGTTAACGCTGCTCCAGCCATAGTGGTCAGGAAACCTCTACGGGAGAGTTCATTTGTATTCTTTTCTTCGGGTTTTTTTAGCATAACTGTTTTTTAAAATGTCTCGAGATAATTGGATTTTAGATGATTATTTCAGTATTTGAAGGGTATCTGTCAATTTTTCTGTAATAAAGTTCCCAGTCGCACTGGCCTTTTGAGCTAATGATTAAGTCATTTTTTTGGCAAATGCACGGTTCAACGCGGTATCCCGACCGTAGATATCATGCCTGAAGTTCAGTTTACCCTCCGGATCGACCCATGCTGTGCCGTATACCAGGTATATTCGTACGGCAGTGGGTAACCGTACACTCTGATTGGTGCCCAGGTGAATAGTCGACAGTATTTCTTCTTCCTTCTGCTGGCTGCCATCGTTTAACAGGTATGACGACAGTCTAACAGGGTCTTTTACCCGGATACAGCCCGAGCTGAAAGTTCGCACTTCCCGATCAAACAGGTGCCGGTCCGGAGTACCATGCAGATAGATTTCGTATGGATTGGAGAACAGGAATTTAACCTGACCGAGAGCATTTTTCGATCCCGGGTCCTGCCGTAACCAGTAAGGAAATTTTTCCTTATCCAGCTGGCTCCAGTTCACCGTCTTAGGATCGATCTCGCGGGCATTTTGTTCCCAGCCCCTGAATACTCTGATCGACTTTCTTTTAAGATACGAAGGGTCACTGATCTGATGCGGGATAATATCCTGTATCACCAGGTTCGTCGGAATCGTCCAGTAAGGATTGTATTCCATAATGCTCACCAGTCCGGAAAAACTCGGGGTAGAGCGGTAGGATTTACCGACGATAACCGGCATCGATAGCACGGGTAACCCGTTCTCCACAAAGTAGAGCTCGAACCCGGTCATGTTGACCATCAAGTAGCGATTCCCCAGTTTGCGCGGCATCCAGCGCCAGCGCTCCATGTTGATGCGGATCTGTTTGATCCTGTCACCGACCGGGATATTCAGCGACCTGCGCGTCTGCGGCCCGACATTACCGTCAACCATGATACCTTGCCTTTGCTGGTAACTTTTAACCGCTTCAGCCAGGCCATGATCAAAGATATCTGTGTCAGCACCTTCGGTGAGATCACCTGTGATCTCCAGCCGCTGCCTCAGTTGCGCCACCTGCGCATGCTGCATGCCAGGCTCCAGTGTCGGACCTTTATCAAATCTTTGCCATCCGCCCTGTCGTTCAATATCGCGATAACGTGACAATTCTTTTTTTAATAACTGGTAACCGGAATGCTGAGGTGGCAACGCTTTGAGTAATGCGACAATGGATTTATTTCTGGCAACGTCGGCAAACAGACTAACCACATCCAGAGTTCCATTATGGATATGCCAGTCGACATCAATATCAGCCGGCTTAAACCTGCCGGAATAAACATGCTTACTGTAACGATACAACGCTGCTGTCAGAAGCAGGTCGAGACGGATGGATTCATCCAGTCCTGTTGCCTGCCAGCTTTTCCTGATCTCATCGACGAAATAATCAGCAGGGCTGAGCCCTTCATCGCCGGCGTTGACGACAATCTGCAATAGATCATAAGCCCGGTTTAAGCGGCCTTTTTCATCTGACCATAACGGCTTATATTGACGATCCTTATAAAAAGTTCTGATCACCGGCTCATCCAGTTCTGCCAGACGCTGCGGGTTATGTTTCAGTAACTGCTGCAGATAGTCTGATGACTGTGCCAGCCAGGTGTTATCAGCCTGCGCTACAGCAGGCAATAACAGGCACAGCAGGAAAAACAGCTTCGGCAGGCAGATTGCACCAGCCATGGGTTTTCCTGTAAGCAAAAGTTTCGATGAAATAGCACACATCCCGGATAATAAAAACAAAGATAAAAGTAAGTTGCCGATTTTCACTATAACCCAGTAGCGCGTTACAGACAAAACCAGCAGCTGTCAGGTTATAGTGAAATCCTGCAAAGCATTCAAATGTTCCCTTTACGAATTTCTATCGTCGTATGCATTTTCTCGCCAAGGCGCAAAGAAAAAAGAACAATAAAGTTTTCTTTGTTTTTCTCAGCGTCTTTGCGCCTCTGCGAGAGTATCAATCTATAAAAACACCCTTCAGCAAACCACCCTCTGCCCGGTAATTTTTACAGATTACTTGCCTTTGCCACCAGCTGAACCACCACTCGTGCCAGCGCCTTTTTCAGCACCACTCCATTCACTATTCACACGCTCGTCATGCATTTTACGTTGCGCTTCACGTCGTGCTTTGGATCTTTCCTGCAACTGCTCATGGTGTTGTTGCTGGATCTGCTGACGCTCTTCTGGTGTTTTTGCATTTTGCATTTGTTCATGAAACGCCTTCGTTTCCTGCTGTGTCATCAGTGGTCCAGTGGCTGCCGGCTGTTGATCTTCAGCAAAAGTTTGTCCAGAAAAAGCCAGTAAACTTGCTACACAAGCAGCAATAATGAGTGATTTTTTAATCATATTTAAATCCTGTAAAAGTATGGGTTGTCTGTCTGATAATCGCCGCTACCGCAACCCTGACTGTTGCCGCGATCGCTTAATTATGTAAAGCGCGCAGAGTATACAAGGCATTTACCATGAGTTAGTTAACCTGGATCAACTTGGCAACAATCTGTTGTTGCCAGTTTGGCAGGCAGTATTTCCCGGTTATTCAGGTCTGCAGACCATGCACTGTTGTTGAAGCGCTACCGATGCGCTCGTATTCAGCAATGACCTGAGCACCGAGCAACAGGATGATGGCGGCGGCCTCCAGGGTCAACAGGATGATGATCACCGTAGCGAACGCACCGTAGACTACATTGACCAGCGACAGTGTAGTGAAATACCAGACCAGTATGTGCCGTGTTATCTCCCACAGCAGCGCCGCAGTGATGCCGCCGATCAGGGCATGGCGCAATAGCAGTCGGCCAACCGGCATCACCAGGTAGATCGAGGTAAGCAGCAGGACTTCACCGATGATGCCGAGCAGGTAGATCAGGATGGTTTCGATACCGCTGAGTGACCATTGCTGCCCCATTACTGTCACCAACCTGGCATCGAGGGTGTGCAAACTACCGCTGACGACACTCACTATCAACATGCCCAGGGCCAGTAACAGGATGTAACAATACGGGATAATCGCCGAGATCAAAAAATGCCGACGCCTGATCGCAACCCGGTGAAAGAAGATGACAGACATGGCACTTTCCAGCGAAGTAAAGGCGAGCGAACTAAAAAAAAGCAGCACCAGCACACCCATGATACCGACCACTTTCCAGTTCTGCTGGAAAGCGCTTATCTGACTTATCAGCACATCCGCCTGGTTTGGTATGATCAGCACCAGGTATTCCCGTAAGGTGACAAGCAAACCCTGTGTTTCCTGAACCTGCGACAGTGCTACCAGGATAAGGGCAAACATCGGTACAATAGACAGCAGTGTGTAATACGCAACGGCGCCTGAGAGCAGAAAACCCTGATTTGCACGAAAACCGTTGATCACCCGCAGGAAAAACAACCAGGGATTCTCGAGTACGAAGCGGGCGCGTGAGGTGATCATCGTGCCAACATCAGGAATTTACATGAATTACCCTGAGAAAAGATTCAGCAAGTTCACCACGACCTGCCTTATCGATAAGTTGTTCTGCTGTCTGCACGATCTCGGACAGGGAGCCAGTCAAAAACACCATGCCGAGTTCGAGCGTGCCGCGTTTATCGGCGATCGGGTTACTGGTATTGGGGTGTTCTGGCTGCAGAAAGACCATCTGAATCTCATCAACCTCATCTGGAATAGCATCGCAACCCCCACCCGGTGCAATAAATGCAAAGAACTCTTCGGGCGTATGGAACGATACGCTCTCTTCTTTGAATTCGACATCTCCAGCGCGAACTGAAAACTCTACTGTAATCGGTTTCATATAAATCCCCTCCTGTTACTTGAGTAAATGTTTATACTACAAAAAACGATAACAGGCATGCACAACATTTATTTTGATATATGACAACAATAAGATAAATTCTTAGAAAATCATTATCAATATATATCACATCCAGCCATTGCCAGCTTTATCCACCCATGTAATAGATATCCAGTTGTTAGCGAATGCGAGCAGATGACCATACTCAAAAAATCTTTCTTCGACCGTGATGCCTGCCTGGTGGCACAGCAGTTACTGGGCAAAATTATCCGCAGGAAATACCAGGGACGTTGGCTAGCTGCCCGCATCATAGAAACCGAAGCTTATTATATGGAAGAAAAAGGCAGCCATGCCTCACTCGGTTACACCGAAAAACGTAAAGCCCTGTTCATGCCGGCAGGCACCATCTATATGTACTACGCCAGGGGTAGAGACTCACTGAACGTCAGCTGCAAAGGTAAAGGCAACGCGGTATTGATCAAATCTGCCTATCCCTACTCTGATCATGCGAGCAACAGTGTTTCATCATGTGCTGATATAAAACTCATGCAGCAGTTGAACCCGACCCTGTCAGGTGACATACGTCCCGCAGAAAAACTCTGCAAGGGACAGACATTATTATGCAGTTCACTCAACATGAAAGTTGATGAATGGGATCAGCAGCAATTTGATGCGAGCAACTTTTATTTTGATGACGCCAACATAAGACCGGAGAAGATCATACAGACCACGCGCTTAGGCATCCCTGCAGGTAGAGATGAACATCTAGCCTATCGTTTTGTCGATTATGACTTTGCTCGATTCTGCACCAGCAATCCTTTATCCAAACGCAACTGGGTCGAAGGCAAACACTATAAGATAATTGAACTATAAACGTGGCTGATAAAAACGAGTCGACTGCTTAAATGCATGCCAGGTGTCGGCCTGATTTATTTTTATGAGGTAAGATCATTATTTATTAATCATTGGTATTTCACATGCGGCTAAGAGAGATCAACAAAACCCGGTATAGAAAACATCTTAAAGTTGTATTTGCCGGTATGACAGCTACTCTTTTAATTCTCTCACTCAGCACGTCCACCCTGTTTATCTATCTTTTCAGCACACCGGAAGTGCAGCATTTCTGGTTTAACCTGGCCGGGGTCGTTGCAGCAGCGTTGATCATTATCCTTGCACTGCAGAAATTACGTACACATCCATTTATGGTCGAGGTGGTTTATGTGTGGGATCTCAAACAACAATTAAACCGGATATATCGAAAACAACACAAGATCGAAGCGGCTGTAGAAAACGATGATCAGAACGCCATGATCATCATGAACTTTATGTATCGTGGATCAAAACAGCTTTATGAACTGGATGACAATACCATTACCATAGGCGGCCTGAAGACCAAGATTAACCTTCTCGAAAAACGTATGCTGGCTGCGGGCTTAAGTTTATCGACGGACTTATATGAACCCACTATGCTGGATCATTTTTAGATATTTATCACCTGATAATCATCTCAGCCTGCTGCAAATTTACCCACATATAAATAAGCAGTCGAACAAGCTATTGCTACGATGGCGGCAACATTTGCCAGGATGAGTAATACTGAGCCAAATAACGTAATCGAGGTTGCTTAATCGACGCTTCGAATAATATTTAATGACAACAAACAAGATTACGTGTATATGATTCTGTAGCTGAAAAAATAAAGAGAGTGCTACCGGGGCGCAGAGCATGGTAGTGATATGCATACGTGAAGGACAGAATACTTCGAAGATAACCACTTACCTGGATTAAAGTAAAAAGCCTATGTATGCTGACATAATTGCGATTGGGATGGCCTTTCTGTTTGGCCTGGGTGCGCGCCTGACAGGACTACCACCCCTGGTGGGTTACCTGATTACCGGCTTTGTACTGTATAGCGTCGGCATGGAAATCACACCCACGTTACGCGAATTTGCGGAAATTGGCGTAACACTCTTGCTGTTTTCCATTGGCCTTAAGTTACGTATCGGCAACTTGCTGATGCCGCAGGTCTGGGCGGTTGCCTCATTACACATGGTCGCTGCCGTGATGATTCTGTTGACCCTCATAATGGGTCTAGGCTGGATCGGCGTACCCGTGCTTGCTGGCCTGGATGCTTCACAGGCGGCACTGGTTGCATTCGTACTGAGCTTTTCCAGTACCGTATTTGCCGTCAAGGTGCTGGAAGAAAAGGGTGAAATGGACACAGTGTATGGCCACATTGCCATCGGCATCCTGATCATTCAGGATATTGCTGCCGTCATCTTCCTGGCGATCTCGACTGGCAAACTTCCTACCTTATGGGCCTTATCGCTATTACTGCTGATCCCGCTGCGACCGGTGTTATTCAAGGCGCTCGATCGTTCTGGCCATGGGGAATTAATGATTCTATTCGGACTCAGCCTCGCGCTGGGCGGCGCCAAGCTGTTTGAGATGGTCGGTATCAAGGGTGATCTCGGCGCTCTGATTCTGGGGATCACACTGGCCTCTAGCCCACGCTCATCCGAACTGGCGCGCCACCTTCTGGGTTTCAAGGACCTGTTCCTGGTTGGCTTCTTCCTGGTGATTGGCTTGTCAGCGCCGTTAAGTCTGCAGGCCGTGGGCATCGCCTTGCTGCTGGTACTTCTGGTGCCATTAAAATCGGCACTCTTCTTCTGGTTGCTGGCCCGTTACCGGCTACGTGCCCGTACCTCGATGCTGACATCGCTTAGCCTGGCAAACTACAGCGAGTTCGGTCTGATTGTCGCGGTACTGGCCATAGCGAACGGTTGGATGAGTAGCGAATGGTTGATTATCATCGCACTAGCCTTATCGATCTCATTCATTATAGCCGCACCCTTCAACACGGCAGCCCACCAACTGTATCGCCGTTACCGAAAAATCCTGCAGCGGTTTGAATGCGCCAACCTGCTGCCGTCTGAGCAGCTTATCAATCCGGGTAACGTATCAGCGATTATCTTCGGTATGGGGCGCGTCGGCACGAGTGCTTACGATACGCTGCACTTAAGTGTGGGTGATCACTTATTGGGGGTTGATTTCGATAAATTCACTGTTGAGACGCATCGTAACGCTGGACGCTATGTCGTGCGCGGCAGTGTCACGGATCCGGATTTCTGGGAACGATTTCAACTTAATCTTAAAGCGATCAAGCTTGTGATGCTGGTCATGCCTAATCAACAAGAAAACCTGTTTGCGGTTAATCAGCTACGCGGTTCGGGTTATACCGGAAAACTGACAGCAATCGCCAAATACCCGGATGAAATAGAGGCACTGAGGCAGGCGGGAGCCGACTCGGTGTTTAATCTCTACGCCGAAGCTGGCGTCGGTTTGGCAGACCATGCCTGCGCCGATCTGACGTAGACGAATTGTGCCGGTAATAGATCGAGTAGCCGACTCATTAAAGGCGACTGAGGGTTTATTTTTTAACCACTTTTTTGAATTAGTCATTACTCAAGTCTTCCCCTTTAACTGTTTTTCAAACGACGCTGCCGGTTTCCCATCAGCCGAGGTATTTTAAAGCGACAGATGCGTCGGCGACAAAGTCTGCGTCCTTGTCGCCACGCCCAGAGAGATTGACCAGAATGTTCAGCTCTGCAGACATCTGTTTGGCCATCTTCATTGCATGAGCCACGGCATGGGCGCTCTCGAGCGCCGGGATGATGCCCTCGACACGGGACAGAGTCATGAAAGCGTCGAGACATTCCTGGTCGGTGATCGAGACATATTTCGCCCGCCCGACATCCTTGAGATAGCAGTGCTGTGGACCTACCCCCGGGTAATCCAGCCCCGAGGCAATCGAGTAGACAGGCAGTGGGTTGCCCTCCTCGTCCTGCAGGTTATAACACGCCATGCCGTGAATCGAGCCCTTCTTGCCGAGGGTCAGAGTGGCGGCGTTGTCAGGTGTATCCAGTCCCTTGCCCGAGGGTTCGACACCGATCAGATCGACCTCATCATCTCCGAGGAAAGCGGTGAAGATACCGATGGCATTACAGCCACCGCCGACGCAGGCAACAATGGCATCAGGCAGTTTGCCTTCTCGTGCCTGAAACTGTTCACGTGCCTCCCTGCCAACAATGCTCTGGAAATCGCGCACCATCTTCGGGAAGGGATGTGGTCCGACCACCGAACCAATCGCGTAAAAGAAATTGACCGGATCCTTAAGAAACTCCTCGAAGGCACTGTCGACCGCATCCTTAAGGGTACGGGTACCACGCCCGACCGGCACCACCTTGCAACCGAGGATCTTCATCTTGGTCACATTGGGGTGCTCTTTTTCGATATCGATCTCACCCATGTGGATCTCGCACTCGAGACCCACAAGCGCGCAGGCTGTTGCCAGCGCAACCCCGTGCTGGCCAGCACCGGTCTCAGCCAGCACCTTGGTCTTGCCCATATATTTGGCCAGCAGGGCCTCGCCCAGGCAGTGATTAATCTTATGCGCGCCAGTGTGGTTCAGATCCTCGCGCTTCAGGTAGATGCGCGCACCACCAAGTTTTTCACTTAAACGCCTGGCGTAAAAAATAGGACTGGGGCGACCGATGAAATCAGCATTGAGCTGTTGCAGCTCGGTTTGAAACGCCTCCGTGCGGATCAGCTTTTCATACGAGCAGTCGATTTCGTTCATGATTTCGATCAGTTCAGGCGGCAACAGCTGCCCGCCGTATTCTCCAAAATAACCGTCTTTGTTTGGCATTTCCAGAAATTCGGTGGACATTATTTTCTCCTCGATTGGGTTCAGAAAGAATCGCCTGCAAATGAAAGCAGCTTATAATCTGTATTGTTTTGAATACATCTGCAGTATACCCATGCACGCAGCAAGATTCTTCACTGTCGTTCAGAATGAAAGTGACAAACACTCAGTGACAACAGGAAACACGATTATTTACATTTATAGAATATCTTCCATTTTGATCGTATCTGGTATGTATTTATTTGACCACACCATCAAACTTCGCATCACCGGTTCAAGATCCAGCCCTTTTTCTGTCAGGTAGTAGGCATACCGACTGGGCCGTTCCTGATACAGCTCACGTCTTATTAAACCACTATGTTCAAGCCGCTTTAGTCGGTCAGCCAGAATATTTGTGGGGATTTTTTCAGGTGATGACAATAGTTCTTTGAACGTATGATTATCAAAAAATAAATCGCGCACTACCAACAAGGTCCACTTGTCACCGACTATTTCCAAAATACACGAAACCGGACAACGTGATCGTTGACAAGCTTCAGCATTATTTTTTTCATCGGCGGACATATTCATCTATTTTAATGTAGTCACTTGCAAATTGAAAGTGAGTATCATATCATTTAGTAACTTGCATTTTGCAAGTTACTAAATGATATGGAAATATAAAATGAAATTAACACTTTATTATCTGCCAGGCAGCCGTGCTCAACGGGTACGCTGGTTACTCGAAGAACTGGGATTAGACTACAAACTTCACTACCTCGATCTTTTTAAAGGTGAAGGCAATACACCCGAACACCTTGCCCTGCATCCGCTGGGGCAGTTACCCGTATTAAAAATAGATGACAGCGCTATGTTCGAAAGTGGTGCCATCGTTCAATGGTTAGCAGATAATAATCCTGATAAAGATTTTTCACCTGCTTTAGATTCGCCGCAGAGACGTAAATTTAATCAGTGGATGTATTTTTCCGTAACCAGTTTAGAAGCACCTGCATGGGAAATCATACTGCACAGCAAAATTCTGCCAGAAGACATGACTGTAAAACAAATCATTCCCTTTGCCACGAGAAATCTTTTACAGGTATTCACCGTTCTTGATAAAGAGCTAAAAGGAAAAAACTATATGCTCGATAATAAGTTCAGTGCTGTCGATATCATGCTCGGTTATATTCTGATGTGGTTTCCTGAACACTTGGAAACATTTTCAAATTTAAATTCTTATAAACAAAACCTGCAGCGGCGTCCCGCCTACATACGCAGCAAACAACACTAACATTTTATTAAACCGTTAAAAATTAAAAGGAGAACAAACATGACAGCAGAACTACACTGGTTAACCTTAACCGTATTGATGACTGGACTGATGTGGGTACCCTACATTATTAATCGAATAGTTGAGCAAGGCATAGGTTTTGCTTTATGGGATTCACAGGGCGAAACAAAAACACAACGAGCATGGGCAGATCGAATGGCGCGTGCGCATAACAATGCAGTAGAAAATCTAATTATTTTTGCTCCACTGGTATTAACCTTACATATAACCAACTTGAATAATGAACTAACTGCAATGGCGTGCCTGATGTATTTTTTTTCCAGGCTCACACACTATTTAGTGTTTAGCTTTGGCATCCCATTGTTAAGAGTACTCACGTTTATGGTCAGTGTGGCAGCACAACTTATTTTGGCTTTTACTTTGCTCGGTATTATTTAATCTCTTGAACGATAACCGATGTCGATGACAAAACATAATAAATCTTGAACGTCATCGACCTCGTTAAGAAATTGCTCGCCGGTCAGCTTACCAAACCTGGTTGATTGTCATGGTAACACTGCTGTCGTCGTTAATGTTCAGTGATACATTGACGACACCATCCAGTCGCTCAACATATTCCAGCAGATCATCCTGTGGACATTAATGCTGGTAGAACACTGTCTTTAGAATACCCTCGTGGTTTGTTGTGCTCCCACTTGTAGGGATCACCCTCCAGTAAGAATGAATTTTTATCTTTTACGATAATCATTTTCTGTTTAATTTCGGCAGCAGATACAGTGAGTGACGAAAATATAAAAACAAAGATAGTAATATTAAGTAGTTTCATAGTATCCGATCATTTAATTTTGAAAATATAACAACTGGCTTGAGAGGTAGGCGTTTAAGCGTTAGCGAAAAAAATCCTTGTCAAAGCCATTGTTAAATTTCGACTATTCTTTTGATTGTTTTTCCTTTAAGTGTTCAACATGAGCGATAAGTGTATCAACTGTTTCCTTTAATAAATCGAGTTCGTCAACTGTCAGATCATTTAACTGTTCAAGGTTGTATTCAATCGTATCAATAATCTTCCTATGAGGGCGCTGCATTGGTCTCATAAAATAGGTTGTAACAGTCGCCACGATTGTTCCGAAGAACAACACTGAACCCAGGACTATCCATAGACCACCAATTAACTGAGCTGTACTAGATATCGGAGCATCAGCGATTCCTGCTGTAGAAAATGCAGCCACCCCCCAATACAATGCTTTTCCATAAGAATGGATAGATGTTCCTTCAACACCACGCTCTGATAGGTATACGCCAGCAGCAAACATTAACCACAGCACGATTAATAGAATCACCATTTTTGTAAACGGAGTGTGAACAGAAACATCTTTAATAAACCTAAGAAATCGTGTATGTCGCTTTGTTCTTTTCATTGTTTTGTCAGCTCACATATAATAATAAGTTCATTATAAGGTCGAGTATTTAATCTTTTTAGTTTCGAAATCTAACGGTTAAATATACTGCACCGCATAACTCCTTTTATTTGCACTCAGCCTTTCAACGATTTCGCATGATAAGCGATATGCTCACCGATAAAGCTGGCGATGAAGTGGTAGCTATGGTCATAGCCCTGCTGCATACGGATTGTGACTGGCTGCCCTTCTCGCTCACATGCTGCCTGAAAATTTTCTGGCAGCAGCTGTTTCTGATCATAAAATTCATCGGCCGTTCCCTGATCGATCAGGATGTCCGCCACCCTGGCACCGGCATCGACTAGGGCGGTGGCATCATAGGCTAACCAGCGACTGGTATCTTCACCCAGGTAAGCGTCAAAACAGCCAGCACCCCAGCCGCAGTTCACCGGATTGCAGATCGGTGAAAAAGCAGACACCGACTTGTAGCTCGCTGGATTTTTAAGGGCGCAGATCAAGGCACCGTGGCCGCCCATGGAATGGCCGCTGATCGATTTAACCCCAGCCAGTAACGGCAGGTTTGCTTCCAGCAATGCGGGCAGTTCTTTTGTCACGTAATCATACATCTGGTAATGCGCTGCCCACGGCGGCTGCGTGGCATTGACATAAAAACCCGCACCCTGACCAAGATCATAACGATCAGCATCGTCAGCAACGTCATCTCCGCGTGGGCTAGTATCGGGAAACACCAGGGCGATGCCATGTTCTGCAGCATAGCGCTGCGCGCCCGCTTTCACCCGCGCATTATCATCGCTACAGGTAAGACCGGATAACCAGTACAACGCCGGAACTTTATCGATATCGGCCTGGGGCGGCAGGTAGACCGAAAAAGTCATCTCGCAATGACAGCAGGTTGAATCATGTACATAACGATTTAAATAACCACCAAACTCTT
>CAWBXM010000102.1:0-3926 GCA_963792545.1 uncultured Gammaproteobacteria bacterium | reverse complement strand
AATTTACGAGACACTTGGCTTTTACCTACAGCAAGCACGCTACCGCTGACTTCATCAACTACGCCTACTTTTTTTAGTTGTGCAGGTTTAGCGACCATAACTCTTTGAGGCAGCGTAATACGCACATCAGCTTTCATCTTTGTGACATCGTTGTTTACAAACGCATGCGGATTGAGCTTAACGATATCCAGTGATAACTGTCTCCATTTCTTAGGTTGATTGGGGTACAAGCGTCTGACGATATTGTGAAGAGTCTGTCCTTTTTGAACATACAGGTAGCGAACTTCCGCATCGTATGTTTCTTCGGCGAAAGAAGTTGCTGGATGAAATCCAACTATAAATAAAAAAATCAGTAACTTAAATACACTCATATGACGTTTGACTGGAGTTTCAGGAGACACAAAGTATAACTAAAATGTTTCCTTATTGAGTGATTTGCACTTGTTTTTTACTGATTTATTCTTGACTGGCAGATGCTCAGGGATAAGGACTTACCTGCACTTGTTAATAAGTTGCAGCAGAGAATGCGAATACAGGCTTGATATTCCAGTACTCCGTCAAGGTTGTATTATTGATGGAGCACTAATATCTATAATCCGTTATTCACATCCTCTGACCAACAGTTAATGGATTAATTAACAAGCAGCTTATTCACTCGTTTCACAAAGCCCGCAGCATCTTCCAGTGGCGCTCCAGCCGCTAGCTGTGCCTGTTCGAATAACAGGTTAGCGTAATCTTCAAACAGCTCATCGTCAGTAATATCATTGAGCTTCATCACCAGGTCATGCTCCGGATTTAACTCCAGCACCGGTTCTGTTTTTGGCGCGTATTGACCCGCTGCCTGCATGATTTGCTGCATCTGCACACTCATATCATTCTCTTCCAGAACCAGGCAGGAAGGTGAATCAGTCAAACGTTTAGATAAACGTATCTCCTTAACTTTGCCTTCCAGTACCTTGGTGGCGTGTTCGATGACTGATGAATAAGTTTTTTCAGCTTCTTCCAGTACTTTTTTATCTTCTTCCTGATCGATATCCAGAGTACCACGAGCCACCGACTGCAATTTTTTACCATCAAATTCTGTCAGGTGTGAAACCAGCCATTCATCGACTCGGTCACTCAGCAATAACACTTCGATACCTTTTTTCTTAAATACTTCAAGGTGCGGACTATTTTTCGCTGCAGTGTAGTTATCACCTACGCTGTAATAGATTTTGTCCTGGCCTTCTTGCATACGTGAGACATAGTCGGCCAAAACAACATTCTGTTCATCACTGTCATTGTGCGTACTGGCAAAGCATAATAACTTGGCTATACGGTCTTTGTTCGCCATATCTTCGATAGGGCCTTCTTTCAGCACCTGGCCGAATGACTTCCAGAAAGTCGCATATTTTTCTTTATCGTTTTTCTGAAGTGACTCGAGTAAACCCAGCACTTTTTTCACAGAAGCACCACGGATACGATCGATAACTTTATTCTGCTGTAAAATTTCACGCGACACATTTAACGGCAAGTCATCTGAATCGACCACACCTTTAACAAAGCGCAGATAATTAGGCATCAGCTGCTCAGCATCATCCATAATGAAAATACGCTTCACATAGAGTTTTATGCCTTTCTTATGCTCACGATCAAATAGATCAAACGGTGGGTTGGTCGGAATATAAAATAGTGAGGTGTAACTTTGGTTGCCTTCAACTTTTGAATGTATCCATGCCATTGGATCAGTGAAATCCATGCTCACATGTTTATAAAACTCGTTGTACTCTTCGTCCGAAATGTCACTTTTATCGCGCGCCCATAAGGCTGATGCGCTGTTAACCCGCTCTTCCTTGGTGATGATATTACCGGCATCGTCTTTTTTAGGCTCACCTTTATCATCTAGCTCATGCGCAGCCATCATCACTGGTAAAGAGATATGATCGGAATACTGCTTGATGATAGTTTTTAAGCGATATTGATTAGCAAATTCTGTCTCACCTTTTTTAAGGTGCAGAGTAACGGTTGTACCACGCTTCTCTTTATCTATATTCTGCAACGAAAAACTGCCTTCGCCATCCGATTCCCAGCGCACGGCTTCATCCGCAGAGGTACCAGCACGGCGTGTTTCCAGAGTAACTTTATCCGCAACAATAAAACTTGAGTAAAAACCAACACCAAACTGGCCGATCATCTGTGCGTCTTTCACCTGGTCGCCACTCATGGCTTCGAGAAATTTCTTGGTGCCCGAGCTAGCAATAGTACCGACGTTATCGATCACTTCCTGACGCGTCATACCGATGCCGTTGTCGCTAATAGTGATGGTATTAGCTTCTTCATCAAATGCCACATGGACCGCTAACTCCGTATCGCCATCATACAGACTACCATCAGCCAACGCCTCAAAGCGTAGCTTGTCGCAAGCATCCGAGGCATTAGATACTAATTCACGGACAAAAATCTCTTTATTTGAATACAGCGAGTGGGTCATCAAATGCAATATTTGACGGGCTTCAGTTTGAAATTCGAGGGTTTCTTTAGTAGCGTCAACGCTCATTTTTTACTCCAGAATAGATAATTAGCTAAGAATTTTATTAATTGTGAAGATTATGGGGATGAAACGGTTGTTATCAAGTTTTATGTTCAACAAAAAATAACTTACTTCTGAAACCTGGGATTATTAGTTAGCCTAAAGATAATTCAAATTTATATAATGTTTAGACCCGTTACAGACAGAAAAATTCGTGCGGCTTGATTCAGTTAAAAAAGAAAAATCTTTAACCATAGAAACGCAGGATCTAAGAGAAAAACAACAATACATATATGTCATCCTGAGCGGCAGTGAAGGATCTTGCTATTTGTAGAATATTTAAGCATTCAAGATCCTTCACTGCCGCTCAGGATGACAGCAAATAAGAAGTTTTTCTTGCCAGCGTCTCCATGGTGAAAGGTTCTTACTGTTATTTTTGAACTCAAACTTTTACCGGCTCTTTTCTATCAAGCCATCTTCACGTAATATTAATTTTCGTTCTCACATTTTCATGTATTAGGAGTAGCATAGGGTGAGCCCACATAAGTGATAGACATCTAAATTAGACCTATATCATTTGCTAATTACGGAGATGGAAAAATGTCAGAAACAAATGAAAATAAATCAACCCCATCATTCTTAACCATGTTGGTAATACTGCTCATTGCCGTCGTTGCTATACAGACATGGTATCTGGTCGACATGAAACAAACATTAAATGCCATACAAAATGATCAGTCTTCCACTCAGCCAGAAAAACAACTGACAGCTGAAACTGGTTTAACATCAGACACTAAAAATATAACAGCATCTGTCCAGAGCGAACCGGTAGTACCGCAGGCACCGCCCGATGAGCAAATCAAAACACCTGATACCCCGACGACTAATGACCAGGCTGCTAGTGACAAAGTTACCAATGATCAGACTGCTAACGGGCCAGCATCTCTGATACTGCCTTCTTCTCCAACCGTTCTGGCAGAGGATTATCTCAATAACACCCCCCCTTCTATGCAGGCATGGAACCCTAACGAGGAAATACAGCGTATGCAGCGTCAAATGGATAGGGTCTTCAACGACAGGTATAACAAGCCTCACTATAACAGACCGGATTTTAGCTATCATTTTAAGCAGAACATATCAGTACCAGAGATGGATTTGCGAGAAGATCAATATCGATACATCGTATTGTTAAATATACCGGGTGCTGAGCAAAAAGATATATCCGTTAATCTGGATGGGCAAAGACTGACCGTCACCGGCAACCAGGAATACAAAAAGCAAGATAGAGATGCAAACGGACAGATCATATTTAGCGAACGTCGTACTGGCAGATTTCAGCGAAGCATTACATTAGCAGAACCTGTCGAGAAAAAAGGCATGAAAATACGAATCGATAACGGTGTGCTACGAATAATGA
>CAWBXM010000101.1:0-7823 GCA_963792545.1 uncultured Gammaproteobacteria bacterium | reverse complement strand
GGTATACCGTCCTTCCTTGGACATATCCGCACCGCCTTCCATGGCTCTTTGCGGTATACCGTCCTTCCTTGGACATATACGCACCGCCTTCCATGGCTCTTTGCGGTATACCGTCCTTCCTTGGACATATCCGCACCGCCTTCCATGGCTCTTTGCGGTATACCGTCCATCCTTGGACATATCCGCACCGCCTTCCATGGCTCTTTGCGGTATACCGTCCTTCCTTGGACATAAAAAAACCGGCGTCCGAGGCATCGGAAGCCGGTTTCATTTCACTGATTCATCGCTAAAATCTATTGTTTCATATTAGCGATTGAAGATGCCAGCTCGTCCTGACCCTTTTGCGCCTTAAACTGCTGCCATAATGCTTTGTCATTATTCATGCTGGTTCTAAGCGCGTTCTGGGTTGCAGTTGCGGCTGATGCAGCATCCATACCTAACAGAACGTATAAGTCTCCGTTAGGACTCATAACGGTTTTGAATACTTTAGTGCCTACCAGTGTTTCATCAGTAATCTGCTTTGTTACTGAAGTATTAACTTTATCAACGGTTTCAGAATCTGCGGCACCTGTTGTCTCAGCATATTGTTTTACCATGTTCTGCACATGCACTTTCATCGCCTGTGCAAGCTGTACGCGCGCATCTGTTGCTGCCATGTTTTTCATGAAGCTATATCCTGCTGCTGATTTTTCCGCCACACCAACTGCGGATACTTCAACACCCTCTACAGGCTGATCACAAATCCAACCTGGCGCATCTTCTGATGGGTCATCAGGGAAAACGCAATCTGCGAAATCCAGCTTCACTTCATCAGAGCTACACGCGGTCAAAAATATAGCCATTGATATCGCCGTGGCTACTGTTCTGATGTTTACTAATCCTGTATAAATTCTCATATCATTATCTCCCGAGGGTATTAATTCTTAATATATTCTTGTTTGATACTATTTTTCAAACATAACCGAGTTTTAAAACTGTTGCAATTATAATTACCATGAAAAGCTTATTATTATGTCAAAGCTGTTAAGTACGTCACATTATGACATCGACCTCATGGCTATCGCAGGTATCCAGGAAACCTATTTTGACTCAACTTCGATCAGATAATTAAGAATTTTAATCATATTATCATACGAACCAGACATCGACCCACTGGTTAAATATTTACCGTTAACAGCAATGGAAGGAACACCCTGAATATTATAGGCCGATTGTTTCTTTTTATTTTTTCTCAGCATACTGTCGACCGCGAACGAACTGTACTCTTCTTCAAACTTCTTACGATCTACACCATTTTGCACCACAAAATCTGTCAGCGCCTCTTTTGTATTTAGCTTCTTTTTGTCTTTATGAACTGCTTCAAAAATTTTGATGTGCAGATCCTCAATAACACCCATATTACTTAAGGCATAATAAGTACGTGCCTGAATTTCCCAGTCTGGACGAAAAACAGCAGGTATACGAACAAACTCAACATTTGCGGGTCTGGATTTTTTCCAGGCACTTATATTAGGTTCAAAATGATAGCAGTGTGGGCAGCCGTACCAGAAAAATTCCAGCACTTCTATCTTGTCGCCAGTATCAGTCGGCTGTGTTGCAACTTTTTTATAATCGACGCCTTCTTTATAATCCGCCGCCTGTATCATTGCTGACGATGTTATCAACAATAAAAATATCAGTAATTTTTTCATGCTTTCTCCGTTTCTTTGATAATACTATCTGCTTTTTAAAAATTTATTACTTCAGGGCACTATGGTATCAATCGTTATCTTCAATGGTAGCGTCGATGCTTTATTGCTAGCATCTATCTGACCAATATAATCACCACTCTGCGCAATGGCTGACCCTGTTTTGGTTACGCGTGCAGAGATCACCAGTTGATCAAAAGCACTCAGGTTCATGCCCTCAACCATTGCCATACTGTCATCAAGTACCACCGAAGCAGGCAATGCCGCTAACGTTAATCGCTGAACTGCCAATGGCATACGCGGCCCCTGTTTTGCTTTAGCATAGATAAAGACTGTATCGTTTGCATTAAACTTCTGCTTTACCTGCTCATCCACATCGACAGAGATTTGTAACTGTACACCGGCGATTTTTTTTGTTGCTTGCTCAGGTGCTACTTCAGCTGACGCGTCAGCTTGCAACCTCAACGATTCGAGGTCTAATATCTGTACAAGTTCAGGCATATCTTCGCCTGCAGCAATCAGAGCATCACGCGATTTGGCGATAATACTAATAATCGACTTCATCACATCTTCTTCTGCGAGCACGAGCGGTAGCAATTTTTTCAGATGCGCAATTGCCTGATGATAATTACCATTCTGAAACTCAGCAACCCCGACAAACCATAAAGCATTAGGGTTCTCCGGCTCCAGTTCATAGGCTCTTTGTACAAGCGATATACCTTCCTTTGTAAAAACACGGTTATTGCTCAGCGCCTGCACTTCGGCTAGCTCTAACATTAGCTGTGCATTATCTGCATCTCTTTCAAGTGCCACTGCAAAGGCTTTGGCAGCAAGCTCATTTTCACCAAGATATTTATGTGCACGAGCGAGCATGGTCCATTCCTCTACACTGCCGCCATCTTTTTGTATTTTCGCTTCCAGCTTCTTCGTCATCTCCTGAACTGAAGGCTGCCCGTTTCCACTGGCCGGCTCTTGCTGCTGTGCGACTATAAATGATTCATCACTGGCATTGTGCATGCCCAGATCAAGATATAACAACAATGCTAGCATAGGTACAAAAACCGAAATAAGCAGAGCAATTGCAGGATGTCTTTTTACACTGCCGGTATAATGTTCTGCCGAGGTCTCTTTGCTCTCCGCCGGGATATCTATCAATAACTCTCTATCGAGTTCTTCTCGTGCCGCATTATAAAAACCTTGATCAATGCGCCCCTCTTCTAGATCAACATCAAGCTCTTTAATCTTCTCTTCATTAATCTTTAGGTTACTATCTTTGTATGCGACTGAAACGTTCCGTCCGACTTTTAATAACGGAAAAACCAGCAGACCTATCGCGACCAGCAACATCAGTATAATCAATACCCAGAACATAATATTCATTACTATTTCTCTTCCTGTTCTGAATGCAAATTCTTAATACGTTCGATCTCTTCTTCGCTCAAAGCTTTACTCATATCATTTTCTTTTTGTGATTTCATATAACGCACGACAAAAATAAGTCCTATGCTAAAGACGATAACTGGGCCAAACCACAGCAGCCAGGTCATCGGTTCAAAAGGTGGCCGGTACAGAACAAAATCACCATACCTTGCCACCATAAAAGCTGATATCTCTTTTTCTGATTTACCTTGTACGACCATCTCATGAGTCTTGCGTTTCATGTCTTTAGCAAGCTCTGCATTGGATTCGGCTATGTTCTGGTTCTGACATACCAGGCAGCGGAGATCTTCGATCAAAGAATGATATATCTTTTCCTGCTCTTTGTTCTCAAAGGTGTACGCCTCGATGCTGCTTGCAAAAACATTAAAAGACATCAACAGTAAAGTTACATACAAATATTTTATCACTGGACGCTACCTGTAAAGTATTGTGCAAACTTAGCCTGCCAGACCTTCTCATTTAGAGCGCCTTTATGTTTTTCGCGAACGATGCCATCTTTATCTATAAGAAAAGTTTCAGGCGCGCCATACACGCCCCAGTCGATAACCGCTTCGCTGTTCGGGTCAAATGCAATCTGCGAGAAAGGATTGCCTAACTTGCTGATCATCTTTTTAGCCTCAGCTCTTTCATCACGCCAGTTCAGGCCGATGATATTAATGTTTCGCTGCTCTTCCAGCTTCACCAGATATTCATGCTCACGCCAGCATTCTCTACACCAGGTAGCCCATACATTAAGCAACCAGACCTTACCTTTCATATTTAAGGAACTGACTATTTGATCCGGGTTAAGAAGATCAGGGAGGGCAAATTCAGGCGCAGCTTTACCGATAAACTCCGTTGGAACATCTCTTGGATTGTAATCACCCTGATTCATCAGGGTCAGCATATACAACAGTAATCCTGCAAAGATAACAAAAATAATAAATGGCGTGAAACGACGTAAGGTGCCGCTCTTTATCTCACTCATAGAAACAACCTCTTAAGCGTTTACTGTTCCCAGTTTTTTATTCACTTTCTGACGAACAGTCTGCCGGTAACGACGATCACTCACTGCAACGACGCCGCCAATCGTCATCAGGATACAACCCAGCCAGATCCAGCGGATCAATGGTTTGTAATAGACCCGCATACTCCAGGCGCCACCTTCAAGCTCTTCACCCAACGCGGCGTACAGATCACGCGTAAACGTTTTATCTATGGATGCATCAGTCATCGGGTTTCCTTTGCCGGTGTATGTTCTTTTCTGTGGCAATAGCTCACCGGTCTTTTCTCCATCAGACCAGAGTTCTATGACGCCTTCATCCGCCAGGTAGTTCGGCCCCTGCACTTTTCGAGTTCCCTGAAAACGGAACTCATAACCGGAAATGTTATAACTACTCCCTGGCACCATGCGTAGATCCTTTTCTTCACTGTATGTCATGGTTACTGTTACACCTGCAACAAAAACCGCCACGCCAAAATGTGCCGTTATCATGCCGAGATATGACAGAGGCAATCTTAGGTCTCGTGACAATCTTGTGAATAAGTCTCGCAATGTGGTTAATGCAACCCACAGCGCGCCGGCCAACCCAAGGCCGGTAGTTATATTTAATTTATCTTCGATTAAAAATGGAATTAACAAGCCCACTGTTAATGAAACGATAAAAAACAGGGCAAGTAATTTCACGATACGCTTACTGTCATCTCCTTTCCATCGCACCGTCGGACCAAAGCCAAGCAGCAATAACAGAGGGATAGCGATCAGTGCAAACATGGTGTCAAAATATGGCCGACCCACCGATATTTTACCTGCGCCAAAAGCATCGAGAACCAATGGGTACATGGTACCTACAAGAACCGCAGTAGCGGCGGTAAGAAAAATGATATTGTTTAACAGTAGAGCGGTTTCTCTTGAGAACCACTGAAAACGGCCAAAACTGATAACCGTTGCAGAGCGCCATGCATATAAAGCCAGCGAGCCACCAACAACAACAATCAAAAACGCCAGGATGAAAACCCCGCGTGCTGGATCTGTGGCAAAGGCATGTACTGATACCAGCACACCTGAGCGCACGATAAAAGTTCCGAGCAGGCTTAATGAAAACGCAAGTATTGCCAGCAATACAGTCCAGCTTTTAAACACACCACGTTTTTCTGTACTGGCCAAAGAGTGAATCAATGCGGTACCAACCAGCCATGGCATAAATGAGGCGTTCTCTACTGGATCCCAGAACCACCATCCGCCCCAACCTAGTTCATTGTATGCCCACCAGCTACCCAGTGCGATGCCTATGGTTAAAAAACTCCAGGCGATGGTTGTCCATGGTCGCGACCAGCGCGCCCAGGTTGCATCCAGCTTCCCCCCCAGTAGTGCGGCGATAGCAAAAGCAAAAGCCACGGAAAAACCGACATAACCCATATATAACATCGGCGGATGTATCGCCAGACCCGGATCCTGTAATAATGGGTTGAGTTCAGTACCGTCCAGAGGTGTAGGGAAAATCCGTTCAAAAGGATTTGAGGTAAACAGCATAAACGCTAAAAAACCGGTGCTGATCATGCCCATTACTGCCAGTACACGCGCCATTAATATTTCTGGCAAGTTTTTACTGTACGCCGCAACCGCTATAGTCCATAGCGAAAGAATCAGCGACCATAATAATAAGGAGCCTTCATGTGAACCCCATACACCAGAAATACGATACATTAATGGCTGCACTAAATTTGAATGCCGTGATACATATAACACAGAAAAATCATGCACGATGAATGCATGTGTTAGTGCGGCATAAGCCAGACCAATAAATAAAAACTGTGTTAACGCTGCAGGCCGCGCAAGCGCGATTAAAGTAGCATCATTTTTTGCGGCACCGATTAATGGCAACACGCTTTGCAAAATCGCAATTGCAAACGCAATGATAAGGGCAAAATGACCGAGTTCAGGTATCATAATTAATTGTGTACTATTAGCTAATGATTATTGAGGCAGGCAATCGATTTATTTAAATCGATCTATAACTGTCCGGTTTCTCTGGCTTTTTTATCTGCAGCTTTTAATGCTTCAGCAACTTCAGGCGGCATGTAATTCTCATCATGTTTAGCCAGCACCTCCTGTGCAACAAAATGACCATCTGGCTGCAGACTTCCCATAGCAACAATGCCCTGTCCTTCTCGGAACAGGTCCGGCAGAATACCCGTGTATTCGACGGTCATGGTTTCGCTGTTATCGGTTACGTCAAACTGGATTTTCAAGCTATCTTTTTCACGACGAACACTACCATCAACGACCAGACCGCCTACTCGAAAAGAATGGGCTTTGGGGGCTTCGCCAGCTTTAACCTGTGTCGGGCTGTAAAAATACAGCAGGTTTTCTTCAAACGCTGTTAGTCCAAGCACGGTTGCCAGGGCAACACCGAACACGATAGCAAATATTAAAACTTTTCTTTTACTTCTTCTATTCATGGTATTTATTCAGGACTTTTCCTGCTTTACTTTGTTCGTGGCCATTTATTCGCGACTATTTATTTGCGGCTATCTGCTCACGTTTAATTGTTCGTTTAATGTGTTTAATCACTTTTTTACGCTGTAGTAATGGTGAAATAATATTTGCCAGCACAACCACAAGTGCCACCCCATAAGATGTCCACACAAAAAACGCGTAACCCCCCATGTGAAAAAAATCTGACCAGTTCATAAATAATTTTTCTCTACAGTAAGCATCTACAATGTTTGCATCAGTTCACGGACCCAGCGTCTATTCCGGTCACGATACAAAGCTTCATTTCGTGTTCGCACAAGCACCACAGCAGCATAAAATAACTTAAAGGCTACAGCCATTAACAGAAGCGGAATCAACATATCGATATCAATGGACGGTTTGGAAAATTTTGTTACCGTTGCGCCCTGATGTAATGTATTCCACCATTCAACCGAATAATGAATGATTGGAATATTGACTACACCGACGATGGCCAGCAGCCCACTGGCTTTGTCGGCACTACGCTGATCATCGATGGCCGATTGTAATGCCATATAACCCAGATATAAAAATAATAAAATGAGTTCAGAAGTTAAGCGTGCATCCCATACCCAGTAGGCACCCCACATCGGCTTGCCCCAGAGCGATCCTGTAACCAGTGCCAGAAAAGCAAATGAAGCGCCAATCGGTGCGCTGGCTGCAGCGACCATATCCGCCAGTCGGATCTGCCAGATAATGCCGATTCCCGCTGATACCGCCATCACCATATAGACAAACATGGACATCCACGCTGCAGGCACATGAATGAAGATTATACGGTAGCTTTCTCCTTGCTGATAATCCGTTGGTGCGACGAACAGACCAAGATAAAGACCATACAGGCCAATCAATAGTGCACCCGCAGAAAACCACCGGATTAACGGCGCAGACATGCTATAGAAATGCTTGGGTGAAGAAAATCGTTGTATCCAGTTCCACATAATTATTAACTATTTTAACGTGATGCCGTTATGCGTAATGCCACAGCTGTAGCCAACGGAGCCAGTGAAGCGGCTAATGCTAACACAGCCCCCAGAAACAGCAATTGACCTGTAACAGGTAATCCGTCCGATGCGACATCCACGGCATTTGCGCCAAATATCAGTATCGGAATATATAATGGCAGAATAATTAAAGACAACAAAACTCCGCCACGGTTCACTGATACTGTTAATGAAACACCGATAGCCCCGATTAAA
>CAWBXM010000100.1:0-10289 GCA_963792545.1 uncultured Gammaproteobacteria bacterium | reverse complement strand
GTTAACCGCTTCGACCGTTGCGTATTGCTACCGTCATTTTCCGGTAGTTCGTGTAGTGTGCAAAATTCTTTTGCGTCGACAGCGCCAAGTTCTGAATGGTCACCCTGACGTCCTTTGGCGATATCATGAAATAAACCGGACAGATATAATAGACCGGGGTTTGGCAGGTGTTGAAATACACCACTGGCCAATGGAAATTCATGACAATAATCAGGTACTGACAGGCGACGCATATTTCTGATAACAAACAATGTGTGTTGATCAACAGTGTATGCATGAAATAGATCGTATTGCATCCTGCCTACGATAGATTCAAAGGCAGGGATGTAAGCGGCAAGTATACCGTAACGGTTCATACGCCTCAGTTCATGGGTGACGCCGCGTGATCCCGTCATCATCTTTATAAATAGCTTATGTGCTTTTTCTGACTGCCTCACTTCGTCATCGATCAGTTTTTTACATTGTCTTATCTGCCGGATGGTCGCTGCACGCACACCCTGTATATCGGGGTAGTTCTGTAAGATTAAAAACATCTCCAGCATTGCGCAGGGGTTGTCCTTAAAAACTTTCTCATCTGTAGTTTCGATGTAACCGTTTCTTACCTGGAAACTATCATTGATCAGTTCTGCTTCAGTATCGATATCAGCATAGATGATGGCTTCTCTAAAATGCTGTAATAACATTTCATTCAATCGCTCCAAGTGTATAACGGTTCGATAGTATTGCTGCATGAACTGTTCGATGGCTTCGTTATTGGTGTTATCTTTGTTGTCTTTAAAGCCAAATTCTATCGCCAGATCACGTTGATAATCGAATAACAATCTGTCTTCACGCCGCCCGGCAAGGTAGTGCAGGCTGCAACGTATACGCCAGAGTAGATGTTGTCCGTTCAATAATGCGTTTAATTCATCTTCCAGTAAAAAGTCTTCTTTAACCAGGTCGTGTAGGCTGTCTGCATTGAAGTGTCGTTTGGCGACCCAGCCGATCATCTGGATGTCACGTAAACCGCCACGGCTCTCTTTTATATTGGGTTCGAGGTTGTAAGCGGTGTCATTAAATTTACCGCTACGCTGTATTTGTTCGTCAAGTTTTGCCTGGAAAAATGATCTGGAATCCCATATATGATCTGCGCTGGTTTTTTCCTTCATATCCTGATACAGGTTGTCACTGCCAGCGAGTAAGCGCGATTCCATGATATTGGTTGCGACCGTGATGTCTTTTGTTGATTCTTCTATACATTCTTCGACGGTGCGAACACTGTGACCGATTTCGAGCCGGATGTCCCACAACAGCATGAGGAATTTTTCAAGTTGATCTTTCGTCTGTTGATTCTCTTCTTCCTTCAACAGGATCATTAGATCGATATCAGATTTTGGGTGTAACTCGCCACGGCCATAACCACCGACGGCGATAAGCGCAATCTCCTGATTTACATCCTTAAATAGACGTCGATAGATGAGCTCTATGAGCTGATCAACTAGCCTGGCACGACCATAGACGATAGCATTAACATCAGCGCCTTTTTGATAGAGGCTTTTCAGGCCATCATCGATAGTGCTGACGGTATCTTTTAGTATCTTGATGTGGGTGGCAGGAGAGTCCGAGCCGCCATCATTTAGTTGCTTATTTATTAACGAAAAGTCGATCAGCTTATCAACGCCATGGTTTAGATCAGGATCAGTATCACTCTGAATTTTAGAGGCACTGATCAAACCTCATCACCTTCACATTGCGTCAGAACTTCATGACCATCTTCGGTCACCAGGATGGTGTGTTCCCATTGCGCGGAGACGCTATGGTCTTTAGTGACCACGGTCCAGTTATCGTTAAGTAATTTAACGTGGCGCTTACCTGCGTTGATCATTGGTTCAATGGTGAAGATCATTCCTGGCTCAAGTTCAATGCCGGTACCTGCTTTACCATAGTGTAATACCTGCGGGTCCTCATGGAAGCCTCTACCGATGCCGTGACCACAATATTCCTGTACTACAGAAAAATGGTTGGATTCTGCATGTTTTTGTATTACATGACCGATATCACCTAGATGCGCTCCAGGTTTGACGACATCGATGCCTAGCTTCATGCACTCATGGGCAATTTCGCTAACCCGTTTTGCGCGAACAGGTGGCTCTCCGACAAAAAACATCTTGCTAGTATCACCGTGATATCCATCTTTGATGACGGTGATGTCAATATTGATGATGTCGCCTTTTTTTAACTTTTTATCACTGGGGATACCATGACAGATCTGATGATTGATCGAGGTACAGATGGATTTTGGAAAACCATGATAATTTAGCGGTGCAGGGATGGCTTTTTGTACATCGACGATATAATCGTGACATATTTTGTCGAGTTCATTGGTGGTGATTCCCGCCTGTACATAGGGCCGGATCATCTGTAGCACTTCACCGGCGAGTCGCCCGGCGACGCGCATTTTTTCAATTTCCTGTGAATCTTTAATTAATACTGACATAGTTTTTTATCTATAAAATCAAGTGGTTAGAGTGATATCTTTGGTTGTTGGGTAATAAAATAGCGTTGTTTATTTTGGCTGGTTATGGTATAAAGCGCCCGCGCTAAGAAAAGCTTAGCGTAAACCAACGATATCGTTGCCCTGATGAATGGCTTTTTTTGCCCCGCATCGCAGTATGTTTCAGGGGCTAACTATATCTTATTTAAATTCGCACATATACCGTCACATGTAATTGGGTGCTGATTTTAGTCACTGATCTGACTCAAACAGCTTTTGCATGGGGTATATGGAGGCTTAACCCTAACCGGAGAATATTGTATGTCTAATATATCTATGCGCCTAATGCTTGAAGCAGGCGTTCATTTTGGTCACCAAACCCGTTTCTGGAACCCGCAGATGTCTGAGTACATCTTTGGTTCACGTAACAAGATCCACATTATCAATCTAGAAAAAACCCTGCCGCTATATAACGAAGCAGCCAATGCTATAGGTAAAATTGCTGCTAACCGCGGCTCGATACTGTTTGTCGGTACAAAACGTGCGGCACGCCAGATCATGACTGAAGAAGCAATACGCTGTAGCATGCCATTTGTCTGCCATCGCTGGTTAGGTGGCATGTTGACTAACTATAAAACCATTCGTCAGTCGATCTCACGTCTGAAAGAACTGGAAGAAATGTCAGAAAACGGTGGTTTTGACCGTTTAAATAAAAAAGAGCAGCTGATGCTAACTCGTGAAATGGCAAAGAAAGAAAAGGTTCTTGGTGGTATTAAGAACATGAAAGGTCTGCCAAGCGCTGTTTTTGTTGTCGATGTAGGCCATGAAGACATCGCAATCAAAGAAGCCAATACATTAGGCATTCCTGTGTTTGGTGTCGTCGACTCAAATAATTCACCTGAAGGTGTGGATTACGTTATTCCTGGTAATGATGACGCGATTAAAGCGATTCAATTATATGCGCAGGGTATAGCTGATGCCATTATCGAAGGTCGTGCCTCTGCAGTGATACAACGCAGTGAAGAAGCTGCTTCAGTGCCTAAAAAAGCTGCACCTAAAAAGGCAGCGCCTAAGCGCAAAGCTGAAGAAGCACCGGCTGAAGTGGTTGCAACAGAAGCAGTTGCAGAAACAGTAGTTGCAGAAGAAGCGGTAGATGCTGAAGCGACACCAGAAGCGGCACCAACTGAGAAAGTAGCTGTTAAAAAGAAAGCAGCTGTCAAGAAAGCGGCTGTTAAGAAAACTGCAGTTAAGAAAACTGCAGTTAAGAAAAAAGCTGCGCCGAAGAAAAAAGCTGCGGCTAAAGATGCGGAATAAAGCATCAATTTAACACTTTTAAAACGAATAATGTAAGAGGTAACTGTGATGCAAATTACAGCTTCAATGGTAAAAGAGCTGCGTGAACGTACAGGTTCAGGCATGATGGAATGTAAAAAAGCGTTGCAAGAAACTGATGGTGACATCGATCTGGCAATAGAAAATATGCGCAAGTCGGGCATGGCAAAGGCTGATAAAAAGGCTGGTCGTATCGCTGCGGAAGGCCGTGTTGTTATCGAAATAAGCGAAGATAAAAAATCTGCAGCAGTAGTTGAAGTTAACTGTGAAACTGACTTCGTTTCTGGCGGTGATGATTTCTTGTCTTTCGTTAAAGCTATCGCTAAAACAGCATTAGCAAATAAACCTGCTGACGTTGCTGCGCTGTCTGAAATGGTACTTGATGGTTCTTCAGAAACAATCGAAGAAGCACGTAAGGCAAAGATTGCAAAAATAGGTGAGAATATGCAGCTGCGTCGATTCGCGTTGCTCGAAACTGAAAATGGCACTTTTGGAAGCTATTTGCACGGTACACGTATGGGTGTGTTAGTGGAAATGGAAAATGGCAATGACGAATTGATAAAAGACATCGCCATGCACATTGCTGCAAGTAATCCGGTCTGTGTTAGTGAGGCTGACGTTCCAGCTGAAGTACTGGAGAAAGAGAAAGAGATCTTACGTGCACAGGCGTTGGAAAGTGGCAAACCTGCGGATATCGTTGAGAAAATGCTGGTTGGTCGTATCCGTAAGTATCTCGCAGAGATCACTCTGCTTGGTCAGGCGTTTGTAAAAGACCCAGATAAAACTGTTGAAACTTTGTTATCTGATGCAGGTGCTACGGTTAACAACTTTGTAAGATACGAAGTAGGTGAAGGTATTGAGAAAAAGCAGGAAAACTTTGCCGATGAAGTTATGGCACAGGTGAATGGTTAAGTTAAAAGACTGCTTAAGGACTGACGTCTATATAATGAGCCAATATATGCACATATTTATATGCGACAGACATCGGATACTGTAAAGCAACTAACCGGGGGACATCTCCCGGTTTTTTGTGGGCAGGATTAATTGATAAAGATTATTTGATTAAGTATACATAGAGTAAACGGATTTGCTTAAATCGGGTTAATAATAAAAGTGAGAATACAATGACATCGGTGACTAAATATAAACGTGTTCTATTAAAGCTAAGTGGTGAGGCCCTGATGGCCGATCAGGACTACGGCATCGATGCGACCATGCTGAAGCGGGTAGCTTCAGAAATTACTGAAGTTGTTAACCTTGGCATCGAAGTTGCGCTAGTAATTGGCGGTGGTAATATCTTTCGTGGTGCCGGCCTGGTGCAGTCAGGTATCGATCGTGTTACCGGTGATCACATGGGGATGCTTGCGACCGTGATCAACAGCCTGGCTATGCAGGATGCGCTAGAGAAGCAGGGCGCGAACTGTCGAGTAATGTCAGCTATAAAAATAAATCGTATGTGTGAAGAATACGTTCAACGCCGTGCTATCAGGCACCTCGAAAAAGGACGTATTGTGATTTTTGCTGCAGGTATCGGCAGCCCGTTTTTTACTACTGATACGGCCGGTTGCTTACGTGCAGTTGAGATCAGTGCTGACTGCATACTTAAAGCAACTAAAGTTGACGGTGTGTATGATTCTGATCCAGTGAAAAATCCCAATGCCAAACGTTTTGAAACGTTGACCTTTGACGATGTGCTAGATAAAAATTTACAGGTAATGGATGCCACTGCCATTGTATTATGCAGAGATAATAACTTGCCGTTGCGTATCTTTAATCTGAATGATAAAGGCGCTTTGCCGGCAGCGATGAAAGATCAAACAATTGGTACAACAGTCACCATGGGGGACAGATAAGTGATTGACGAAATTTTAACAGACGCTGAAGCTCGTATGGGTAAAAGTGTCGATTCATTACGCAGTGAACTAGTAAAAATAAGAACCGGTCGTGCGCACCCAAGTTTACTGGATCAACTAATGGTTGATTATTACGGCACTGATACGCCGATCAGGCAGGTCGCTAATGTCACCGTTGAAGATTCAAGGACACTTGCCGTCGCACCCTGGGAAAAGCAGATGGTTGCTGTTGTTGAAAAAGCGATCATTAATTCAGGATTAGGTCTTAACCCATCGACGGCTGGAACCCTGATTCGTATACCACTGCCACCGCTGACAGAAGAGCGACGCCGTGAATTGGTAAAGGTTGTAAAACATGAAGGTGAAAACGCAAAAGTTGCAGTACGTAATATTAGGCGTGATGCCAATAGTGATTTTAAAGAACTGTTAAAAGAAAAAGAGATTTCAGAAGATGAGAGTCATCAAGCTGAAGATGCGGTGCAAAAGCTGACTGATAAGTTTGTCGCAAGCGTTGATGAAGTCATTGTGGCCAAAGAAAAAGAACTGATGGAGATCTAGCAGTCATTGGTATCTGTCAGGCTATGATCCCAGACTATGATCAATGGCTAATTAGCGATGAGTGAAGAAACTGATTCTATAGAGCATCTATCAGCCCAGCAATGGCCGAAACATATAGCGGTTGTTATGGACGGTAATGGCCGGTGGGCGAACAAACGACACTTGCCACGTGCCGCAGGGCATAAAGCTGGTGTCAATGCGACACGAAAAATTGTTGAGAACTGTGCAAAAAATCATATACAGGCCTTAACGATTTTTGCATTCAGCAGTGAGAACTGGAACCGACCTGAAGAAGAGGTTAGCAGCTTGATGGCGTTGTTTGTTTCTACCATCATGGCTGAAGTAAAAAAATTAAATAAGAAAAATGTTCGCGTTCAATTTATTGGTGACCGTGGTCGATTTTCTGAAAAGCTACAAAAAAGTATTAATGAAGCGGAAGTTCTAACTCGTGAGAATACCGGCCTACGTTTAAATATAGCGGCTAATTATGGTGGCCGTTGGGATATTGTCAATGCCTGCAGGTCGATAGCCAAGCAGTTAAAAGATAATAAATTAACGCTACAGGATATAGATGAAACATTATTTTCTTCGTTTACATCTTTGAATGAAATGCCCGAGCCTGATCTTTTTATCCGAACTGGTGGTGAACAGCGCATCAGTAATTTTTTAATATGGCAGCTGGCATACAGTGAGTTATATTTTGTTGATACTCTGTGGCCGGATTTTTCAGATGAGGACTTTAATGCGGCCATAGCATGGTATGCCGGCCGCCAGCGCAGGTTTGGAAAAACGGGCCAACAGTTATTAAATGATGGAGTAGCAATTAGCCAGGAAAACGGCCAGCAAAGCAGGCACTAATTCGTTCGCAGCAACTACGAATAGTCTTTAACGTTACAATAATAAGAAGAAATATTAGAACAATGTTATATCAACGTATATTAACCGCTATACCACTTGCAGCTTTTGTCTTCTGGATGATCTTTTTCCAGCCCAGCGAAGTGTTCTTTTACTTTTTACTTTTTATCGTATTGATCTCTGGTTATGAATGGGCAAAATTGTCTGGTCTCTATAAACCGCTACTTAAAGTTTCCTTTGCTCTGTGTGTGACTTTGTTTAGCTGGGCGGTGATACAATATCTTGCCGATTATGCTATCTGGTTCATCTATGTCGCGGTATTGTGGTGGTTTAGCATTAGTTACTTTCTCAAGTTTGCAAAACCGAAAGCTGCCAGTACAGATTTAAAACCGGAAAAACTATTTATCGCTTTTGTTGTGTTGCCTGCAGCAGCTATAGCAATGCTGCAAATCCACAGCTTTAATCGAGGTGCTGACTGGTTATTTTATGCACTGGCACTGGTATGGATTGCGGATATTGGGGCCTATTTTACAGGTAAAAAATTTGGTAAAAACAAACTGGCACCGCTGATCAGTCCGGGTAAAACCAAAGAAGGGTTAATTGGGGCGGTTATCGCTACAACCTTGTACAGCCTGCTCGCCAGTTATTATTTTCAGCTGGATACTGAACACGCCGTATTGCTGGTGCTGTTATCAATAATCCTGACTTTTATCTCTGTTAATGGTGACCTGTATTTCAGCTTTTTAAAACGCGAAGCCGGGGTTAAAGATAGCGGTAATATTCTGCCCGGTCACGGTGGCATACTAGACCGTATCGACAGTGTGCTGGCAGCGATGCCGGTTTTTGCTGTCGGTTACCACTGGCTGATACAAAGCAATTTTTTAGATTCTTTAGTATGATGCAATCATTGTGATGACGTCGCATCCGTTACAAATAACCTTACTCGGCGCCACTGGCAGTATTGGTGCCAGTACGCTGGATGTGGTTGCTCGTCACCCGACGCGTTATCAGATCTATGCTTTAACCGCCAATACCAATGTTGCCGTTATGCTTTCCTTGTGTGAGTTATGGGAACCGCGTTATGCGGTGATGAACGATGAGGTTTCAGCAACTGAATTATCAAAAAGTCTGCAAGCTCAAAATTTAACAACGCAAGTATTAAATGGTGAAGCCGGTTTATTGCAGGTGGTTGAGGAGGAAGCCGTAGATTGTGTGGTGGCAGCCATTGTTGGCGCTGCCGGCCTGGTGCCAACACTTGCCGCTGCCAGGCAGGGTAAACGTGTGCTGCTGGCGAATAAAGAAGCGCTGGTCATGTCGGGCAAACTCTTTATCGATACTGCGCGGCAAAACAATGCGATATTGATGCCGGTGGACAGTGAACACAATGCAATTTTTCAATGTATGCCAGATAGTCTCACAGAGCAGCGTTCTTCGGTTAAAATAGCTAATCGGTCAGGTTCTGGTATCGAACGTATTTTGCTGACTGCCAGCGGTGGACCTTTTAGAACCTGGTCAACCGAGCAGTTACATGATGTTACGCCGGAGCAGGCGGTCAATCACCCTAATTGGGATATGGGCAGAAAAATCTCAGTCGATTCAGCCACCTTGATGAATAAAGGCCTTGAACTGATAGAGGCTTATTGGTTATTTGACATGGACATCTGCAATATCGATGTGGTTATCCACCCGCAGAGTGTGATGCATTCGATGGTAAGTTACTGTGATGGCTCTGTATTGGCGCAGCTGGGTCACCCGGATATGCGAACACCGATCGCACATGCACTGGCATGGCCGGAAAGAATTGAGTCCGGAGTTGAACCACTTAACATCTTTGATGTCGCAAAACTGGATTTTGAAAAACCGGATATGGAGCGTTTTCCGTGTCTGCGTTTATGTTATGAAGCAATTCAAACAGGTGGTTCTGCAAGTATCGTTTTAAACGCAGCGAATGAAGTCGCTGTAGCCGCTTTTCTGGATGAAAAAATTCGATTTAATGATATTGCTACATTGATTGAGCAAACACTGAATCAGGCAGAGATCACACAGGATGTTAGCTCGTTGGAAAATATTCTGAAAGCCGATGCAATGGCAAGAGTTATAACCAATGAAACTATTTTGGCAAAATATTAAGAGTACTAATATAAAAATATGAGCGTGTTACATAACATTTTTTTCTTTATTGTTGCCATTGGTCTACTGGTTACTTTTCACGAGTTTGGTCATTTCTGGGTGGCACGCAAAGCGGGTGTAAAAGTATTACGATTTTCCATCGGTTTTGGTAAACCGTTATTAAGCTGGCGAAGAAAATCTGCTGAAGGTGATGATATCGAATATGTCATAGCAGCGATTCCACTTGGCGGTTACGTGAAAATGCTTGATGAGCGTGAGGGCGATGTCAGTGATGCTGATAAAGCTCGTGCGTTTAATAATCAGAGTATTTCAAAACGCTTCGCCATCGTATTTGCTGGTCCGGCGTTTAACTTTATTCTTGCCATCTTCCTGTACTGGATCGTGTTCATGTTGGGCAGTACTGTGGATCGACCTTTTGTCGGTGAAACGGCCGCCGACAGTATTGCCGCCAGAGCGGGATTTCAGCTCCAGGATGAAGTTTTGAAAGTCGGTGACACATCAGTAGTATCATGGAACGACTTCAGGCTAGAAATATTGAGTCAGGGTTTGAACGGTGGTGATGTGCCGGTTACTGTTCTTGATGCTGATGGCCAGGAGCAAACACGTGAGCTTGCATTGGGTGATTTACACTTGCTGGAAGATGAAGGCGACATATTCAATAGCATCGGTTTTAATCAGTGGTGGCCGATCTTACCCGCAGAAATTGGTGGTGTAGTGGAAAAAAGCGCGGCTGAAAATGCAGGTATACAACAGGGTGATGTGGTTGTACGAGTTGATGGTGTCGAGGTCTCGCAGTGGCGACCACTAGTCGAAATGATTCGCAAAAAGCCAAATGCAGCCATGCAGTTCGTTATTTTACGTGATGGTAACGAAAAGACGATTACAGTTATCACGCAGAGCCGTGAAACAAAAGAAGGTGAGCAGCAGGGATATATTGGTGCCTATCAGCATGTACCCGAGTCTGTCAGGCAACAACTGGTGGTGCACGTTGAGTATTCACCGTTTGAGGCAGTGGCTAAAGCACTGATGAAAACCTGGGACATGTCTTCGCTGACGCTTCGTGTGTTATGGAAGATGGTTGCCGGCGA
>CAWBXM010000099.1:0-9110 GCA_963792545.1 uncultured Gammaproteobacteria bacterium | reverse complement strand
GAATTTTTGTCATGTTTCTACTCTTGCATAAATTACTATTGATACTAATATATTAGGGTGAATTGAAATAATTCAAGGTTGTTGACTGAGCAAATAAGTTACAAATTAACGGATTTAGTGTAGGCTTTTTGTATGACGTTGATTGGTTTGATAAGTGATGTTCACGCCAGCCCTGAGCCGGTGGCAGAAGCACTGCATATTTTTGAAAAAGCCGGCGTAGAGCAGGTATTGTGTGCTGGCGATATCGCCGGTTATATGGATCAGTTAAGTGAGACCATAGCTTTGCTTGAGAAGAGTCATTGCCAGACGGTTATAGGTAATCATGATCTGCAGTATATTGATCACCATGAGGCTGGTCAACGTGAGACTGGACACAACAATAAGTCAGATAAACATACGCTATCTTTTCTCAAACGATTACCGTCTCATACCATGCCCGTATCGAAGGGAAACATTTATACATGGTACATGCACAGCCACCTGAGGGCTGTCATGGTGGTATAAAATTACTGGATAAACATGGCTTGATAATGCCGGAACGGGTAAAGCAGTGGTCTGAGACATTGCGATCATTCGATTATGACGTATTGGTTATCGGCCATACACACCAGGTTTTTGCAGAGACCCTTGGTAATACACTGGTCATTAATCCCGGCAGTTCGGTATTCAATAATAGTTGTGCGATCTTACGACTGCCAGAGATGGCAGTAGAAATGATCCCATTATCCGGTAAAAAAATTGAGCACACATGGAACTGGGGCGAGCACGTCATCTATGGGCATTAACAACATGTTAAAATGCTCTATACAACATATCGGTATACTAGAATATGAAATTCATACAACAGTTAAATAGCCTCGCACAGAACAGAAAGTACTGGTTGTCTTATATCTTTGGCAGTCTTGTTTTACTCGCAGTAGCATTATATTTTCAATATGTTGATCATTTACAGCCCTGTGTTATGTGCATTCAGGTTCGGCTGTGGCTTTCCTTACTGATCCTAGTCGCCGTGCTTGGATTTCTGACACGAAATAACCGGGCACTAAATCTGGTGTCGAACCTGTCTGTCGTTTTGATCGCTGCAGCATTAACCGAACGTGCTTATATTCTGCTCGGTACAGAACGTGGTTTTGTGTTTAGCGACTGTGGTTTTGATCCGGGTCTACCAACATGGCTGCCGCTTGATACCTGGTTACCGTGGTTATATCGTGTTGAGGCAACGTGTGGTTATACACCGGAAGTAATCTTTGGCATTACTATGGCAGAAATGTTAATAGTGATATTTGGTTTACTGCTGTTGATGAGTGTCTGTGTATTACTGGCAAATCTCGTTGATTTAAAAAATCAGGATTAACTATTCATCACCTTTGCCTGTATAGGCTATTACCTGCGCGAACCCTGACTCATAATTATAGCGCCATTCTGATATAATACGCGGCTGAATCGACCCAGCTTGCAACTTCTGCCACAGATTATTACTCAGAGATAGATACAATGCCAAACAAGATACCATCGTCAAAAATCATCTACACACTAACAGATGAGGCCCCTGCTTTAGCCACGTATTCTTTTTTACCTATAGTGAAGGCATACACACATGCTGCGGGTATCGACGTTGAAGCCCGCGATATCTCTTTGTCAGCTCGTATTATTGCCAACTTCCCTGACAATCTGAACGATGATCAAAAGCAGGTTGACACACTTTCTGAACTCGGTGAACTGGCTAAAAAGCCGGAAGCGAATATCATCAAACTGCCAAACATCAGTGCCTCGGTTCCGCAACTGCATGCCGCCATTAAAGAACTACAGGCAAAGGGCTTCGACATTCCAGACTATCCCGAAGACCCGCAAAACGATGCTGAGCAGGCGATCAAAATCCGTTATGCCAAAGTCCTGGGTAGCGCAGTCAATCCAGTATTACGTGAAGGTAATTCAGACCGCCGAGTGGCAGCGCCGGTTAAAGAGTATGCGCAAAAACATCCACACAGAATGGGGAAATGGTCAGCAGATTCTAAATCGCATGTCGCTTCGATGAGTGACGGCGACTTTTATTCCAGCGAAAAATCTGTAATTATCGATACCGCGGGTCATGTAAAAATCGAATTTACAGCTGATAATGGTGAGACCATCGTGCTCAAAGAAAAAACGCCGGTACTGGCTGGCGAGGTAATCGATGCCGCAGTGATGAGTCGAAATGCTTTATGTGACTTTTTTGAGGACGCTGCACTGGACGCAAAAAAACAGGGTGTATTGTTATCATTACATCTGAAAGCCACCATGATGAAAGTCTCTGACCCGATCATGTTTGGCCACGCAGTAAATGTTTATTACAAAGACGTGTTTGCAAAACACGCGGCAACGTTAGAAAAGCTGGGTGTTGATACGCGTAACGGGCTGGGCGATGTCTATGCAAAAATAGCCGGCTTGCCTGATGATCAGCGCGCCGAGATAGAAGCCGACATACAGGCGGTTTACCAGACACGTCCCGAACTGGCCATGGTGAATTCTGATAAGGGCATTACCAACTTACACGTCCCAAGCGACATTATCGTCGATGCCTCCATGCCGGCAGCGATTCGCTCATCCGGACAGATGTGGGGCCCGGATGGTCAATTACACGATACTAAAGCCATGATACCTGACCGCTGTTATGCTGGCATCTATCAGGAAACCATCGCCTTTTGTAAACAGCATGGGGCATTTGATGTCACCACTATGGGCAACGTGAGTAACGTAGGTTTGATGGCGCAAAAAGCGGAAGAATATGGCTCACATGATAAAACTTTCGAAATTCCAGCTAATGGCTATGTTTGTGTCACTGATGCAGCAGGCGATGTGCTGATGGAACATAAGGTCGAGCAGGGTGATATCTGGCGCATGTGCCAGTCCAAAGACCTGCCGATTCGTGACTGGGTTAGGTTAGCGGTTAATCGCGCAAGATTAACCGGTCAACCTGCTATCTTCTGGCTGGATGAAAATCGTGCACATGATCTAAATTTAATTGTCAAAGTAAAAACTTATCTGAAAGACAAAGAACTGGTCGGTGACCTGAATGGTATAGTCATCGATATCATGTCACCGGTAGAAGCCATACGTTATACCTTGGAGCGTGTGAAGGCGGGTGAAAATACCATCTCTGTTACGGGTAATGTGCTGCGTGACTACCTCACCGATCTATTTCCGATTTTAGAGCTGGGCACCAGTGCCAAGATGTTATCAATCGTGCCGCTGTTAGCCGGTGGTGGTCTGTTTGAAACTGGCGCGGGCGGTTCTGCGCCGAAACACGTGGCTCAACTAGTAGAAGAAAATCACCTGCGTTGGGACTCCCTTGGTGAGTTTTTAGCACTGGCCGTTTCCATCGAAGACCTCGCGCAAAAAACAGGCAACACAAAAGCACAAGTCATGGCCGATGCGCTGGATAAGGCTAACAGCGCGTTTTTAAATAATGATAAATCGCCATCACGAGTAGTAGGTGAACTGGATACTCGCGGCAGTCATTTTTATCTTGCGATGTACTGGGCACAGGCACTGGCTGAACAAGATCAGGATAAAGATCTGAAACAGACCTTTACACTTATCGCTAAGCAGTTATCAGGCAATGCGACAAAAATTGTTGAGGAACTGAATTCAGTACAGGGCAAGGCAGTCGATCTGGGTGGTTATTATTATGTGAATAAAGAGCTGACGTCGAAGGTAATGCAGCCAAGTGCAGCTTTGAATGCAGTGATTGATAGTATTTAATATAGGATGACTAATGGATATTAAAGCAGAAAAAGAAAGCATTAATACACACCTGGATAAAGGCAATTATCATGCCGCCATCAATCTCGCCATTTCCGCGATGAATGAATGCCGAAAAAATAAAGACCAGGCTGGAGTTGATGAGTTTATCGATTTCATCAGAAGCATTGTTGATAAACTTGATCAGGAATTTGGTAGTAAGGCAAATAACGGTTAGTCAATTAAATAAGATAACTCTAAGAGTAATGTCTTTATCTCAGGCCAGTATTTACTTTAACCGTTGATCGCGGAATAAATTATTCAGCATATCCCTATGCTTCACTCGGCAACTGCTCCTGCGTTGCTCTAACATCTACATCCATGTAGAAGCACTTCGGGGCTTACGTGAAAAATTGTTCCAAACAATTTTTTCCGCTCCTACAGGTGTCTATATACCTGTAGGAGCGCTTTGCAAAGCGCGATCTCTCTTAGATTTTATCCGCTACACAACCTGGCCCGCACACCAGCCTGAGGACCATGCCCACTGAAAATTGTAACCGCCTAACCAGCCGGTAACATCGACAATCTCGCCGATAAAGTACAAACCTTCAATTTTTTTTGATTCCATGGTTTTAGATGACAGCTCATCGCAATCCACACCACCCAAGGTTACTTCAGCGGTGCGATAGCCTTCAGTGCCATTTGGTTTGATTTCCCAGTGTTGTAATCTTTCGGATATCTCGCTGATACGTGCGTGGGATAATTCCTGTAATGGCAGATCTAGTAAGGATGCCTCAAATAAGGCGGCAATAAGTCGTTTCGGTAAAATCTCAGATAGTACGGTTTTTAATTTTAAATTTGCCTGCTTCTTCTGTTTCATTTTCAATAGATTATCAACATCTATGTCAGGTAGTAAATTGATGTTTATATTTTCACCCGGTTTCCAGTAGGAAGATATCTGTAACACTGCCGGGCCACTTAGACCGCGATGGGTGAACAGGATGTTTTCTTTAAACTGGTTGCGTCCACTAGAAACATTACTCAGCACTGAGACGCCAGACAATGGTTCGAGTCTTTCTTTATCGTGCGGCTGTAGGGTAAACGGTACAAGACCCGCAGCGGTCGGCCAGATCTTATGTCCAAATTGTTCGGCCACCTTATAACCTAATGGGCTGGCGCACATCTTTGGTATTGATAGACCGCCCGAGGCAATAACCAGGGCATTGGCCTGAAACGTACCGAGTGAGGTATTAACGATGAACTGATTATTATCTGCTTTTAATAATGATGATATTTCGCATTTGAGGCGAATTTTAACATTTACTTTCTTTGCCTCAGCAAGCAACATGTTTAGAATATCTTTAGCACTATCGTCACAAAATAATTTACCGAGATCACGTTCGTGATAGGGGATTTTGTATTCATTAACCATAGCTATAAAATCCCACTGCGTGAAACGACTCAGTGCTGATTTACAGAAATGTGGATTGTGAGATATAAAGTTACTGGCCTCGATATTCATATTAGTAAAATTACAGCGACCGCCACCAGACATCAGTATTTTTTTACCGGCTTTATTGGCATGGTCAAGCACGGTAACATTGCGACCACGTTTACCGGCTTCGATGGCACACATTAACCCCGACGCGCTGGCGCCAATTATAAGGACATCTGATTGCTGTATTTTATCTGACATGAGAATAGAATGAATTTTAAGCTACTGAGCATTTTTAATATAGATGAACATTAAGAAACAAGACAACCTGGCTTGTCCGATAGATGGAGCAAAGCTTACGCAACAAGATAATCAACTTGTATGCGCAAATGGCCATACTTTTGATATTGCTCGCCAGGGTTATATAAATCTGTTGCCGGTGCAACATAAGCGTTCTAAACAGCCTGGTGACAGTAAAGCGATGGTATTAGCTCGAACGCAGTTTTTAAATTCAGGCGTTTATCGACCGATAGCAACCAGGCTCGCTGAACTGGTTCTCACACAACTGAACCCTGGAGGTAATTATTGTCTTTTAGATGCAGGCTGTGGGGAAGGTTACTATTTAGACGCTGTATTTGATTCACTGAATTATTCTGACGATTTCCATAGCCTGTCGTTTATCGGTGTGGATATATCCAAAGATGCGATTATTCAATCATCAAAAAGAAATAAACACATATGCTGGATAGTTGGTACAAACAGACAGCTTCCTGTTGAGAACGAAAGCGTTGACATGATTTTATGTCTTTTTGGTTTTTTGAGTGCTGATGGATTCAAAAAAGCGCTGAAGCCTGGTGGCAGGATTATTGTTGTTGATCCTGGCCCAGATCATTTAAAAGAGTTGCGTGAGATCATCTACAAAGAGGTGAAAAAGGGCGACTTAAAGCATTTTCTTAGGACAGAAATTCCCGGGTTTTCTTTAGTAAGTAGTGAAAAACTTGAGTTTAAAGAAAAAATTGTCGGTAATGAGCAGATTAATAACCTGCTTGTTATGACACCGCACTTTTATCGTGCATCAAAAGAAGGCAAAGAAGTGGCATGTCATTTAAGTGAGCTGGATATAACTGTAGATGTGGTTTTTAGAGTTCTGGAGAAAGTACATGCTGATAATGGGAACGGTTGATTAAACTCTTCTGTGGTATTGATAATATAGTGGTATTCAGCTAACAGAGATCGCGCTTTGCAAAGCGCTCCTACAAGTATCGATAGTTTGCAGGCGCGGAATTTATTCCGTGATCAATAATTAAGTGTATCTACGTTATCAGCTAAGTTTTCGTACCTTGAATTTACGTCCCTTAATTTTGCCTTCGGATAAAATATTCAATGCTTGTTTGGCAATTTTTTTATCTACAGCTACATAGGAAAACACATCAAGGATATCGATCTTGCCTATCTGTTGACCTGATATCTTTGCGTTTGCCGTTAACGCGCCTAAAATATCACCCGCACGTACTTTATCTTTTCGACCGCCACTTATGAGCAGGGTGGTCATGGTCGGTTCAAGATTGCTGATTGCATCGGCTGAAACTGTCAGTGATGAAATATCTTCTCTTCGTACAGCGTTTTTTTGATATTTCTCAATAGCAATAACTTTAGGTGTTTCAGATGGCATGAATAAACTTAAAGCCAGACCTTCTTTGCCAGCGCGGCCGGTACGCCCGATACGGTGTATGTGTATCTCTGGATCCTGTGATAGTTCAAAGTTAATCACTGCCTGTAAATCTTTAATATCCAGACCGCGTGCGGCAACATCTGTGGCAATAAGAATAGAACTGCTTTTATTTGTGAATTGCAGTAATGCCTGGTCGCGCTGTTTCTGATCGAGGTCACCATGAAGTGCTAGTGCATGAAAACCCTGTTGCCATAAGTCCTCAGCCAGATCCTGACATTGTTGTTTACGATTGCAAAAGATAACGCTGGATTCAGGTTGGAAATGCAGTAACAGTTTTATTAATGCATTTGTTCTCTCGTTCTTTTCTATTTCATAGAAAATCTGCTTTATGTTGCTATCGTCATGCAGGCTTTCAACACGGACATCAATGGGGTTATTCTGAATGGTATTACTTATGTTTTTTATTTCATCAGGGTAGGTCGCTGAAAATAAAAGTGTTTGTTTCTGTGGTGGTAGAAAATCAAGAACACGCATTATATCGTCATGAAAACCCATGTCTAACATGCGGTCAGCTTCATCCAGTACCAGCGTGTTCAGCGCATCTAGTTTTAACGTACCTTTTTCTAAATGTTTTAATATTCGCCCTGGTGTACCAACGACGATATGTGGATTACGTTCTAGTGATGATAATTGTGGCCCCATCGGTTTGCCACCACATAAAGTCAGTACATTAGTGTTTGGGGTGGAACGTGCCAGGTTGCGTATCTCTTTACTTACCTGATCGGCTAGTTCGCGTGTAGGACAGAGAGCTAGCGCCTGTGTTTCGTAAGTTTGTGATTCGAGTTTTTGTAAGATGCCTATTGCGAAGACAGCCGTTTTACCACTGCCTGTTTTAGCCTGCGCCAGTAGATCTCTACCTTCTAAAACAACAGGTAAACCTTGTGATTGAATCGGTGTCATTTTTAGATAACCTAATGATTTAAGATTATCTAAAAAATCGGATGTCAGTGGTAATGTGGAAAATTCGATAGCGTTCGTTGTGGTCACGGGTATTTAGGAAACCACTGATCAATTAGTGAAATCGTATCTTGCAAGCTGAATAATCCATCTTCGGCGTTGTAAAACTTCGCAATAGCCAGCTATTACGTGCGTTTTACGCCTTGAATCTGATTCATTCAACTTACAATCTACTTCATTCATAATTAATCAGTGGTTCCCTAGTCTCTTGGGATAGTTTTATATGAGCTAAGTATAACAGCCGCTTATATTAGCTGCTCACATCAGCAGTTCATCATCAATACGATGATAGATGCTGGCCGCATTAATCAGTGAATTGGCAGTAAGTGTTGGTACGCCGTAGACCTCTGTGAGAACGCCGTAATCATGGTTAACTTTTTCAAGCAGCATATCGAAATCTCCATCACCGGATAGCAATATGATGGTATCGACGTCTTTGGCGGCTTCCATTACATCGATAGTAATGCCGACGTCCCAGTCACCTTTGGCTGAACCGTCACTGCGTTGAATATAGGGTTTTAGTTTAATGTTAAAACCAAGGTGTTTGAGAGCATCCTGAAACTTTTTCTGTCTGTCATCACCACGATGGATAGCATAAGCGTTAGCGGTAATGATTTCTCCCGTTTTGCTGATCTGTCTCCAGAATTCGCGATAATTGAATTGACGTCCATACGCATCTCGGGTGGTGTAATAGATGTTTTGTACATCAACAAAAATGGCGATTTTTTTCACTTGGAAATCCGGGGTTGCAGCTGACCTTATAACGGGAATTATACAGAACAGGGTTTAAACTTATCGGATATTAATTTCTTCGAAACTCTATTTAAATGATATTCATCAATTAGTTTTTTTTGCTGCTTTGTTAAGCTATAGCTATCATGAAAAAAGGTAATAACTTTTGTGAGTGTTGAGTTACATATTTTAATAATTATTTATCATTTATCAAATAAAACATTACATTAGGAGTTCTAAGCGATGAATTCAAAAATTAAAAATGCTATTGGTGTCGTATTCGTAACAGTTGCTGTAGCTGTGTCGTCCAGCGCCTTCGCTAAAGGTGGTGGTCAAGGTGGCGGCGGACAAGGTGGTGGTTACGGCAAGGACGGTGGTCAGAGCGGCCAGAGTTATAACCGAGGACAGGGTGGTAATCAGGGTGGTGGCTACGGTAATAGCAATCGAGGCGGTTACCGTCAGGGAGGCGGCCAGGGACAAGGTGGTTATGGACAAGGTCAAGGGGCTGGACAAAGTCAGAGCGATGGCATGGGT
>CAWBXM010000098.1:0-27685 GCA_963792545.1 uncultured Gammaproteobacteria bacterium | reverse complement strand
CACGGCAACGCTCGAATCCACGACCGGCGAACCCGCGTTCGAGTTCGCGAATCTCGAGCTCCTCGGCCTGGCCGGCTTCTTCGATCCGCCGCGCGAGCGCGTGCGCGACGCCGTCGATGCCTGCCAGGCGCCGGCATCCGGGTGGTCATGGTCACCGGTGACCACGGCGCCACCGGCTGGACGTCGCGCGCCGCCGTCGGACTGATCGACCGGCTCCCGGCGGAACGATCTCGTTCGTGGACGGCGCGCGAGCTCGCGCCGCTCGAGGAGCTGCCGGACGCGACGGGCGCAAGTCCTGCTCGACGCGCCGGTGATCGCGCGCGTCATCGCCGCGGCAGAAGCTCGACCTGATCGACGCTGCACCAGCGCGCACGGCGCAGTCGTCGCGATGACCGGCGACGGCGTCAACGACGCGCCGGCGCTGAAGAAGGCCGACATCGGCATCGCCATGGGCGTGCGCGGCACCGCAGGTCGCGCGCGAGGCGGCGCGACATGGTGCTGCAGCGACGACGAGCTTCGGCACCATCGTCGCCGCGGTCGCGCAGGGCCGCGTGATCTTCGACAACATCCGCAAGTTCGTCGTCTACCTGATGTCGTGCAACGTCAGCGAGATCTTCGTGGTCGCGCTCGGCGCGCTCGCGCAGGGACCGCTGCCGCTGCTGCCGCTGCAGATCCTGTTCCTGAACCTGGTCACCGACGTCTTCCCCGCCCTCGCGCTGGGCGTCGGCGAGGGCAGTCCCGGCGCTGATGCGCGAACCGCCGCGCGATCCGCGGCGAGCCGATCCTGACGCGCGCGCCACTGGCGGCGCATCTTCGTCCTCGGCGCCGTCATCGCGCTCGCCGTCCTCGGCGCCCTCGCGGCCGCGGTCCTGGTTCTCGGCCTGCCGGAACGCGAGGCGACGACGGTGTCGTTCCTGACCCTCTCACTCGCGCAGATCTGGCACGTCTTCGCGGTGCGCAACCCGGGCCTGGGCTGGCTGCGCAACGAGGTCACCGGCAATCCCTGGATTCTGGATCGCACTCGGCCTGTGCCTCGCGGCGCTGCTGCTGCTCGCCGTGTACTGGCCGCCGCTCGCACGCATCCTCTCCGTGTCCGACCCGGGGCTCTCCGGCTGGGCGCTCGCCTTCGGCGCCAGCCTGCTGCCACTGGCGGCCGGGCAACTGGACCTGCACCTCGCCCGGCAGCGCGAGGCGGCCGGATTGCCGCCGGGAGGTGATCGCGGCGGCGGTGGCAAGCCCGGACCGAAACGCCAGACGTGAAGGGTGTCGCCGTGGCTCCATGCGCAGCGGTCCCGAGCCACGGCATGCCGACAGCCACGGCATGCCGACGGGCAAAGGCGCAACCTCGTAAGCCGACAACCTCTACGAGACGCCCCGGCCGCGGCCGCGATACGGCGTTTCGGTGGTTACGGTTTCTATCTGCTCAAGGGTAAGCCGGTGTTCACCTGGAATATGCTCGATCTAGAGCGGGTCAAATGGCAGGCGCCCGAGGTATTGTCACCGGGCAAACATACGCTTGAATATGACTTCAAGTATGACGGTATGGGTGCCGCCACACTCGCTTTCAACAGTGTGTCCGGTCTCGGTCGCAGTGGCACTGGTATATTGAAGGTTGATGGTAAGGAAGTCGCGAAGATCACGCTGCCGAAGACGATTCCGTTGACGCTACAGTGGGACGAAAACTTCGACGTCGGCGCTGACACACTGACGGGAGTGGACGATCGGGATTACCAGCCACCGTTCAAGTTCACCGGTAAGCTGAACAAGCTGACGCTCACAATCGACCGACCTAAGCTTTCGCCTGCAGACGTCAAGAAACTGGAAGAGGCGATGCATAACAACCAGGCTAGTCAGTAAAACCCGCTCTCTGGACGGGGTGATCTTTCTGGTCAGGCATTGCTGAGCGACTGTTTCCAGTCGCTCTCAGAAATACAGAGCCCTGCAATAGCAGGGTTTTTTTGAGATGCCGAGAGTCTGTAGTTGCATTACACTGGATGATGGATGTTTTTTATATAACGGATAAACGTTATGATTTCGCGAACAGAACAAATTCTATGAGCACAGGATTTAGCCCCGAACACATCAGTCCGTAAAACGATTGCAGATGATGAACCTTCATCAAATTGTCACATCTTGTCATAACTTTGTAACATTCTGGATATAAACTGCCGCCATGAAAAAATTGAGATTACAAGCAGGTTATAACCGACGAGCACTCAAAGATCGCTTGACGCGCTACTTTGTGGCTTCTGGTGGTATTAGCGTTATTGTTGCTATCTTGCTGATTTTCTTTTATTTGCTGTATGTCGTTATACCGATGTTTGAGTCGGCTGAAATAAAACAGGCGACTTCTTATTCGGCGCCGGGTCAAGGTAAAACCCTTCACCTCGGGCTGGAAGAGCAGGGCACATTGGCTGTTCGTTTTACAGATAGCGGCCATGTGATTTTCTTTAACACGATGTCGGGTGAGGTCATCAGTGATGAAACACTTGAGCTTCCTGCCGCTATAACCAGTGTATCAGCCAAACTTGATCTGATTGCTTTAGGTCTTGAAAACGGTTCCGCGATGGCGGTACGTTATATATTTGAGCTGAGTTATCCGGATGATATACGTACTCTGACACCACGGCTTGAATATCCGCTGGGCAAAGCGCCTTTGCAACTTGATGAGTCTGCACAGCCGCTAACGCAGATCGATATCCAGTTAAATAGTGACGGTGCCGGTCTTGCTGCAACTACCAGTGATAATCGCCTGGTATTTGCACGTTACTCGCGTGAGGAATCTTTTATCAGTGGTGATATTACAACAGAGCTGCAATCATCTTCGGAACAGGTCTTCGAAGGTGACGTCAGTTCTATCGTATTAACACCCGGTCTCGACCATTTATATGCGGCGGCTAAAAAAGGTGAACTGTCGGATTACTCACTGGATGAGGATGGTTTTGATGGTGACAGAAAAGGCTATCACTTTAATCATGAGATCAGTCGTCTCAAATTGTTGCTGGGTGGAAATTCTTTGCTGGTAGGTATGGCCAATGGTGAAGTGCAGCAATGGATGTCTGTGCGTAAAGATGGCGGCCGCGAACTGGTTTTTATCCGTAATTTTCAAAATGGTACGTCACCTACTATCAGTATTGCGACAGAGGTACAACGCAAGGGTTTTGCAGTGGCTGATGATCGGGGTGACATCACAATCTATTATTCCACGTCACAGAGAACGCTGGCTAGCATCAATACCGCAAATGCTGCGGTTGAGCAGATGGCATGGTCTGCGCGCGCACAAAATTTGATTGCTTCTGATAGCACCGATCAGATATATGTCTATGATGTACGTAACGATTATCCTGAAGTTTCGTGGGATGTGTTGTGGGAAAAAGTCTGGTACGAAGGTTATGACGAAGCAGACTATATCTGGCAGTCATCCGCTTCTACCAATGAGTTTGAACCCAAGTTTAGTTTGATGCCATTATCTTTTGGCACCTTAAAAGCGGCCTTTTACGCGATGTTATTTGCGGTGCCTATCGCTATATTAGGCGCTATGTTTGCCGCACAATTCATGGCGCCGAGAATGCGCCAAACGGTAAAGCCAGCGATTGAAATTATGGAAGCATTACCGACAGTGATACTCGGTTTTCTTGCTGGTCTGTGGCTTGCGCCTTATGTTGAAACACACCTTGCGGGTGTCTTTATACTGTTACTGATTTTGCCTGTTGGTTTTATATTTTGCGCCATGCTTTGGGGGTTTGTGCCAAATAAGTCAAGGTTTGAAGGCTGGGAGGCTGCATTACTGGTTCCAGTGATACTGTTTTTAATCTGGTTTTCGATGACGCTTAGTACGCCTATCGAAAAAATCTTTTTTAATGGCAGTATGAGTACCTACCTGGGTAATGAGTGGGGTATTGACTATGACCAGCGTAACTCGTTGGTAGTTGGTCTGATCATGGGCTTTGCTGTTATTCCGACTATTTTTTCTATCGCCGAAGATGCATTGTTTAGTGTGCCGCAACATCTGGTACGTGGTTCTCTTGCGCTAGGTGCAACACGCTGGCAGACCATGACCAGTGTGGTGTTACCGGCCGCCAGCCCCGGTATTTTTTCTGCGGTTATGATGGGTTTTGGTCGTGCGGTGGGTGAGACCATGATCGTATTGATGGCAACAGGCAATACACCATTGATGGATGCGAGTATTTTTCAGGGTATGCGTACCCTGGCAGCCAACCTTGCGGTGGAAGTACCGGAAGCAGAAGTATTTAGTACCCATTACCGGGTTTTATTTCTGGCCGCACTGATACTGTTCCTGTTCACATTCGTATTTAATACGCTGGCTGAAATAATTCGTCACCGTCTACGTAAGAGGTATAGCGGGTTATGATAGGGCAGAAAGTAAGTTTGTGGTTTAAAAGCGGTACGCCGTGGATCTGGCTGAATGCTGGTGCGGTTTCGATTGCGCTGGTTGCTGTGTTCGGTTTGCTGCTGTTGATATTATTCCGTGGTATGAGTCATTTTTGGCCGGCCAGTGTCGAAGCGTTTTATTATGAGAACGAACAGAATGCCACTACTGTAATCGCAGAGATTGTCGAATCCGAAACCGTGCTGGCAGATTCCGTTCAAGGCATTACGCAGAAAGATGGCGAAGTCACCCGTTACCTGGTTAAAACCGGTAACCGCGATATTCTTGGCAGCGATTTTCGCTGGTTATATGATATTGATATAGTCAAACGTGAGCAGCCTCGTGATGTGATGGTGTTAGAGCGCATCGAATGGGGTAATTTTTACGGCTATCTGAATTCGGTATATGAGAATGGTGAACTGGTCAGCAGTAAAGATCCAGTTGGCAGTAAAGGTCTAGCTAGTAGTAAAGACCATGTCTGGTCGGAATTTGAAAAACGCCTGCAGCGAGCCACTGAGATACGTGAGCAGATATTACATCTGGAGCAAGGTGAAATAGGTTCGATCAATTATAAGCTGGAACGTATACGCTTAAAAGAAAAACGATTGCAGATAGATAATGAATTAACTGATGCTGCTATCAGCGACATTGAGCAGGAACGTGCCCAGTTACAACAGCAATACAGTGACCTGTTGATTCAGACACAGAGACTCTACAAAGAGATCGAACGAGATAGCATTCACGCGACAGTGATGGATGGTAGTGAAGTAACCATACCGCTGGAGAAAATCGTTAAAGCCTGGCGACCAAATCAGATGTCGATTCCGAGTAAAGTTGTTTTTTATATGCAGACACTGTGGGCCTTTATTACTGATGACCCGCGTGAAGCGAATACTGAAGGTGGTATCTTCCCTGCCATATTCGGTACCGTGATGATGGTGATGTTGATGGCGGTGCTGGTTACGCCATTTGGGGTGATCGCGGCTGTGTACTTACGTGAATATGCCAGACAGGGTACGCTTATCCGCATCATCCGTATCGCTGTCAATAATCTCGCTGGTGTGCCTTCTATTGTTTATGGTGTTTTTGGACTGGGCTTTTTTGTTTATTTTCTTGGTGGTAATATTGATGCTTTGTTCTTCCCTGAAGCCTTGCCTGCTCCAACTTTCGGTACACCAGGATTGTTATGGTCTTCTCTTGTGCTAGCTTTGCTGACATTACCTGTGGTTATCGTTTCTACCGAAGAAGGTTTGTCACGTATCCCGAAAAATCTGCGTGAAGGCAGTTTGGGTCTGGGGGCCACTAAAGTAGAAACTTTGTGGCGCATTGTTTTACCGATGGCTAGCCCCGCTATTATGACCGGGTTGATTTTGGCAGTAGCACGTGCAGCAGGTGAGGTCGCACCGTTAATGCTAGTCGGCGTGGTTAAGCTTGCGCCAAGCTTGCCGTTGGATGGCAATTTTCCTTTTATGCATCTGGATAGAAAATTCATGCACCTGGGTTTTCATATCTATGATGTTGGTTTTCAAAGTCCCAATGTTGAGGCAGCAAGACCACTGGTTTATGCCACATCCTTTTTACTCGTGGTGGTTATCGTAACGTTGAATTTAACTGCTATCAACTTAAGAAATAAATTACGTGAAAAATACCGTGCACTTGATGGTTGATTGTAATGTTAGTGTTAATTATAAAATCGCTAGCTGCAAACATCGCTAACTGCAATCTGTGGAATATATTATGAATGAATCTGTCGCTACAAAAATTGATCCATCACTGATCAAGTCTTCGTCTGATCCTAAAATGGATGAGATATGCCTGGACGTTAAAAACTTGAGCTTGTTCTACGGTGAATCACAGGCATTGAAAGATATCAGTTTCCAGATGAAAAAGAATCGGGTGACAGCATTTATTGGCCCCAGTGGTTGTGGTAAATCAACATTGTTACGTTGTTTTAACCGGATGAATGATCTGGTCGATAGTGTGCGTGTCGAAGGTGAAATAATTCTCGACGACAAAAACATCTACGCACCGGATGTCGACGTGACTTCACTGCGCCAGAGTGTAGGCATGGTGTTTCAAAAACCGAATCCATTTCCTATGAGTATCTTTGAAAATGTGGCCTATGGTTTGCGTTTACAGGGTGTTAATAAGCGACGTCTACTGGAAGAAAAAGTTGAATGGGCGTTGAAAGGTGGTGCCTTATGGGATGAGGTGAAAGACCGCCTCGATGAAAGTGCGCTGGGTCTTTCGGGCGGTCAGCAGCAGCGCCTGGTGATCGCGCGTGCGATTGCTATCGAACCGGAGATCCTGTTGCTCGATGAGCCCGCTTCGGCACTTGATCCAATTTCAACATTAAAAATTGAAGAGCTAATATCTGAATTGAAAACGCAGTACACGATATTGATCGTAACACATAACATGCAACAGGCTGCACGTGTATCGGATGAAACTGCGTTCATGTATATAGGTGAGATGATCGAGTTTGGCAGCACCGACAAGATCTTTACCAATCCGTCTAAAAAACAGACAGAAGATTATATTACTGGCCGTTATGGATGATTATCTGTAATGATAAATTTACTGAGTTAACAAAAAGAAACGGTTAACAAATAAAAGTTAAAGAATGCGAAGAGGTTAATTATGGACACAAAAGGAACAAGCCAACATATATCACATCAGTTTGATGCAGAGATGGAAAATCTTCGTCATAAGGTTTTAAAGATGGGCGGTTTAGTTGAGCAGCAGATCAATGGCGCAATTCTCGCGCTGAAAAATACCGATGCATCTGCGGCGGAGAAAATCATTTTAAAGGACCACAAAGTAAATGCGCTCGAAGTGAGCATAGATGAAGACTGCGCGAGAATTCTGGCAAGACGTCAGCCCGCAGCGTCTGATTTACGAATGGTTGTCGCGGTAATTAAAACTATTACTGACCTCGAACGAATCGGTGATGAAGCTGAAAAAATTGCAACGATGGCATTAAATCTTGCTGAAGATGATGCTACTTTCAATGAGCGTTATGCGGGCATACATCATCTCAGTGATCTGGTGAAACATATGGTTCATGATGTACTAGATGCTTACGCACGACTGGATGTGGACGCAGCGCTTAAAGTTGTCCGTTCTGATGAAGAAACCGATAAAGAATATCAGGATCTTATTCGTATGCTGGTTACATACATGATGGAAGATCCAAGAACAATTTCAGAAGTGCTGGACGTTATCTGGGCGGCACGCGCACTGGAACGTATTGGTGACCATGCTAAGAATATCGGTGAGTACATTATCTACCTGGTAAAAGGTAAAGATATACGTCATCTTGATCTGGACGAAGTTGAGAAGAACATTTTCTCATAACGAGTAGCTTTAATGAAACATGCAAACGTTCTAGTTGTAGAAGATGATCCTGATATACAGGACATGCTCAAACATTCACTGTCCGCCGAAGGTTATACATTATATTCTGCTTACACAGTGAAGGAAGGCTGGGAAGTTATCGAGAACAAGGTGATTGACCTGGTCTTGCTCGACTGGATGTTGCCTGATAACAGTGGTATAGACCTGTTGCACCGCATACGAAAATACCATGCAATGCTGCCTGTTATTATGGTTACGGCTAAAGCAGAAGAAGAAGATCGTATCCTCGGTCTGGATGTCGGCGCTGATGACTATATGACTAAGCCCTTTTCGGTGCGGGAGTTAAATTCGAGGATGCAGGCAATCTTGCGGCGTGTGATGCCTGATGAACAACCGCTACAGATAGGTGATCTGTTTCTTGATCCGGTGAGCCATCGCGCCAAAGTCAAGGAAGCGCCATTAGACTTATCGCCAACTGAATTTCGCCTGCTGCACTACTTCATGTCACATACCGATCGCGTATTTAGTCGATCACAATTACTCGACCAGGTATGGGGATCTCAGGTATATGTAGAAGAGCGCACAGTGGATGTCCATATACGACGTCTACGTAAGCAATTGGCATCGTTCGGTATGGATTCGTTATTACAGACTGTGCATGGCAGTGGTTACAGGTTCTCAAGGCAGGTATGACGTCTAATCTTCAACGTGAATTAGTGATATTGGCCTCATGGATATTTTTCATGCTGGTTATCGGATTGATCGCGGACGCTGTCTTTGTTTTTTTATTTCTGGGTATGCTGATCTATGTAGCATGGAACTTATATAATCTGAACAAGCTGAGTAAATGGCTGGCTAAACCGTCAAAACAATCGCCAGAGTCGGTAGGGCTTTGGGATGAGATATATTTTCAATTATATAACCTGTACAAACGTCAGCGTAAAGCGCGACGTAAACTCACGTCAATGCTCAGCCGTTTTCAAAAATCCACACAGGCATTACCTTATGCCACGATTGTTCTAAACGAGCTTAATGAGATCGAATGGTTCAATCCTGCTGCAAGCAAAATTTTTGATCTACATACTAAGGTTGATGTTGGGCAACGCATAGATAACTTGATACGGATTCCTGATTTTGTGAGTTATTTGATAAAAAGAGAGTTTGAAAAACCACTGAAATTTTTGTTTAGCAGAAAAAAACTGATATTAAATGTCACGCCCTACGGCAGTGGGCAATATCTGCTTAGTGCGCGTGATGTAACAGCATTGAGTCAAATCGATGATATGCGCCGTGATTTCATTTCTAACGCCTCTCACGAGTTACGTACACCGCTTACCGTTATGTCAGGTTATATCGAGTTTCTGCAAGATAAAGCGGATGAATCAACTAAGGCGCCACTGGAGAAGGTGCAGCAGCAAATTTTTCGGATGAATAACATCATCGTAGAACTTATGGATCTGGCGAAACTAGAGTCATCTTCTGTTGTGGATAATAGCGCAGAGGTGGACGTACCTGCGTTGTTAAACGAGGTTTATAACGAGGCGATTTCCCTGGATAAAAATGAGCATAATATCAAGATAAGTACTAGCACTTGCGAGAATGCTGCTGAACAGAACAATTTTGGAGAAAAGGACCTTAAGTTAAACGGTAGTTACGAAGAAATACGGACAGCGATATCGAATCTTCTGACTAATGCTATCCGTTACACGCCTGAACACGGTGATATAGAACTGTTTTCTACGGTGGATAACAGCGTTATCTCCATTGGAGTGAAGGACAGCGGCCCAGGCATTGAATATGAACATATTCCACGATTGACTGAACGTTTCTACCGTATTGATGAGGGGCGTTCCAGAGCAAAAGGCGGCACCGGTTTAGGTCTGGCTATCGTAAAACATGTGCTTGACAGGCATGATGCACATCTGCATATCTTTAGTGAAGTAGGAAAAGGAACAACATTCCGCTGTGATTTTCCACGTATCCCTGTCGTACATTAAATAACATCAAAGGAAGTGTCTTCTTTGTGGCTGTAACAAAATTGTAACAACTCCGTAACTTTCTTTTAACAAAATCAATACAAACTATTCCTACTTACTTAATGTGGAGTTCACAAACTAATGAATAACATTCATATATCTTCAGCTATAAAATCCGTGCTTGCAGGTTCTGTAATCGCAATCAGCCTGCTAGCTACATCTAATGCTTCTGCCGTTTCTGTTGATAAAGAAATACCAACTTATAAGGCCGTTAGCGGTATCTCAGGAAACTTATCCAGTGTCGGTTCGGATACGCTGGCTAATCTGATGACATTATGGGCAGAGACTTTCAAGCGTGCTTACCCAAATGTAAATATACAGATCCAGGCAGCAGGATCATCAACTGCACCACCAGGACTGACTGAAGCAACATCTAACTTAGGCCCTATGAGCCGTAAGATGAAAGATAAGGAAATTGCGGCATTTGAAGACCGTTACGGTTATAAACCAACTGCAATTCCTGTTGCTATCGATGCCTTAGCTGTTTATGTCAATAAAGATAACCCAATAAAAGGCATGTCTATTCCTGAAGTAGATGCCGTTTTTTCGTCAACCCGTAAATGTGGTGCTGATAAAGACATTTCTAAATGGGGCGAATTGGGTCTGACCGGCAGTCTGAAAAAACGTGATATTCAAATTTACGGACGTAACTCTGTATCAGGTACTTATGGTTACTTTAAAAAGAAAGCCTTATGTAAAGGTGACTATAAAAATAACGTAAACGAACAGCCAGGTTCCGCATCAGTTGTACAGTCAGTCTCTAGTTCGATCAATGGTATTGGCTATTCTGGTATCGGTTATAAAACCTCGGGTGTTCGTGCAGTACCATTGACCAAGAAAACTGGTGGTAAATTTGTCGACGCAACGCCAGACAATGCAGTGTCCGGTGAATATCCATTGTCACGTTTCCTTTATGTTTATGTGAACAAGCACCCGAACAAACCTCTGGCACCACTTGAGAAACAATTCTTGATGATGGTTCTATCGCAACAGGGTCAGGAAGTTGTTATCAAAGATGGTTATATCCCGCTACCTGCAAAAGTAGTTGAAAAATATATGGATATGCTTTGATATAAAGCGTCCATGATACTCAAATAAATTCTTTATGGATTTAAAAAAATGCCGGGCTTGCCCGGCATTTTTTATTGTCATTAGACACTAGTAAAAACCGTGCACTTTCAGTGCAATGTTTTAGTGAGATATTGTCATCCTGAACGATAGTGAAGGATCTAGACTGTTAGTGTTAAGATTCTTCACTATCGTTCAGGATGACAGAGATATATTATATAGATAACTCGGCAGTATCATTAAAGAGAACAATTTTTAATTGTTTTGGGAAAATTTATGAATTTTCAGTCATAGTCGTTGAGCGTAAATATAGCCCTGGTTTGAAACTTTAGTCGACAGTTTTATTTATTGCCATAAGCTTTTTATGTTGCATTGAGTACAGTCCTGCTGGATTATTCTGTATCTGACCAGACGATCTGATTGTGGTGGGTGAATAAAACACCCATTTTTATATCATGCTTCGGCCACAGTTTTTCGATTCCGCTGCGGTAATATTCCAGTTGTACGGTAAATTGTAAGGCTGAGTCTTTTGCTGATTCCCCGGCATTCAATTGATGTGATTTGTAATCGAGCACAGTGATAGTTTTATTTTTATCCTGTTTGATCACGCGGTCGACCACGCCATAAACAGCTTGTTGGGCCTGCACATACATTAACGGCATTTCGTTGTATGTCTGGCGGTTTGTTTCAGTGTTAAACAGATCTTCAAAATCAGCATGGTTATATGTGGTTACTGCCTCCTGAACGCAACCATCGACTTGTAGGATGAAAGCTGGATTGTTCAGTGATGTTTCTGCTGTAACCTCATTCTGAATCTGCAGGATTGAGCTTTCAGTTGCAGGATAGGACCTGTTATTGCAGAGATGTTCGATGACGCGATGGATGGTTATGCCTCGCCATTTAGCAATTTCTCGTTGATAAATGTTGTCATTTGGCACGCGGCTGCTGGTCTCGCCTCCTTTTTCGTCCTCATCTTTATTTTTAAAACTGTCCTCAGTGAATAGACTGGGCGCTATTAAAAATCTCGATGGTTTAACCCTGGTTATTGGTTTTAACAATCGTTCATCGATATCGTCCTTGTTATCTATAACAGCTTCAGTCTTTTTAATATTGCTTTTTGCGGAATCAACAGTCGTTGGCGTGTAATCAAGATGTCTGTAAACACAACAGTCAATGTTATCTATAGCCTTTTCACGTTGTGTGATATCCGCTAAGCCATTGGCGATAATCTGGTACCAGCTATTTTCCCTGGTTCTGCTGTTTGCGACACCGCTGATATAAAGTTGTTCACGTGCACGTGTAAGCGCTACATATAATAGATTTAACTCTTCTCGTTGCTGTTCGTTAAGTTTTTCCTGTTGTAGCTGCTGCGTCATCTGATCGGTGTAGTCTTTACTTAGTTGTAACTGGAAATTGACCGGTTGTGCTTTGTTCGCAGGCCATCGCACTAAGCTGGCATAGGCGTTTTTATTGCTGGCAGTGCTGTTGCAGTCAGCCAGGAAAACGACTGGCGCTTCCAGTCCTTTACTGCCATGGATGGTCATCAATCGAACTCTGGATTCTTCACTCTGTGTCAGAGGTTCTTCGGGCGGGCTGGCAGAATAATTTTGCAGATGATTCAGTCGTTGTAAAAAACGCGTAATACCTGGGTATCGTCCGCTGTCAGTTTCCAGTGAAAGGGTCAGGAAACGCTGGCAGTTAGCGGCAACTTTCTGCCTGTTTTCAGGTCTGTTGGCGGCCATATAGCGTTTGATAATATTGCCTTCTGAGAAGATTTTATCCAGACAGTCATGCACCGGTAGACGATCTGCCAGCTGTTGCCAATGAGGCAATAGCTGGGCTGCACGTTGCAGTGGCCTGCTGAGTTGTTTTTGATTTTCCTCTGCCAGTAGCAGCAGGCGGTTATACCAGTGTGTTTCTTTTTTGTTCTGGTTTGTCTGAAACCTGGCCAGAGTGATCAGATCATCATCGCTGGCACTGAACACGGGTGATTTTAAAACCTGCGCCAACGCGATATTGTTATATGGCGTAACCAGGATGTTAAGTAAGCAATTTAGATCCTGTATTTCCAGGTTATCTAGCAGGCCACCTTTTTTATTACCGACGAAAGGGATGCCCTGTTGTTTTAATGCCTCTTCGTAAATAGCGATATGGGTACGGTTGCGCATTAAAATCATTATGTCGCCAAACGCTATCGGACGAACACAACCGTTTTCGGTAATTTTCTCTGTGCTATTTACCAGATGTAGAATCTGCTTGCTGATATATTCGGCTTCTTCGTGTCTTAAAGTCCTGACATTATTTTCACGTGGCTGTTCTAATGGATCGCGAAAAACTAGTGCTGACAAATCGGTAGCACTGGCATCGGTTGTGTCTTCAGCTATTTCTTCATCGGCCTGGAACAGATCGTTTAGCTGAACTTTACCCGGCAGCTCATTCAAGTGTGTGCCATGGCTAGTAAACCCGGTCATCACTGACTGAATATCCGGTTGTTCAAAGATATGATTAACGCAATGAATGATAGCGTTGGAGGAACGTCGTGAAAAATCCAGCGGGGTCGCTTTTGCCGTAAGGTTGTCTTTCAACCATAAACTGGCCTGTGCCTGTAATGCCGGATTGGCGCGACGGAAACTGTAGATGGACTGTTTTTCGTCACCGACTAAAAACACGCTGCGCGGTCGCTGATCAGGATTGGCGGCGATCTCTTCCAGGATAGGGGACAATAGATGCCACTGCGTCGGATTAGTGTCCTGAAACTCATCGATTAAAATATGGTCGATGCGTTGGTCGATTTTATATTGTACCCAGTGTGCGTTATCCGCATGCTGTAACAGCTGGTAACACTTCCATTCGAGATCGGTAAAATCCAGTAGCCGCATCTCTTTTTTTAGCTGCTGGTAAATTTCGATATATCGATTGCCGGAAAAATACCATGCCTGATTTATCTCCAGGGTGAGCAGGCGGTTTAGTTGCTCGTTGAGTTGTTGGATAGTGTTGGCGATAGCATGATGTAGATCGAGAAATTTTTCAGTATTCTCCGGGCCCAGTTTTTTCTCTAAGGCAGCGCTGTGTTTGCGTCCCTGAACCAGTACCTCACCATCCTGTTTGATGAATGCAGATCTGATCAGCGAGTAGCGAGTCTGTTCGCTGTGGTTAGCGGTATTGCTCAGCGCATCATCAATGATATCAGCATGTTTTTCACTGGTTTTATTTTTAATCTCACGTAACAGGTTGGCGAACACCATGAGATCCAGTCTGGTGCTGTCATTAAAAAAATGCGTGATGGGATTACTGCTGCCATCTATAAACTGCTGATCAATCTGTAAAAACCGGGTCAGGGAGGCGCAGGCAAAGCTGACCGGATCTTTCGTGTTTGCAGTATAAGCCCACCAGTCACTACGGTGATTCAGGAAACTGCGCAGCGAGGTCTGAGTATTGTCCGGTCCGTTACAGAACTGCATGATGGCATCCAGCGCGTTGTTTAAACGTAACGGGTCTTTTGTCGAGCTGGATAATCTGGCTTCATCGAACAGGGTTTGCCAGGCCTGTCGTTCTAACAGGCTACTGTCTTCAAGCAATTCAAAACCGGGGGATATGTCGGCTTCCAGTGGGAAGCGTGACAGGATATCCTGACAGAAGGAGTGAAAGGTCTGAATACGTACCGGGTAGAGGCTGCGCATTAATTTTTCATAGAGACCTGCGGAGATATGACGATTTTCTGTGTTGTTGCTGCAGCCTATTATGCCTAGCTGTTCGCCCAGTTCGACTTCGTTTGCCACCGCCATCGCAAACAGGCGTTCGTTCAGTCGAATCTGCATCTCGGCGGCGGCTTTGCGAGTAAAAGTGAGCGCGATAATATTGCCCGGCTCAGCACCATCGATCAGCAGGCGAACGATGCGTGTTATCAGTAACCAGGTTTTACCGCTACCAGCCGACGCTGATACGGTGGCATTGAGGGCTGGATTGCAGGCATCGAGGCTGTTTGTGGTTTTACTGTTTGAGGGCATGGTGGGAGTTTATAGTTTGTTGTGGGTGTCTGCTATAGTGATATTGTGTTGGTTTTTGAGATTTATCTAGGTGGTTTAGTTAGGCATTGCGGTTCTCGCACAACAGGCGAGGTACTCACCTGTAGGAGCGGAACTTTATTCTGCGATTCAGGTTTAGCTGGAGTAGCTTGAACTGGGGTCTGGTTGTGCAATATTTACGACTTTAATTTAGTTGGGTATTGCGGTATTCGCACCGCGGGCGAGGCACTTTTTTTCAGCAGCCAAAAAAAGTACCCAAAAAAGGCCGTCACTAAGCCGGGCGCCCCGTAAAAAGCACGGGGTTCCCATTAAGGCATGACGGGTAACATGCTGTGCCAGAACTCGCAAAGAACGCTCAGACATGCTGGCACAGAAAGCCCATGTTACCCGTCACGCCTTAATGGCTTTGCTAAGGTGATGGTAAATCAAAGGAAAAACTAAAGACAAAAAACGAAAAGTAAAACTGCACTGACAGGAAAGCAAACACTTAACGCAGACATCGTTTTTGACTTTTAGTCCACCTCAGCAAGCCATTTAGGCAGTACCGTTATCATGAGCTTTCTGCGCCAGCATGTCTGAGCGCACGTGTTTTTTAACGTGGGCGAGTTCTGACGCAGCATGATAACGGTACTGCCTAAATGGGAACCCCGTGCTTTTTACGGGGCGCAGCTGACGTGGCGGCCTTTTCTGGTTACTCTTTTGGGCTGTAGCAAAAGAGTGACTCGCCAGTGGGGCGAGACCCGCAATGCCTAACTAAAAACACACTGTAAATATTGCTCCACCAAACCAGCAATCAGCTTCAGCTAAACCTAAATCGCGGAATAAAGTTCCGCTCCTACAGGTGGGTGTATCGCCATTGGGGAGAGACTCACAATGCCTAACTAAACAAAAGTCGTAAATATTATTCAACGAGCCCAGGCTAAACCTGCATCGCGGAATAAAATCCGCTCCTACAGGTGCCTCGACTGCGATGCGAGAACTGCAATGCCTGACTAAGCTACCCAGATAAATGCTAAAAACCACTATAAGCAAGAAAAAAACATAACATTGCCGGTAAAATAGTCTGGTGTTAAAGTAGCGAAAATATAAATCCCATATAACTCTAATAATCAGGGTATATCACCAATGAGTAAATACGATGCTTCGTCGATCGAGGTATTAACAGGTCTCGAACCGGTTCAAAAAAGACCGGGCATGTACACCGATACCACACGACCAAATCATCTGGCACAGGAAGTCATCGACAACAGTGTCGATGAAGCAATGGCTGGCCATGCCAGTAAGATCGAAGTGGTTTTATACAAAGACGGTTCTCTCAGTGTGACCGATGATGGCCGTGGCATGCCGGTGGACATCCATCCTGAAGAAGGTATTTCTGGTGTTGAAGTTATCCTCACTCGGTTACACGCTGGCGGTAAGTTCTCTAATAAAAATTACGCATTTTCCGGTGGTCTGCACGGTGTTGGCGTCTCGGTAGTTAATGCGCTGTCATCAAGGCTGGATGTGGAAGTGCGTCGCGATGGTGCGGTCTATACCATCGCGTTCAAACACGGCGCAAAAACCAGCAAGCTGAAAAAAATCGGCACTGTCGGTAAGCGTAATACTGGTACTAAGATTCATTTCTGGCCAGAGAAAAAATATTTTGATTCCGATGTGATCTCTGTTTCGAGATTAAAACACGTGTTACGTGCAAAGGCAGTATTGTGCAGTGGTCTACAGGTTGACTTCTTCGATGAAAAATCCGGCGAGAATGAGAGCTGGTGTTATGAGGGCGGGCTGGCAGATTATCTGGGTGAGAGTTTGTTCGACAAAGAATGCATGCCCGCCGAGCCCTTTATCGGTAGCCTGGCCAGTACTACAGAAACGGTTGACTGGGCGCTGACCTGGCAGATTGACGCCGGTGAGTTGATGGCGGAGTCTTATGTCAATCTTATTCCGACAGCGCAGGGCGGTACCCATGTCAACGGTTTAAGAACCGGGTTGACTGAAGCCTTGCGCGAGTTCTGTGAGATACGTAGCCTGTTACCTCGTGGCGTAAAACTCAGCCCGGAAGATGTCTGGGATAAAGTCTGTTATGTGCTGTCAGTAAAACTGAGTGATCCACAATTTTCTGGCCAGACAAAAGAGCGTTTGTCTTCTCGTGAATGCGCCGCTTTTGTTTCAGGCGTAGTTAAAGACGCGTTTAGTCTGTGGTTGAATCAGCATACCGATGCTGGCGAATCGATTGCCATGCTTGCCATCGAAAATGCACAGAGCCGTCTGCGCGCCGGGAAAAAAGTCATCCGTAAAAAAGTGACTACCGGTCCGGCTTTACCGGGTAAGTTATCGGATTGTTCATCTCAGGACTGTACACGCTCAGAGCTGTTTTTAGTGGAAGGCGACTCGGCTGGTGGCAGTGCCAAACAGGCACGTGACAGAGAGTTTCAGGCCATCATGCCGCTGCGTGGGAAAATCCTCAATACCTGGGAAGTGGAATCTGATCAGGTACTGGCTTCACAGGAGGTGCATGATATATCCATCGCTGTTGGCGTCGAGCCGGGCTCTTCTGATCTAAAAGGTTTGCGCTATGGCAAGATCTGTATCCTGGCGGACGCCGACTCCGATGGCTATCATATTGCCACCTTGTTATGTGCACTCTTTTTGCGGCATTTTCGCCCACTGGTGGAAGCGGGCAATATTTTTGTCGCCATGCCACCGCTGTTTCGTATCGATGTGGCTAAAGACGTTTTTTATGCGCTCGATGAAGCTGAGAAACAGGGCATTCTTGACCGCATAGAAGCCGAAAAAATGCGTGGCAAAGTATCCGTAACCCGGTTTAAAGGGCTGGGTGAAATGAATCCTCTGCAGCTGCGAGTAACTACGCTGGCTCCCGATACCCGGCGACTGGTGCAACTGACATTAGGTCAGGGTAACGACAGCTATAGTATGCTGGATATGCTCTTAGCCAAGAAACGTGCGGGCGACAGAAAGGCATGGTTAGAAACGAAGGGCGCACTGGCGGCACTGTAAGATGTTATCTTTAACATCAAGTTTGAGACATCAGGTAATAAGTTAAACAATTTTCGTAATAAACTAAACAAGCTGAGCTTTGTGTTCATGAAGCTATAATTCGTCCGCTTACCCTAAAGTGGACTCTCGAATGATTCGCCCGACTGGAAAAAGCCGACCCGAAGAAGATATTCATCATCTTGGAGCAATATTTAAAAAACGTTTAGATATGATTAATTAAGCCAACTACCTTGATTAAATAAAACCTGCCTCCTGCCACCGGTAGTTTCCGACCAACTATTACTGATGGCTGATAGCAATCACTCTGTCCTGCAGTATTTATAGGAAAATCCCTACATATAAATGATGTTATATGAAACTGTAGTAGTACTTATATTATTGATACTAATCAAGTCTCGTGATACACAAATGATTTAACGTCTTATCTCCTGTAAAAAATACCTTTGCATCATCATGAAGAAAGGTAATTAATGGATTCTCGAATTTATCAGACCGGCTATTCCATGCGCAAGCAGCTACTTGTTACCGCGCTAATGATAATCTTCGCTGCGTGCCTGTCGTGCAGCAATGAGCCAGAAACCTCTATCCGCGGTGATGCGCAGAACAGGCTGGCCAAAGCCACCGGACATACCGACCACAGTGGTTTCTTCCATGCACCATTTACGGATGGCCCTGCGGTCACACGTGCCTGTCTCCAGTGTCACGAAGATTCGGCTGCAGAGGTTATGAAGACAGCTCACTGGAACTGGCAGGGTCAGGAAGTCATGCTGCCCGGACATGATGAGCCAGTGCGCATCGGCAAGCGCAACGTTATCAACAATTTCTGCATCGGTATTCATTCCAACTGGCCTGCCTGCACCACCTGCCATATCGGCTACGGCTGGGAAGATGAAAATTTCGATTTCACTGACCAGACACGTGTTGACTGCCTGGTCTGCCACGACAATAGCGGCGACTACCTGAAGAAAGCTAAGGGAGCAGGGCTTCCAGATGAATCTGTGGACCTGCTGAAAGCGGCTCGCAGCGTTGGCTTACCTCGCCGTAAGAATTGCGGCAGCTGCCACTTCCAGGGCGGAGGCGGCAACGCCGTTAAACACGGCGATATAGATGCCACGCTGCTTTTTCCCAGCGAGCGCATCGATGTACACATGGGTAAACTCGATATGCAGTGTATCGACTGTCATCAGACTGAACACCACCGTATCCGGGGGCGTTCAATGGCCGTGAGCGTGGACCGTGAAAACTTTCTCGAATGTACCGACTGCCATGTAGAAAAACCGCACGACGATGTCCGGCTTAATGCTCATACTGATCGCCTGGCCTGCCAGACCTGCCACGTGCCACACATGGGTGCTGACACCGGAACCAAGCTTAGCTGGGACTGGTCACAGGCGGGCCAGGACCTGGACATTACCGACGAACATGTCTACCTGAAAATCAAGGGCCGTTTTACCTGGTCAAAGAAAAAACAGCCCGAGTACTTCTGGTACAACCAGACCTCGTCACGTTATATCGTCGGAGACCGGATTGATCCTTCGGTCACGACAAGCATCAACCGCCCACACGGAAATCGCGACGATCCCGAGGCGAAAATATGGCCGTTCAAGGTGCACCGCGGTAAACAGCCATATGATACAGAAAACCGCTATTTCCTCATTCCCAACGTGCATGGCGACCTCGGTTTCTGGAGCAAGTTTGATTGGCCTTCAGCGCTGAAACTGGGTTCGCAGGTGACTAAACTGCCCTATAGCGGAAAGTTTGATTTTGCCCCGACCGAGATGTATTTCCCCCAGTCCCATATGGTCACCAGCAAGGATCAGGCACTGCATTGCAGGGATTGTCACGGTGAGCGGGGGCGGATCGACTGGATTGCCCTCGGTTATCCCGGCGACCCGTTGCAGCATCAGGTTCCCGTGCATGACCCGGTATACCTGATGGACGTAAACAGTGAGCCGGTCACCCAGTCTGGTGAGCCTTTGTCCGTGGTGGCCACCTGTGGTGCGTGTCACGAACTCGAGGAACCGGACTTTCTCGAAGCCCATGGTTACCACAGCAGCGTGCAGGATGAGAAACTGACCGTCGAGCGCAAACTGCTTATGACGGACGGTCCGCGTATTCCGACGCGCGATAATGAACAGATGAATTGTTTTCTCTGCCACATACCACAACCTGACCATGCGGGCAGGCTTGAAGCCATCCGGTCCGGTCAGCCCGAGTGGTCGGTGACCGCAACTTTGGCGGGCACTGGCCTGGTCGAGAAAACGGCTGACGGCTATACATGGAGCACGCAGCGGGTGGCAGAAGAAGGTGAGGCCGAACTGCCGCTGCATCCGGTTTCCGAAGAAAACTGCGGCGCCTGTCATGGCGTGGTGCATAACAGTTCCGACCCGCTGCTGGTAGAACTCGGAAACGGCACAGAATGGACTACGGAAAAGACTGGACAGGTTTTCTCATCACAGCTGGTGCGGCAGTCGGGTATGAACATGGAGGCCAAGGACCAGCTTGAAATGCCCTGGGATGTTCACGCTGAACGCCTGGTCTCCTGCGGCGACTGCCATTATTCCCGGGGCCGGCCGGAACGCCTGGCGGGAGATATTGCAGTTACCAACAAGCCCTCTTCCGATGGTGCCCTTCGCCGTTGCGAGAGCTGCCACAGCCTGACAGGAACACATGACTGGCTGCCTGAGCAGGATAAACATTTCAAGGCGGTTGCCTGCGAATCCTGCCACGTACCGAAGCTGCAGATGGCAGCGCAGCAATCGATCGATGCCACGGTGGTAGGACTCGAAGGCACACCGCAGCCAAGCTACCGTGGCATAGAAGGTGATACACATCAAGCAAGTACGGCCTATATACGTGGCTACAGACCGCTGTTGCGGGTAGGCACTGATGTTCATGGTGATTACAAAGTACGGCCTTATAACCTGGTGACACGCTGGTTCTGGACAGATCAGGAAAACCAGCAAGAGGTTGCTGCCGATATTGTTGCCCGCGCCTGGCTCAGTGGCGGTGTTTACGACGAAAAGATCATGCAGACTTTTGATGCAGACCACGATGGCAAACTGTCGGCGGATGAGCTACGTCTTGATGACTATTCAAAAGTTGTGCTGATCAAGGAACGGCTGCGGGCCAGCGGCGTGAAAAATCCCGAGATCAAGGGCGAGATTCGAGCCTACCACATTCACCATAATGTCCGTCACGGTGACCTGGTAAACCGTGACTGCAATGGCTGTCACGACGACAAACAGGGCGTAGCCGCTTTTACCCTGTCGCCCTACCGTCCAGGCAATGTGGAACCTTCTCTCGTCGGAAGCAGCACAGATATCGTACTGGATGGTGAGTTACAGATTAACCATGGCGGCACTCTGCAGTTTGTTCCCGACCATGATGTGGAACAGTCGTACAAAACCCTTACCAGCAAGAAAAAAACGGAGTAAACAGATGAATCCCAATACTGACCGGACAAAATACTGGAATCCCTACGTATCGGGGGCTCTTCTCGGTGTGGTACTGTTTCTTTCCTTTTTTATCACCGGTCATGGATTGGGATCTTCTGGTGGCGTGAACCGGATCGCCGTTGCGGTGCAGGACATGGTGGTACCTGAGCACGTGGACAGGGTGCCCTATATTGCCCAGATGGCTGGCGGCGACCGCGATCCACTGGATCACTGGATTGTCTGGGAGATAGCAGGGATTTTGATCGGTGGTTTTGCTTCGGGCATGTTGCACAGACGTGTCAAGCTTGAAACCTTTCATGGGCCGCAGATAAGCTCGAGGTCGCGATGGGGTTACGCTTTTCTCGGCGGCGTGCTGATGGGGTATGGTGCACGACTGGCACGCGGCTGTACTTCGGGTCAGGCACTGAGCGGAGGTGCGGTATTATCGGTCGGCAGCTGGGCTTTCATGCTGGCAGTGTTTGCTGGCGGCTATGGTCTGGCCTGGTTTGTCAGGCGACTATGGCAGCAGGAGTTATAGATTATGGCGCCTTTTGATCTTGTTGCTCTGTTCGGAACCTCGGGGTCCTTCCTGGTCTATGTTGCCATCGGTTTTGCCTTTGGTTTTATTCTCGAATCCTCTGGTTTTGGCGATGCGCGCCGGCTCGCAGCCCAGTTCTACTTTCGCGAACTGATCGTCCTGAAAGTAATGTTCACCGCCATCATCGTGGCGATGACACTGTTTTTTCTATCGACAGCGATGGGGCTGCTCGACTACGATGATGTTTGGGTTAATCCAACCTATCTATGGCCCGGTATCGTCGGTGGCCTCATCATGGGCCTCGGTTTTATTATCGGCGGTTACTGCCCGGGCACGTCTCTGATCAGCATGGCCACGCTAAAAGTGGACGGCATCTTTTTTGTACTTGGTGTAGTTGTCGGTGTCCTCACCTTCGGGGAGAGCGTTGCTTACTTCAACGACTTCTGGAACTCTAGTTATATGGGGCGTTTTACCTTGCCAGAATTGCTGGGGATGGATACCGGTATGGTGGTATTTCTTCTGGCACTAATAGCACTCGCCATGTTCTGGGGGTTTGGCCTTGTCAGCAAAGCCGTCTACGGTAAACAGGAAGACGATAGCCCTCTTAAAATACGTATCTCGGCCGCCTTCATTTTATTGCTGGTCTCAGGGCTACTGCTTTTTTACCATCAGCCTGATCTGGACAGAAAGTGGCAGCTACTCGCGAAAGAATATGAACCAGGACTGGAACAGCGCACCGTGTACATCGATCCGGCTGAACTGCTGCACTTGATGAATGACGAGTATATCGACCTGCTTATCTACGATGTACGCAACGAGATGGACTGGAACCAGTTTCACCTGGTGGACGCCGAACGCATATCTCTGGAAGAACTGCCTGCGCAGCGCAAACGAATTCAGTCGCTGGCGGAGAATGCTGTGGTTGTGCTGGTCAGCAATGATGAAATTCTGTCAACCAGAGCCTGGAAACAGCTGATGGCCATGGCAAAACCGAATGCCTATATCCTCGAAGGCGGCATCAATCACTGGCTGAATATCTATGGCGTTGCCGATGACGAGGTTGGCGGACACAGTGCAACAAGTCTGGCTATCAAGGATGGTAGCCTGCGACATCCATTCAAGATGGCGCTTGGCGCACGCCATGGCGCATCACGCCCGGACGAACATCATGCGCCGCAGCGAGAATACACACCCAAGGTCAGACTGCTCAAAAAAGTAGCCCGCTCAGGTGGCTGCGGCTAAGCCGTAACGGCAGCACTAGCACTAACCGGCTTAGCGCCTTTGTCTTGAAAACTTGGGCTGACAGGTGTCAGTTTTTTACTTCACCTGACACAGTTTGCACTTCCTGTCGGGGCAAGCGTGTTTCCCCTGTTCCATGGTGTACTCGTGACAGCTGCGGCAGCGGTAATGGAAGGCCTTCTTCAGATCCGGATGCAATTATAACCGCATCGTAATATTTAGGGTCAACATCTGGTGTCAGAGTAAAAACGCATGGCCGACTGCTTTCGGTGGCGAAAGTCGCCATTGATATTATCATTATAAAAGATTGAATTGAATGGTCAGGGTAACGACAGCTATAGTATGCTGGATATGCTCTTAGCCAAGAAACGTGCAGGCGACAGAAAGGCATGGTTAGAGAAGAAGGGCGCACTGGCGGCGTTGTAAAGTGTTATTTTTAACATGAAAATGAATATTATTTTGCTGTTGCTGATTCCAATGTGTTTAAGACTCGTTGTCTGAAGTTGGTGAGCTCTTCTCTGAAGAGCGCTAGATTTCGATTAAAGTAGTCATAGTCCTCCTCCTTAACCAGGCCGTTCGCCTTCATCTTTAGACATATCTCTCTCGCGCTATCGTGCATAGTTTTATGCATAGCTTCAATTTTGGAAGCTGAGGGCAAGTCATGAAAACCGGCATCATTCTGGGCGTAGAACCAACAGCCAAAGCTACATTTACGATGTGCGTCCATTGCAACATACGATTCGTCCATCGGTGTTTTGCAAAGAAGGGTGCGTATTAAATCGTCGTACCATCTGGTATGCATTAGCAATGCGGCATCAACTATTTTTAATACCTGTTCAATTTTTTCAGGTGAAATATTACTCAAGATATTGTCCTCTTACATATACACTGTCTATCGAGTTTTGATGATACTTTCATGGTTTATAATGTTTTTTTACAGCTAATCCATAAGTTAACTTGACCGCGAATCCGCATAATTGAAAAGCGACGTATTCGTGGCCAAATTAAGCGCATTAATAATGGCCGTACTTTATCTACGGCACTTTCTTACGATTCTATAACTATTATTGCAAGTTGATGTACCAGTGCTCAAAGTGCAATGAGGTATGCTGTCAGCTGAACTGCTGTTAGGGTAGGTAGGGGAGAGGCCACGTTTCATAAATTTAGCACTGTAAAAATCTTGGTCTGTCCCCTATTCGTTACTATTTTAACTCGGTCCAGCTAAAGGGGGTGTCTTTAGAATTCTTTGGTTTGATCCAGATTAATGAGGTGTTTTTAGTGACTATACAATATTTTTTATTGATGCCATCAACTCGTAATAAGTCACACGGGGATAAGTCGGGGTAGAACACAGTTTTTACTACTCCAGTGAAGAGGATATTACACACTGGTTTCGACCACTATTTTTTGCTGAGTACAGTGCTTTGTCAGCGCGTTCGAATAAGGATTCCTGATCGTCGTTTGCGATAAAGTTGCTGATACCACACGACATGGTTATCTTGATTGTTTGGCCATGATGGTTGAATTTGCAGGCGGCAATTTTATTACGTAATGTTTCGGTCAGCACCAGTGCCTTTTCCTCATCGACGCCAGGCAGAAACATAACAAACTCTTCACCGCCGTATCTTGCGATGTAGTCGGTCTCGCGCATCCGCTCTTCGAGTATCTGTGCAACGGCTTTTAGTACTTTGTCACCCACTTTGTGGCCATAGGTATCATTAACCTGTTTAAACAGATCGATGTCCCACACAACCATGCTTAGTGGTGTCGTAAAACGTTTGCATCGTGCGATTTCTTCGGCGGCTTTTTTTTCATACGACAGGCGGTTGGGGATTTTGGTTAGTACATCGAACATGGCTTCCTTGTTTTTTTCGATCATCAACTTTTTAAGCTTTCCAGATTCCTGTTCGAGCTCTACCAGACGTGACTGCATCTCTGTGACATTTTGTTGTGTGTTCGAATATCGTTCCTGCTCGTTGATGCGGTATTCTTTGATATGCTCGGAAACAATATTAAGACGTTTTTCGACCTTGTTTTTCAGGTTATCAAGATCATCTGCGGACTTTATGTCTGCCTGAATATCCTGTACCTGCGCACTCACTACCACATCGAATGTATCACTAGCCTGCACTGCCTCGGTGAGTACCGTGTTCTCTAATGAAAGGAAGTTATCGATTTCCTGTAAACGGCTGGTGATCTGTTGCAGGAAGTTTTCGAATTCATGTTTTTCATCCTGCATGCGAATGCGTAGCGTGTTGATCAGTTGTGCGATATCTTTAAGTAACTGTTTCCAGTTCGGCGCCGCACTCCCATCACTGATACGTTGCTTAAGATTCTCGACCTGTGCGTGCAGGTCCGGCGGTATAGTTAGCTGTTCAAGTAATTGTATCAGAATATTTTGTGGCGATGGTCCACTCTCTGCTTCGCTGTGGTTACGGTTATCATTCGTTGGCTCAGATGTGTCAGTTTGATCATGCATCTGAAATTTCAACGGGTAACTATCGTCATCATCGATGCTGATTATTTCGTTATCTGACTCTTCTAGATTGACTCGTTGCTGCCATTTATCTACCAGTACGCTGAGACTTTGCAGATATTTTTCGGCATCACTAAATTTATTTGCAGCCGATTTTTTCAGTAACTTATTTACTTTACTCTGGAGTTCGTTCGGCCAGGGCAGAGCTTCGGTAACACGGTTGAGACCGCTGATTAACGAATCGCAGTTATTATGGGTGCCGGTTTTTTTGTCATTTGATGTAAACAGGTTGCTCAAAATACCTGGCGCCGCTGTCTCGTGTTTAACGTCGACAGGTTGTTTCATGGCATCTGCTAAAAAGCACTGAACCTCGTCTATCAGCGCGTCGCTGGAGTCATCAGTCGCTACAGAAAGTTTATTTATCAAGGTATTTTTCTGTTTATTCGCTGCGTTGGAAAAATCGGTATTTTCGAGCAGACGGGCAAGCATGGTGACAATTTTTTTGTCATCAGCAATTGATTTTTCATCTAGCTTTAAGAGTAAGGCAGAAATTTTCTTAAGGGTATCATCGAGCTTATTGACATCAACCTGTTTTTTTACCGTGGCTCGAATTTCTTGAAGATACCGATCGATAGTCGGGTGTTGGCCTTCGGCAGTAATGCTCAGGCGAAGCACAGTCTTTTTTAGGATTGATTCAAGTGACTGCCAGTCATTTTCTTTTTGTTCGAGCAGATCGAGATGATCATGATATTTTTTCTTCCAGCCATTAGCGTCTTGCTCAGAAGTTTTTTCTGACATAATGGTTACCTGACACCTTAATTATTGTTTTTACTTATTAGTTTAGATATTAGCACAACGCATTTAATTAGCTGCTATTTCGTAACGACAGTTTTTAGTTTATCGACTGGTAAGCCGGATCCGGTTGAACTCCCCATTTTAACAATAAATCACTGTCAAGCTTCTGTAGCGCTCTCAAAGTCACCTATTGCTTGTCCATGAATTAAAGGGGTCGGTGATACTCAAGAATCATTCAGCCCATTCTTGATTGTCGGCTCACGATTGGATGTCAAAATTACTTTTGAAAGTGATAAACGTAATGAGCCGACCTCAGGCATTGACGTCTGTCTATCCGATAGATCAGCCAGATTAAGATCAGCTGACTGTGGCCGGTTCTATCTGAAAATAGCCGATCCTGCCATTGCGACATTCCAGCAGCACGGCACCACCCTGGTTCTTCTTCAGTATTCTTTGCAACTGTTCGATGGTGTGAATTTTTTTCTCGTTGGCTTTGATGATCAGTTCGCCTGGTGGCCATTCCATCTCGTCAGCCTGTGTTCCCTGGTGGATGTGTGTCACCACAAGCATCGGTTTGTTCTGGTCGATGGTCTGCAGCATGTCGATCTGTGCATTGGTATCGATCTCATGCATGGCTTCGATGATATCGAAACTCAGCTGCTGGATGATCATGCCGAACACTTCGAGATATTTTCTTTCACTGATGATCGGGTTGGAGACGATGCCTTTTTCCGGATTACGCATGGCGATGGCTTTGGTCTTATTGATCTCACCATCTCTCTGGTAAGTGATCTCCACCGTATCGCCGATAGCTACCAGCTTCATTACATCATAAATATTTTTGTGTCTGAACAGACCTTCCTTGCCGATGACGAGGCCATGCCGATCAAACTCGACACCGTTAATAGAACGGATGACATCACGTGCCTGTATATTGGCCGCTTCAAGGAAGCCTTTTTCCAGCACCCTGGCCACTATTACGCCCTTTGCCTGTGACTGTTTTAACAGTGGATTAAAGTTGTCAGCATTTTTTTGCAGCTTTCCGCCGATGCCGGCGAAATGTGGTTCATTCTGTTGTAACAGGTTGGCTATGATGATTTTTACAAAACTTGCCGGCGTGATAAATCCGATATTATCAGCATCGATCATTACTGCAGTATTCAGTCCAACTACCTGACCATCTTCGTTGATACTTGGACCGCCCGAGTTGCCGGGATTGATGGCAGCATTGGTAACAAATCTTTCTGTTGTATATTCTGAGCCAGAGATGAAGTTGGTGATCTCACCGCCGGTGATATTGGGCTCTATCATACCC
>CAWBXM010000097.1:0-11136 GCA_963792545.1 uncultured Gammaproteobacteria bacterium | reverse complement strand
CTTCACGCTCGACGCCTGAAGCATCGGCTTCTACAAGCATCACCGATAGAAATGCTTCTTTCTCGTGGTGGCTTTTAGTGATGAGGCTATTGATACTACGATGATGTACAGATAACAACAGATGTTGTTCGTAATAGTAGTGCTAATCTGGATATTCAAGAGATGATACTTCTTTCACTACGCGTATATGCAGCCAATATAATGAGATAAAATATAGTACATCCGTTGATCAGTATCATTGCAGTATTATGCTTTGGAGTTGAATCATCCAGTGACTGAGCGGCTTTCAAGTGGTGCCTACGTAAATTATAATTGTACTAAGCAAACTGATACGAATCGGCAGGACGATCGGTATACTGTCGGTGGGGATTTAACCTATAGTTTTTCTCCTTGTAAAACAAATGGTATGTTTAATTTAAATTATCGTAAAAAAGACAGTACATTTGGTCCAGACAATTACGATGAGTTTAGTGTGTTTTTCAGTCTGGTTTATGGTTTTGGTGCTGTTCAGAAGCCATCACAATACGGCGGACTTGTCTGACCAGTTCCTGTTATTTGTTTAATTGTTGATAAAGCGATCAAGACTACGATAACTGATCGCTTCTGTCAGATGGGATGTTTCGATATCTGGTTTGTCTTCGATATCGGCAATAGTGCGGGCTAGTTTTAATATGCGGTGATAAGCTCTTGCTGAAAGTTTTAATTTATCCATCGCTTTCTCCAATAATATTTTATCTTTATCTTTCAATACGCAGAATTTTTCTATTTCTTTAACGCTGAGCTCAGCATTAAATCGTGGCCCGCGTTGTTGCTGATGCCCGAAAGCGATCAAAACACGCTGTCTTATCTGGGCGCTGGACTCACCTTCTGGTGCACCATTATCTAAGACCTGTTTATCGATACGCGGTACTTCGATATGAATATCGATGCGATCCAGAAAGGGGGCAGATATCCTGTTCCGGTGTTTTAATTGTTGTTGCGGTGTGCATCTGCACAGGTTTTTGCTGTCACAACTATAACCTTGTGGGCAGGGATTCATCGCGGCAATGAGCTGGAAGCGTGCGGGGAAGTCGGCCTGTCTGGCAGCACGCGAGATGGTGATAGTGCCGGTTTCCATGGGTTCGCGTAATACATCCAGAGTATGACGGTCGAATTCGGTTAATTCATCGAGAAATAAAACTCCCTGGTGTGCCAGTGAGATTTCACCGGGAGAGGGTTTGGAGCCACCGCCAACCAGTGCTACGCCCGAAGCAGTATGATGCGGGCTGCGAAACGGGCGTTTTTTCCATTGTTCAAGACTAAAACCCTGATGGCTGATGGAATTTATGGATGCGCTCTCTAGTGCCTGCAGAGTACTCATCGGCGGCAGAATTCCAGGAAGACGACTGGCAAGCATGGATTTACCGGTGCCAGGCGGGCCGACCATCAGCATATTGTGACGACCAGCGGCGGCTATTTCCAGTGCGCGGCGGGTGTGATGCTGGCCGCGTACATCAGACATATCAGTGCCAGTGTGGATGAATTCTTGTTCGTTGCTGATTTCAGCAAACGGCAGCTTTATTAGCCCCTGCAGGTGTTGGCATACGCTTAGCAGGTTATCGGCCGCAAAGATTTCGGCGTTTTCTATTAGTGCAGCATGCATGGCACTTTTTTCAGGCAGTATCAGTTTTTTATTGTTCTTTTGTGCGGCTAATGCGACTGGCAGGCTACCGTTTACTTCGCGTAACAGTCCCGAGAGTGCGAGTTCGCCATGAAACTCGTATTGGGCCAGGGTGGTTTTGTCAATCTGACCTGATGCAGCGAGAATACCTAGAGCAATCGGCAGGTCGTAACGCCCGCCATCTTTGGGTAGATCGGCAGGAGCAAGGTTGACGGTAATTTTTCGTGCAGGAAACTCAAAGTTGGAGTTGATGATGGCAGCGCGAACCCGGTCTTTGCTTTCCCTGACGGCAGCTTCTGGTAAGCCGACAATAGAAAAAGCCGGCAAGCCGTTCGATAAATGGACTTCGACGATCACCTCTGCGGCATTGATGCCATTGAGCGCTCGGGTGTAGAGTGTGGCTAGTTGCATGGTATCCCTTCCTTGAGAATTGTTTATTTAGTTAAAACTTTTGCCTTCGATATAGTAGCCAGTATTCACTACCGGTCAGAAGCGGAAGTCAAAAACAAAGTCAAAAGCTTATTCACCACAGAGGCACGGAGGACACAGAGTTTTAATTGTTAACCGCGCCTGCGGCGCGGTTAACAATAATAAGGTTTTCCTCTGCGCTCTCTGTGCCTCTGTGGTGAAATATTTTTTGCTTTTCCGCATGTCAGCTAAGACTCAAATGCAGTCATTTAAGTTTTTCTATCTGCTTTTCCAGTTGCTCGAGTTTCTCTCGAGTGCGTTGCAATACGGCTGATTGTACATCGAATTCTTCGCGTGTAACCAGATTCATTTTTGTCAGTGATGACTGTAGCAGGCTGCGGACATTGTTCTCAAAATCATTCTGCAGGTTTTTTACATCACCTGGAATGAGGGAGCTGATACGTTTTGCCAGTTGTTCGAGTGATTCGTTCATTTTATTTATGGTTGGAAAATATTGTGCTCATCTTAAATCAATTAGCGCATTTTCACTATTGCCTATAACCATGCACCAAAATGTAACCTGAGTAATAAATTCGCACCTCATTGGTGCAAGCTATATGGTTTTGCGTTAAGGAAAAAACATATTTTTTCATAACTCGTTGTTTAATATATCTATTTTCATATTGGCACGGAACCTGCAATTTCACACGCAAGTTTTTAATTAAACTTTCTATTAATTATTTTAGGGGTCTTATTGCAATGAAAAAATCTATTATTTTAGCAACAGCGGTTGCTTCTGTTTTATCTAGTGGTGTTGCCACTGCTGACGTGTCTGCAAATGCAGGCGTTTTCTCTAACTACATCTGGCGCGGTGTTACGCAAACTGGTGACTCGGCTGCTGGACAGGGTGGTATCGATTACAGTCATGAGTCAGGTGCTTATGCTGGTGTTTGGACATCTACAATCTCTGATGGGCAGGAAGTTGACCTGTATCTTGGTTTTGCAGGTGAAATTGACAAGTTTGGTTATGATCTGGGTGCTGTCACTTATCAATATCCGAAAACTCCCGATATTAACTTTACTGAGATAACAGCTTCTGGTTCTTTTGGTTTTGATGCTGTAACTATTGGTGCAGGTGTTGCTTACACGGTAGATGCAGCTTCTGGAAATAAAGATGGTGCGTTTGATACCGGTGATGTGTACGGTCATGGCAACCTTGATTTTCCTCTTGGTAAAACTGATGTAAGCATCTATGGCGGTTATTATTCATTCGACAACGATAGCTCTTCAAACGATCTTGATTATGCTCACTATGGCGTAAGCATCGGTAAAGATGGTTTTGCTTTAGCGCTTGATAAAAATGATATAGATGGTCCTGCTGATGGTACAAATAACAATGTTCGTGTCACTGTTAGCTACAGCGTCGATTTCGAACTTTAAGCAATCAGGCTTAATAAATTAAAACATTAATGGTTTATGCCTGCCCTCGTTTAACAGGGCAGGCACTTTCCGAGGAGTGACTATTATGAAAATGATTACTGCAATCATTAAACCTTTCAAGCTGGACGATGTGCGTGAAGCATTATCGGATATTGGTGTGCAGGGTATCACGGTAACAGAGGTAAAAGGCTTTGGTCGTCAAAAAGGTCATACCGAGTTATACCGTGGTGCTGAGTACGTTGTTGATTTTTTACCTAAAGTAAAAATTGAAGTTGCGGTGGATACAGACGTTGCTGAAAAAGTAATCGAAGCAATCCGTGGTGCAGCTAATACCGGCAAGATTGGTGATGGCAAAATTTTTGTTTCTACTGTTGAAGAAGTCGTTCGTATTCGTACAGGTGAAACGGGCGTCGAAGCGCTTTAACCTAAGTTTTTTTTAGTTTTTAATTAATTTGGAGGATCTCAACGTGGATCAAATACTCGAATTACAATACGCGCTAGATACGTTTTACTTTCTAGTCTCTGGTGCGTTAGTTATGTGGATGGCAGCAGGCTTCTCAATGTTGGAAGCTGGTCTGGTTCGTTCAAAAAATACTGCTGAAATTTTAACCAAGAATGTGGCCTTGTTCGCAATCTCTTGCATCATGTATATGGTTTGCGGTTATCAGATTATGTATGGCGGCGGTTTCATGCTGGACGGTATCGCTGGTGGTGAGACACTGGTAGCTGACGCATTAGCGGCTTCTCATGAAAATGGTTTTGGTGGTGATTCTGTGTATTCATCAGCCTCAGACTTTTTCTTCCAGGTGGTGTTCGTTGCAACGGCAATGTCAATCGTGTCTGGTGCGGTCGCTGAACGCATGAAGTTATGGAGCTTCCTGGTATTCGCGGTAGTTATGACCGGTGTTATCTATCCATTAGAAGGCGCCTGGACATGGAATGGTGATGACGTATTTGGCTTATACAACCTGGGCGACTTAGGTTTTTCTGACTTTGCCGGTTCAGGCATCGTACACATGGCTGGTGCTGCTGCAGCGTTAGCAGGTGTATTACTGCTCGGCGCTCGTAAAGGCAAATATGGCAAAGATGGTTCTATTAGCCCGATCCCGGGTGCTAACTTACCGCTAGCAACTTTAGGTACATTCATCTTATGGATGGGCTGGTTTGGTTTTAATGGTGGTTCGGTTTTAAAACTGGGCGATATTGCAAGTGCAAACTCCGTGGCTATGGTTTTCGTTAACACTAATGCCGCTGCCGCTGGTGGCGCAATCGCAGCATTAATAGCCGCAAGAGTGTTGTTTGGTAAAGCGGATTTAACCATGCTGTTAAATGGTGCTTTGGCGGGTCTGGTGGCGATAACTGCAGAGCCTTCTACACCGACACCGTTATTAGCAACACTGTTTGGTGCTGCCGGTGGTGTGTTGGTTGTGTTCTCAATCGTTGGTTTAGACAAACTAAAAATTGATGATCCAGTTGGTGCGATTTCTGTACATGGTACATGTGGTTTCCTTGGTCTGATGCTTGTTCCTTTCACTAACAGTGATGTGAGCTTCTCTGGCCAGTTGATCGGTGCGGCTACAATCTTTGGTTGGGTATTTAGTACTAGCTTTGCTGTGTGGTTTGTACTGAAGATGGTCATGGGTATCCGTGTCTCTGCTGAAGAAGAGTACGAAGGTGTTGATATAGGCGAATGTGGTTTGGAGGCCTACCCAGAATTTACTGGCAAATAACTGACTCCTGCTAGTGGATGATTGGTCGGGCACCTCGGTGTCCGACCTTTTTTATGTCCAGGGATGGACGGTATAACGCAAGGAGCCAGGGAAGGCGATGCGTATATGTACAATATGTCGATGTACGGTATGTCGCGGTGCCATGGATGGCAAGGAGCGACGCATGTCCAGGATGGACGGGCAGATATTTGCTCCTGCAATATCTGCACTTCCACCATCCTTGGTGGGCGTATAGCGCAAAGAGCCAGGGAGGACGGTGTGGCGTACCTCTAAGGTAGTAATTGGGAAAGTAGTTGTTTAGCCTGCGGGAAATCGCGGAATAAAATCCGCTCCTACAGAATAATCCTGTAGGAGCGGATTTTATTCCGCGATTTTGTGTATGCACTGCAATTGTGCTTACAAGATATGCGCATAGATGGTGCAAAGACTGCCTAAGTTGTGGTAAAAAGACTGTCTGATTTATTAAGGGCACCTCTATTAATTGCTTATGTCCTCTGCGTGACCTGAAGCGTGTAGCTGCAAGGCGAGAGCCGCAGTAGAATGGTTATTCCATTCTCAAGGGTCACAACGCAGCGGATGCATGCTTCAGGCCGCGCCCTACGGGGCTTTACGACCAGCTCAGACTCTGCGTTGCGCTTTTTCGACAGGCAATAAGCATGGCTTCAAAAGCACGTCTTGATTCTGAACTGGTCGTAATGCCAGAGGGCACAAGCAATTAATAGAGGTGCCCTTAAGATAAACAATACTATAAGTTCTGGAGTCCAAATGAAATTAATTAAGGCGATTATCAAGCCCTTTAAGCTCGATGATGTGCGCGAAGCATTATCAGAAGTCGGCGTAACTGGCATTACAGTGTCTGAAGTAAAAGGCTTCGGACGTCAAAAAGGTCATACAGAGCTGTACCGCGGCGCTGAGTATGTGGTTGATTTTCTTCCTAAAGTGAAAGTTGAAACAGTCGTTGATGATGACGTTGTGGAAAAAGTCATCGAGGCCATTAGTAAAGCAGCGAGTACTGGGAAAATTGGCGACGGTAAAATATTTGTGCTTAACGTTGAGCAAGCTGTGCGTATTCGAACAGGTGAAACCGGTAGTGAAGCGCTTTAGACGCTATGAGAGAAGATATATGAAAATATTTAATCGTTTGATTACAGCGTGTATGTTGCTGATTCTACCGGCTATGGCACAGGCCGAGGGTGCGGATAGTGGGGATACTGCCTGGATGTTAACGTCAACCGCGTTAGTGTTGTTTATGACTTTGCCGGGTCTGGCATTATTTTATGGCGGATTGGTCAGGGTTAAAAATGTACTATCTGTATTTATGCAATGTTTTGTCATTGCATGTGTAGTGAGTATTCTATGGGTCATGTATGGTTATAGCCTTTCTTTTGGAGACGGTGGTTCAATGAATGCCTGGATTGGCGGTTTGGATAACGCATTTTTAGCCAATGTTAGCCGGGAGTCTTTAAGCGGAACACTCCCGGAAAGTGTTTTTGTTATGTTCCAGATGACTTTTGCTATTATTACCCCTGCATTGATTGTTGGTGGTTTTGCCGAACGTATGAAGTTCTCAGCAATGTTGTTATTCAGTGTTCTTTGGGTAAGCCTGGTTTATTTTCCCGTTTGTCACTGGGTCTGGGGCGGTGGCTGGTTGGCAGAGAAGGGTCTGTTGGACTTTGCTGGGGGAACGGTAGTGCATATTACCGCTGGCGTGGCGGCGTTAGTCGCTGCGATGGTTCTGGGTAATCGTAATGGTTTTCAGACTGCAGCTATGATGCCACATAATATGACGATGACGGTTACCGGTGCCGGTATGTTGTGGGTTGGCTGGTTTGGTTTTAACGGTGGCAGTGCCGTTGCGGCTAACGGCGATGCTGGTATGGCAATGCTAGTTACGCATGTAAGTGCTGCATGTGGCGCCATGACATGGGCCGCTTTGGAGTGGATGAGGTATGGCAAACCGAGTGCCTTAGGTACAGTTACCGGAATGGTTGCTGGTTTGGGCACTATTACGCCGGCTTCTGGTTATGTTGGTCCGATGGGTGCATTAGTTATTGGTATCAGCGCCGGCATTGTTTGTTTTTATGCCACGGCATTTCTTAAACAGAAGCTGAAAATTGATGATTCACTCGATGTGTTTCCAGTGCATGGTGTCGGCGGCATATTAGGTACGCTGCTAGCTGGCATATTTGTTGCGGCTGGTTTAGGTGGTGTAGGTTATGCAGAGGGCATAACTATGGGTTCACAATTAGGCGTGCAATTAATGGGTGTAGTTGTGACCATAGCGTTTTCCGCTATTACGACTTTTGTAATCTTGAAAGTGGTCGATGCGTTTGTGGGTCTGCGTGTAACTGATGAGCAAGAGACTGAAGGCCTTGATATTAGCCAGCATGAAGAACGAGGCTATATTTTATAATTTTTAGTCATGTAAGGAACCGCTGATCAATTAGTGAAATCGTATCTTGCAAGGTGAATTATTCAACTTGCAATCTACTTCATTCATAATTAATCAGCGGTTCCTAAAAAAGCCGACCCCAGTAATCACTAGGGCCGGCTTTTTTTATGCCAGTATTAAATTCAACCACAGTTATTGTATCCGATCGATAACTGCTTTAAAGGCATGGTCAAACGCTGAATGGCCCATGATCATTTTCGTTTTGTCATGGGCGACTTCATCATTAAATTCATCGAATGATTTTTCTGCGACTAATGCACCTTTATGATCTACAAACATCAGGTTTTCATCTTCGATGATAATGACTGATAGTTTGCAGCGCCTGTCAGTTTTATCCTCACCCATGTAGATCTGGAACCACATGCCTGGCATAACATTAGAAGGTAATTTTGTTTTTTCCCGCGTTGACGGTTCTTCTATGGGCGCTTCTTCTACAGGCTCGGCATGGCTGAGAGCCTCTTCTGCAACGATGACTTCCTGCTCGGTAAAGTTGGCATCATCAATGAGCATCTGTACGGTTTCTTTGTAGGACGCCATGATGTTCTGAACGTCTTTTTTAGAATTGCTGGAGGCATTTAAGTATTGTTCAGTTACTTCGAAAAGTGGATCTTTTTCCGCTATAAGTTTTGCCAGATGTTCGGCAGATCTAACAGGTTGTACACTCTCTACGATGTGGCGCAGTGTAAGCACCAGGTTGACCCATTCATTGTTTTCTTTACCCTTTTTTACGTAATGGTTAAACATTAGCGTTGGCCAGCGTTTAAGGATGAGCGGATGTACAGCTTCTGGCAGGTTTCTGCCGCTAGTGGCCGCACGTAGTGCTTTTAGCACCGTTGCGCGCGCATGTTTACGCAGCAGTTGGTTCTGTTCTTCTTCTTCTTTGGCGCGTGATATTTTTTCCTGCTCTTCGATAACAGCGTTTAGAGCATCTAATGCAGTCTGGAAGGTTGCGGTGGTTAGATCATATTCGCCAAGTATATTGTTTACGATTTTATCCAGATGTTGATACATCTCGTCTGCATGGTCGGTAATGCCAATGCCGACATCAGCAACAGAATCAAGAAATAAGCGAGCAGGGTGATCGTCATAGATAAAAAATTCCTGATCAGACATGGATGCTTTGATGATAGGTATCTGTAACCGTAAAAGTAGCGCTTTAATGGTGTCAGAAATATCTTCGTCATCAATGATGGCATCAAATATTAGCTCAATAAAATCAATGGTTTTTTCTGCGATAGTATTGATGCGTTTAGTAACAGCGCCACCGGATTTTTTTGCAATTTCAGCGAGTACCGCCTGTTTGATGGCCTCACCATCAAAATGAGTATAATCGGGTTGCACGAATTGCGGCATGCTTTGCAAGTTGGATAGAGCCTGAATGATTTCCTGATGACCGAAGTGTTGCGGTGTGCTTTCAGGAAAAAACTCGCCATGCGATTTTGATGATGGATCAGCTGTGGACGGTGTGATTGGTGCGCCGCCCAGATAGTTACCTAAAACCCGGCCGACCTGGCTGGCAGGCATGCCAGCGGTATAGTGTTGATATTCGGCCTGGCCTTCGCCATTGTTTTGGTTGTTGTTAAGAGAATGCTGTGAATAACTCTGAGGATTTCCCTGTGCTCCAGAAGCTCCGCCACCGGGCTGGCCGCCTTGTGCGCTGCCTGTCTGGCCTTCACTGCTATGACGATAGCCACCACCGGGTGCAGCAGTCATCGCGAAACCACCGATATTAGTGCCGCCTACGTTTCCTGCTGCACCCTTACCACCTCCGTGGCTACCGGCCTGACCTCCGCCATAACCGCCATCAGCTGAGGCGGTATTTCCAGTCGCGCCCGAACCACCACCAGTCTGTCCGCTATAACCGCTACCACCAGTTGCAGCATTTCCTGTAGCGCCCTGACCACCTCCGTAGCTGCCGGCCTGACCTCCGCCGTAACCGCCATCAGCTGAGGCGGTATTTCCAGTCGCGCCCTCGTCCCGCTCGGCACCGGGATTCTCGCTAGGGCGGTCGCGGATCAGGATCTGTACCGGCCGCCCGGAGTTGAGCAGGCGGGAAAAACTGTGTAGCCCATCGCCAGCCACATGGTTCGCACTCTCCACGGCGATAACCGTGGGCACCAGCAGAAGCTCCTCCTGCGAGAAGGCCTCCCAGTCGAAGTTGCCGAACCAGGGGTCGTGGATGACTGGGTCGTACTTGTTGTCGATCTCTAGGCGAGCGATGCGCACGGCGGCCAAGACCCTCGCCAGCGCAGCGGCCTGCGAATCGAACAGCTCGGTCGCGCGCGAGCAGGGCGCGACGTCATTGATTTCGGCCAAGGTCGGATCGTCGTGCAACCAGTCGGTGACCAGGCTGGCGTTGTGCACGAACCACACCAGAACGGGGTCGGTCCGCCAATGCTTAAGGACGTCGAGTGTCTGCTGGATACGCGCGCGCCGATCCGGCGACATCTGCCGGGTACCGCGCGAGTGGTCGATGATGGTGGATAAGGCCAATGGATCGAACCGTTGTCCCTCGGGTCCGACGCTGTCGCGTGCCATGCGCGGCTCGATTGATTCGTCCGATTTTCCCCATTCGACCTCGAACAATTCTTCAAGTCCGCGGATGCAATCCGCGACCTCGGCGGCAAAACGCACCCGCCGGGGGATTGCGCGGCTGCGGATGGCATGCACCAGGAGATGCAGTGCAGCATAACGACCGTAACCCAGCAGCATGCCGCCGTCCGGTAGCGTTGTGTGCAGGCGTTGGAGGTCTTCGGCGAGCTGTTTTTCGCTGGCGCCATCCAGTTGGCCCAGGTGCGCCTGCAGGGCCTTGCCGGCCTCCACCAGGCTGAGGGCCGCCGCCACGGGGCCCTCGGTGGCCGCCAGGGTCTTGCGCAGAAAATCTTCCAACCAGGGTAGATGGTCCTTGAGGATGCGTGCCGCCTGGTCGTCGGCGGCGAAGGTCGCCACGGTCCGCTGCAGGCACTGTGAGATGGGGCAGGCCAGATCGTCGGCCGGCTGCGCCCCGTTTCCGGCGTCGGGGGGAAAGAGAAACAGCGGATAGGCGTAACGCAGGCGTTCGGTCTCGCGGAACGGGTCGAGCAGCGCCGGCAGCAAATCGTTCCCAGGTGCATCCAGTTGCGACTTGGCGGTCGGGTCGCCGAGGTGGAAATGGCGCAGCGTGAACATCTGTTCCCGCGTCACCTTGGCGTCCTTCACCGCGGTGGGCGCCATCGGTATTCTTTCCGGTCCGGCGCTGGGGATCTGGGTCTTGTGCTCCTCAGTGGCAGCCTGGGTGGTTGTCATCGTCATTCAAGCCCTGATTGCGGTGCGACCCCGACCAGTGTCCCATTGTGGAGGTCTGTTCTCAGCAGTCAAATCGTGAGCCGGTCCAACACCCGTTCGAAGCCGCTCAGTCGGTCTTCCGGCGTCATCTGTGCACCCTGACTCGAGAGGTCTTCGTAGCA
>CAWBXM010000096.1:0-4973 GCA_963792545.1 uncultured Gammaproteobacteria bacterium | reverse complement strand
ATGTCCTGTTCTTGGTTAGACTGCGTGTTTTGCTATGAGCAGATAAAACGTGATGAAATTGCTCAGAAGCTCGGCTTTGATGCCTATGGTGCCACACAGGATGCTCCTGACCCTGTCGCCACCGCAATAAACAAAATGCTGGATCATATACATGCCATGGATGAAAAGATGGAAGCCATGTGTGGTGCTTTAAAACAGTTTGGTGCGGAAATTGATGTTACTAACCTACCTGATCTAGGTTCATGCAGCCTGACAAGCAGTACTGCCAGCGACGGCGATGATGCTGAGAAGATCGAAAGCAATTAGTTTCAATCTTGCTTATTTCTAATATTATCAACATAATCAACTGATTACATTTTCTTTCCTGCCGTTCGTCTATTCCTTTAGTAATACCTGACTAAATTACTTGGTTTTATACTTGACTAATTTAGTAGGAATTAAGTAAAATTCCCTATCGATTTACAAACTATTGATTTTTCCTGACTTCAGGAAGGTATTTTATATGCGTTTAACCACTAAAGGGCGTTATGCAGTAACCGCCGTACTTGATCTGGCGCTACATCAGGACGATGGCCCGGTCTCGTTGGCCGCCATCTCTGAGCGACAGTGCATTTCTCTGTCATATCTGGAGCAGCTTTTTGCTAAGTTGCGTCGCAATAGCATTGTTAGTAGTACGCGTGGTCCAGGCGGTGGTTACAAACTCACCAATAATGTTGACCAGGTCAGAGTGTCCGACATCATTTTAGCGGTTGATGAAAGCTGTAAAGTTGTGGATTGCGCTGATAGTGATGGTTGTGCAGGAGATTACCAGTGTTTGACACATGACCTCTGGCAGGAATTAAGTAATGAAATTCGCTCTTTTCTTGATGGCATCACTATCTCTGAAATCATGTCACAGCATGCAGTGCATGAGGTAAAAGTGCGTCAGGACAATTTCGTTAATAATTAAGTCTTTAAATATACCCGGGTTAATCATGGCAGTGTATCTAGACAATAACGCGACGACCGCTTTAGACGAGAAAGTTTTACAGGCAATGTTGCCTTATATGGGGAAGGTTACTGGCAACCCATCTAGCGTTCACCGTTTTGGACGTCTACAAAAGGATGCCATAGAGCAGGCAAGGGAATCTGTTGCGAAGCTGGTTGGTGCCAGGGCCGAGCAGGTGATATTTACCAGTGGCGGTACTGAATCAAATAACTTGTTGCTGAATGGATTTAATCGGGGTAATAAAAACGCTCGAATTATTATTAGTGCAATCGAGCATATGTCGCTACTTGAACCGGCGCAACATTTGGCTGAGGTAGTTGATATCGTAGCTGTCAATGAGAGCGGTAGTGTCGAGTTATCAGCACTGATACCGTTGATAACAGATAAAACATCACTGGTTTCAGTGATGGCAGCAAACAATGAGACCGGTGTGATACAGGATTTGTCACCATTGATTGCATTTGCCAGGCAACAAGGTTGTTATTTTCATACGGATGCAACACAGGCGGCTGGAAAGATTCCGCTGAACTTTATTGAAAGTGGCGTGCATGCGATGACGTTATCGGCACACAAATTCTATGGACCAGTCGGTGCGGGTGCTCTGGTTATTGATAAGCAGTTACCGATAAGCAAATTACAGTTTGGTGGCACACAGGAAAAAAATATGCGAGCAGGTACTGAAAATGTTCCTGCGATTGTCGGATTGGGTAAAGCTGCAGAGTTAGCATTAGCTGATCTTGAGGTAACTCATTTGCAGCTGCGTGCTCTGCGTGATGCACTGGAGAAAAAGTTAAAGACCATGCCTTCAGTAAAAATTTTTGCTGAGCAGTCAGAGCGGTTACCTAACACAGTACAGTTTGGTGTCGAAGGTTTTGAGGGTGAAACGTTATTGATGCAGTTAGACAGAAAAGCAATAGCTGTCTCTAGCGGTTCGGCATGTACCAGTGGTAAAACGGAATCCAGTCATGTGCTAAAGGCCATGAAGATTACGCCATCACTGGCGAACTCGGCAATACGAGTTAGTTTTGGAAAAAACAATACGATGTCAGATGTTGAAACACTATTTTCAGCATTGACTGACATCATAGAAATCAATCAACATTCGTCAGTCATGCTGGCGGCGAATGTTTAAATAAGCCAGCTTAAAGGTGATTAAAGTGACGCAACAAACAAACGAGCAAATAATGGAACTTCCAATTTATCTAGACTATTCGGCAACAACACCAATAGATGAACGTGTTGTGGCCGAAATGCTTAAATACATGGGGCCACACAGCAGTTTTGGAAATCCTGCTTCTCGTAGCCACAGCTTCGGCTGGGTAGCCGAGAGCGCTGTTGAGACCGCGCGCAAACAAGTCGCTGATCTGATCGGTGCTAATCCTAAAGAGATCGTTTTTACTTCTGGCGCCACCGAGTCAAATAATCTGGCCATTAAAGGCGCGGCCCACTTTAACCAAAAACGCGGTAAGCACATCGTTACCTGTAAAACAGAACACAAAGCTGTGCTGGATAGTTGTCGCCAACTGGAGCGTGAAGGTTACGAAGTAACTTATCTGGATCCATTGCCAAATGGTTTGTTAGACCTTAAAGCATTTGAAGCTGCTCTACGTGAAGACACTACTCTGGTATCTATCATGCACGTCAATAATGAGATTGGCGTTATTCAGGACATTGAAGCTATCGGTAAGATCTGTCGTGAAAGAAAAATTATATTTCATGTTGATGCAGCTCAGAGTGCCGGTAAAGTAGATATAAACTTAGAGCAACTACCTGTTGATCTGATGAGCTTTTCTGCACACAAGAGTTATGGCCCAAAAGGTGTTGGTGCTCTGTATGTGCAAAGAAAACCTCGCGTTCGTATAGAAGCACAGATGCATGGTGGTGGACATGAGCGTGGTATGCGTTCAGGTACATTAGCTACTCACCAGATCGTCGGTATGGGCGAAGCGTTCCGCATAGCTAAAGAAGAGATGGCTGCTGAAAATGTACGTTTGCTCAAGTTAAGAAACAAGCTTTATGATGGCGTTAAAGACATGGAAGAAGTTTATATTAATGGTGATGTTGATCACCGTATTGCGGGCAATATTAATATCAGTTTTAACTATGTCGAAGGTGAAAGCCTGTTGATGGCTTTGAAGGACCTTGCGATATCCAGTGGTAGCGCATGTACCTCGGCGAGTCTTGAACCAAGTTATGTGTTACGTGCATTAGGCCGAAATGATGAGCTGGCACACAGTTCGATTCGTTTTACTATGGGCCGTTATACCACGGAAGAAGAGATAGACCGTACCATCAGATATGTTCGTGCTGCTGTCGAAAAACTGCGTGAACTTTCACCGCTTTGGGATATGTATAAAGCAGGTATCGATCTAGACAGTATTGAGTGGGCTGCGCATTAATGCAGTGAATAACTAATGACAAATCATGAACGAAACGGTGCATGCTGCGTCTAAAATATAGTAAAAATCATAGGTAAAAATTATGGCATACGGTGAAAAAGTTTTAGATCATTACGAAAATCCACGTAACGTGGGTAGTTTTGAAAATACTGATAATGTAGGCACGGGTATGGTGGGTGCGCCGGCTTGTGGTGATGTGATGAAACTGCAGATCAAAGTCAATGATGCAGGCGTTATCGAAGACGCAGTGTTTAAAACCTATGGCTGTGGCAGCGCGATAGCGTCCAGTTCTTTGTTGACTGAGTGGGTTAAAGGTAAGACGCTGGAAGAAGCGCAGGCGATAAAAAACACACAGATCGCAGAAGAGCTGGCATTGCCTCCGGTGAAAATACACTGCTCTGTACTGGCTGAAGATGCTATTAATGCCGCAGTCACAGATTATCGACAAAAACATAACTAAAAGAAAAAACCTTTTAAAACAGGCTATTTATTGAGATATAAACATGGCAATTACATTAACAGAACCGGCGGCTGAACGCGTTAAAGCTTTTTTAGATAACCGTGGAAAAGGTGTTGGCCTGCGCCTGGGTATTAAAACCATGGGTTGCTCTGGAATGTCTTATGTGCTTGAGTTTGTCGATGAAATATACCCCGAAGATGAAGTATTTGAAGATTCAGGTGTCAAAGTGATTGTTGATAAAAAAAGCCTGGTCTATCTTGATGGTACCGAACTCGATTTCACCAGAGATGGTTTGAATGAAGGATTCAAATTTAATAATCCAAAAGAGAAAGCGGCCTGTGGTTGCGGTGAAAGTTTTACCGTTTAAAAAGGCAGATAATTTCACCAGTAATACTTCTGAATAGTAATCGTCGTGACTAAAGATATCCTAACAAGCAACTTTTTCGAGTTGTTTGAACTTCCTGTTTCATATGATGTGGATCTAGATAAAATCCAGCAGGCTTACATGGCTTTGCAGAGACAGGTGCATCCAGATAAGTTTGCCAATGCGTCTGACCTGGATAAACGGATATCGATGCAACAGGCTTCATGGTTAAATGAAGCACAGGCTACGTTGAAGGATCCGGTGCAAAGAGCCGTCTATCTGCTGAAGTTAAACGGGATTGATATAAATCTTGAAAATGAAACTACCATGGACGCTGGTTTTTTGATGCAACAACTTGAAATGCGTGAACGGCTGGAGCATATTAGAAAGGAATCAGACGCACTTGCTGCGTTAGAGGTTATTGATGCTGATGTTAGATCGAAGAACGATGATCTAATGAAAAAATTTGCCAGGGCTTACCAGAAAAATGAAATTGACGATGCGCGTGAATTAATCAGGAAGTTGCAGTTTATTCAAAAAGCTAAAAAAGAAATTAATACATTAATGGCTGACATCGAAGATGAGCTAATGAGTTAAAGTTTTACATGGCATAACAGGCATGGGCAAGAATTAACTAGCGTAACTAGAAATAAGAAAAATATACGAGCAATTTTAAACAGGCAATTACAGGTGGCAGGCTCAATCTCTGACTTGATAAATTTATTATGGCATTATTACAAATAGCAGAACCAGGTCAGGCAA
>CAWBXM010000095.1:0-20651 GCA_963792545.1 uncultured Gammaproteobacteria bacterium | reverse complement strand
CCTTCCTTACACAGGTCAAACCTGCTTGTCACAATATACTCCTTCATAATGTAGCCATGCTATGAGTTTGTACATGCTTCGGATATTGCGGAGAGGGTATGGGTGTATTTTGTCGTTAGATATTAACGGTTTTATTTGTGATTACAGTTGCCGGGCAGGGCGGCGTCAATCGTTACCTCGATGGTTTTGTTGCCATCGTTTTCATGCCAGATGTAGATCTCGGTCGCCGCGGGGTCACATGACTGGCAGCTGGTACCACAGGAAGCGGTGGCTGAACGTTTTTCTACTTTGCCTTTTCGGATCCATACATCCAGCATGCCTCGTACCGCGTCGGCATCGGTATCAAAGTGCAGTGCAATGTCACTGAGTGTGCATTGGCCACGTTGTTTTAAGTAGTCACGTATCTGAGACAGGATCATAGCAACAGTCCTTTATGTACCCATCTCTGATGCCGGGGTGTTTTTAACTGGTGCTTTATTGGCCCATTGTCGCAGGCCAAAAAGTAAACCCGCCAGCAGTATAAAAATGCCGCCTAACCATAATCCAGAAAAAAGTGGGTGCTGCGAGAAAGTACCAATCTGATAAAAACTGGAGGCAGTAATGTAGGCAATGGTTGTCGTCCAGGCAGCAACAAACACGGCCCATGACGTTCCGGCTTCACGTTTGATGGCACCGATCGTGGCAACGCAGGGAAAATATAACAGCACGAATAACAGATAGGCAAATGCACCGACCTGGCCATCAAAGCGTTTGGTCATCGCGCCAAAGGTGGCGTTATTTACATGTTGTGAAGCAGCAGCGGCTTCGAGTGACTCGATATCGCCGACGTTCATCTGTAGCGGGTCGCTAAAAGAGTCACTGAGGGCTGACAGGTTTTCAGGTACAGTGCTGATGGCATCATCGATAGCCTGCCAGAAATCAAAACTTTCATCGACCACAGGGTTGCCGGCATCCTGTCTGGCTAGCTGTGTATACAGTGTATCCAGGGTGCCGACCACCACTTCTTTTGCCAGTACACCCGAAATGATACCGAGCACCGCTGGCCAGTTATCTTCTTCGATGCCCATAGGCGCAAACACTGGAGTGGCTGTTTTGCTGATCACCGCCAGAACGGAATCACCGGAGTTTTTATCACCTACAGAGCCATCGGTACCGATAGCGTTTAATACGTTAATAACCAGCACCATGACCACGATAACCTGGCCGGCTTCTTTGATAAACAGACGAACGCGATCCCAGGTACGTAGTGAGATGCCCTTAAGCGTTGGTGTGTGATAGGGCGGCAGTTCCATCATGAATCCAGTGCTTTCGCCGGAGAGTATTGTGCGTTTCATCAACAGACCGGTCAGGACGGCAACGGCAATACCGATGAGGTAAAGCGCGAATACCAGGTTTTGTCCGTTTGTAGGAAAGAAGGCCGCGACGAATAAAGCATATACCGGCAGGCGGGCACCGCAGGACATAAAGGGATTCATTAAGATGGTAAGTTTTCGTTCACGCTCATTTTCCAGTGTACGTGTTGCCATCACCGCTGGTACGTTACAGCCAAAGCCAACGATCAAAGGCACAAATGCTTTTCCGGGCAGGCCGATACTGCGCATGAAACGGTCCATGACAAAAGCAGCGCGCGCCATGTAACCGCTGTCTTCGATAGCGGATAAAAATAGATATAATGCCGCAATAATAGGGATAAAGGTAGCAACGATCTGTATGCCGCCACCGATACCGTCAGCAAGAATAAGACGCAAAAAATCGGGAGTGCCAATACTGCTTAGTATATGGGAAAAACCGTCAACAAATATTGCGCCGGCAATGCCATCAAAAAAGTCGATGAAAGCACCACCAAAATTGATGGTGAACATGAACATCAAATACATCACCAGCAGAAAGAAGGGTACACCAAAAATTTTACTTAGAACAACGTTGTCGATTTTATCGGTGAATGTTTTGCCGAGTTTTCCTTTTTCACGCATTACACTTTGAGCTAATGCATGAGCGTGATTGAAACGGCTATCGGCTATATGAATGTCGGCTTCTTCGCCAACACGTTTTTCGATGGCGAGTTGCCATTTAGCCACTTCATCCATAACTGATGCGCCGCATTGTTCTTTGGCATTGTTATCGCTTTCCAGTAATTTGAGCGCCAGCCAGTGCAGATTATCTTCGCTGGCGATGCTGCATTTCTTTAGACGGGGAATTAAGTCGGTGATGGCCTGTTCAATGATCTCATCGTGGGCAAGACGAAATCCGCCGCTGCGTTTACCGGTAGTAATAGCCAGAATTTCCTGCTTGAGGTTGTTAATGCCTTCGCCGCTGATGGCGACCACCGGTATCACGGGACAACCTAGTTCCTGTGACAGTTTTTCGTTATCAATGTCGATGCCGCGTTTTCGCGCCACATCCATCATGTTTAATACCAGTACTATAGGTACGTTCATCTCGAGCAGCTGGGCGGTGAGATATAAGTTTCTTTCCAGGTTGGCTGCATCTACAACGTTAATGATAAGGTTGGCATCGCGAGACAATAAATAATCGCGGGTCACTTCCTCATCGATGGAGCTGGCATCAAGCGAGTAAATGCCCGGTAGGTCGAAAACAGTAACGGTACGGTTTTCCAGTTCGAAAAAACCTTGTTTACGATCGACGGTTACGCCGGGCCAGTTGCCGGTTTTTTGCCGGATGCCGGTAAAGGCATTGAACAGAGCCGATTTTCCGCAGTTGGGATTACCCGCGATGGCGATAGTCAGTGAGCTGGTATCAGAAGTGTTCACTTCGTTAGTGCCCGTATTTTCTGAATCTTCGCAGCAGCCCATGACGTTTTAATTTTCGAGAGGTTCGACCAGAAGCTTTTCAGCAATGCCAGGGCCCAGTGCAACGCGGGTACCCTCATTTTGAATGACCACGCTTTGACCACGGTGATTCAGCATATTGACGACCGTGCCAACACGTAATCCCAGAGAAAGCATGCGTCGAACCATGAGTTTGCCGCCTTCGATAGACGCGATACGAGCGCTGTGACCATTTTTCAGGGTAAGTAAACTCGTTGTTGATTGTAGATCGGTCATAAAGTGCTAACTGTTAAAGAGAATAGTTCTCATTCGTGATTGGGGTAATATTAGTCCTATCTAATAACTAATGCAATAAGCCCAAACTAGATATATAAGACAGCAAAAACATTAAACCATGTAAAAAATAGTTATTACTTTCAATGATATAGTGTATTTGAATGCTACACTGAGTGATAATAAAATTAACCGGCAGTATAAAAGAAATGGCAATGCGTAAAAAATATCCCCTTCAGATTACTATCAGCACATTATTTATCGCTATTTCTCTTAGTTTAGGGCTTATCTTAAGCTGGCAGAGTTTTAACAAAACTTCGGACATCATGCTGGATTCAGCGATGGAGCTGTATGAGCGTATCTCCCGTGAACTGGTCCTGGATTTTAAAGCCAGTTATGGCTCAGTGGCGGTGGGTCTCAGTCAGCTCAGGCTGTCACCGGTTATTTCGGCCAAATCTTATGAACAGCGTAGCCAGTATCTACCGGCTTTTAAAGCGGTACTTGATTCCGATCCAGTATTCTCTGTTGGCATCGGTTACAACAATGGTGACTATCTGAGTCTTTCAAGAGCTGACGCTGATTACATACAAAAAAAATACCAGGTGCCAGCAGGCGCTTCTTATGTTGCCTTCTACATAAAAGGTTCGCAGGCAGAAGCAGATTTTGAACCGGCTAAACTTTACAATATTTATTACGATGACAAGTTGAACGAGATCTCACGAAACCGGGGGCAGGCGTCAAAGTTTGACCCACGTTTGCGACCCTGGTATCAGCAGGCAACTGACACACCGCATGCGACCAAACCTTATTTGTTCTATGACAGCAAGATCGTAGGCTTGACCGCGATGAGTAAAACGGCAGAACCCGGTACTGTCGTTGTATTTGATATTACCCTGCAAAATCTGAGTGACACTATCGCAAAGTATAAACTAACGCCCAACTCGGAAGTGGTGTTAATCAATGCTGAAGGCCAAACATTTGCTTATAAAGATCAATCTAAAGTTATTGTTAGTAAGGTCGGCAGCAGTAATGCAGAGACCTCGACAGCGAATGAACTAAAACTGGCCAACCTGAAACAACTCGGCAGTGATGTCTTGTCTTTTGTCAGTGGTACCATTGAAGCCACAGAACAGGATTTTGATTTTGAATATAACGGGCAACGTTGGGTCGGCGGTGCACGCGTAGTGGCTAAACCCGGTGGCGTTGATCTGTATGCGTTGATGTTGTCACCCGTTGATGAATTACTGCTCGATGCTGTAGCTATACGTTGGCATCTACTCGTTATCGCCTTTGTGGTGCTGCTAGTATTTATTCCAGTCATCTGGTTTACCTCAAAAAGAATCTCGTCACCGTTGCACGATCTTTCCAGTGAAGCTGAAGCCATAACCCGTTTTGAATTTGAAAAAACACAGTTAAAGCCATCATTTATTAAAGAAGTTGTTGAGTTAGGCTCGGCAATGGAGATGATGAAAGCGACCATTAATAAGTTTATAAAACTGATTAACTCGCTGGCAGGAGAACAGAATCTCGATGCTCTGATACAAAGTATTACCAGGGAGACCATGTTGATAAGTCAGTCGGATGCAGCGCTTATTTATTTGATGGATGAAAAAGATGATCATTTAAAAGCACATTTTTTATGTGACAGTGCAAATAAAGAAATGGATGTAAGTAAATTGCCAGAGTTAAGTTTGTCGGAAGCGGTCGATTTTTTGTCAGATAATAATAAATGCAAAAGTCGTATTATCGAATTAAGCAAAACAGGTAAAAACAAATTAACACCGTTACTGGATCTTCTCTCAGTTGAGTCCATGACCGGTATTATCCTGCCATTGAAAAATCGTAATGATGAAATTATTGGCCTGTTGCTTTTAGTATTTAATCAAAGTAATTCGGAAGTTCAGTCGAGTAACATCGAATTTGTTGAAGCCTTATCTGGGTTCGCAGCAGTAACATTGGAAAGTCGACAGCTATTTAATATGCAGGAAGCCTTGCTGGATTCGTTTATAAAATTAATTGCTGGTGCTATCGATGCCAAATCCCCCTATACCGGTGGGCATTGCACGAGGGTGCCAGAAATAACGTTGATGTTGGCGAGGGCTGCCTGCGAGAGTAACGAAGGTGATTTTAAAGATTTCGAGTTAAGTGATAAACAATGGCAGGAGTTAAGTATCTCGGGCTGGTTACACGATTGTGGAAAAGTCACTACGCCAGAATATGTAGTGGATAAATCGACCAAACTCGAAACGATCTATGATCGCATACACGAAGTGCGGACGCGCTTTGAAGTATTAAAGCGGGACGTAGAGATAAGCTGCTGGCAGAAAATCGCAGAAGGCGAAGATAAAGAGATACAGTTGGAAAAGTTGAAGCAACAGTGCCAGCAACTGGATGATGATTTTGCTTTTGTAGCTGAGTGTAATGTGGGCGGCGAATTTATGGCCGATGAAAAAATAAAACGCCTGCAACAGATAGCGGGGTTAACGTGGTTGAGAACGATCGACGATAACCTGGGTTTGTCATGGGAAGAACTAAATCGTAAAACGGATGACGAAACACAGCTGCCGGTTCAGGAGAAATTACTGGCGGATAAAAAGGAGCACTTAATCGCCCGTCATGAATCCGATAAGATGCCCCGGGAAAATCAATGGGGATTTAACGTTGAGACCCCGGAATACAAATATAATCGCGGTGAGTTATACAACCTCTCTGTGAAAAAAGGCACCTTAAGCGAAGAGGAGCGTTACATGATTAATGGCCACATGATACAGACCATAAAGATGTTAAGTAATCTACCTTTTCCGAAACACCTGCGTAACGTACCGTTAATTGCGGGCAGTCATCATGAGACCATGGACGGCAAGGGATATCCGAAAAAATTAGTTATGACCGAGCAACCGTTAACCGCGCGTATGATGGTTATAGCTGACATATTTGAAGCACTAACGGCTTCGGACAGGCCATACAAAAAATCAAAAACGCTCAGTGAGTCGATTCGCATATTAAGTTTTATGCGAAATGATAAACACATCGATGCTGATCTGTTTGATCTGTTTTTAAGAAGTGGGGTTTATCTGCAGTATGCGAATAAATTTTTGTCAGCTGAGCAGATCGATGAGGTTAATATAGAAGATTATCTATCCTAATCTGTAGTCAGAGGTGTGTGACTAACTCAGTTTCTCTCTGCGTTGCGAGTTCACGCAAGCTGGAAAAAAATTACGTAAATCATCAGCGGGTAGTGCTTCATATTGTAACAATTCGTAACATTTGGATGATTGTAGTGGTTGTTGCCTTACCTTAAACTATCTCAAATATTAATTAATGTTAACGCTCATTAATTTATACATCAAAGCAACATTCAATTTTAATTTTCAGATTATTTGATCGATCATTGGTTAAGTATGGTGCGAATTAGCAAATGTTGGAGATTAACTAAAATTTAGGAGATTGACATGCCAGTAGAAAAATCAAAATTAAGTTGGGTTAAAAATACATGTATTATCGGTGCGGCTTGTGTATCAATGAATGTATTTGCTGATGAAGCGACTGTATGGTCTGATTCGTCGGGTGACGTAGTAAAGGATGGCTCTGGCGATTGCTTGCATACTATCTGGTGGAAAAAAGATGGTTCGTGTGGCAACGATAATGCTGATACGCATACACATGCTGCTACAGGTACGCAAAGTGCCATGGAGCATACACATGAAGGCGGCAGTAAAGCGCATCAACATGAGCAGGCTAAAGCAACACCACCACCGGCGGCACCAGTAGAAAAAGCAGCACCAGCTGCTATTTTAGTGCCTTTTAGTGTGTCATCTGCTGCGGCGTTTAAAACAGCTGGTTCTGATTTAAGTGACGAAGGTAAAGCCGAAGTAAAAAGTTTTTCCGATAAGCTTGAAGGTCACGATGTTACTAAGATCACTGTTGAAGGTTATACCGACAGTCAAGGTTCTGCTGCATACAATCAAAAGTTGTCTGAGAGACGTGTAGCTTCTGTTAAAGACGAGATGGTTAAGAACGGTATCGATCCGGCTATAATTACTGTTATCGGCCATGGTGAGAATGATCCGATTGCAGATAATAAGACAAGTGAAGGCCGTGCTAAAAATCGTCGCGTTGTTGTCTCAGTCGAAGCGAACAACTAAAATGCAGTGATGCAAATGGTGCAAGGAATGAGATAGACTCATTATCCTTCATTCCTTTGAAACTAGAAATAGCCCCGTAATCGGGGCTTTTTTTTGTCTGAAATATGGTTGATTTCACATGGCCAGTACCAGGCTCAATTAGATTGATATTATTTAGTCTGGGATAAATAAAAAAAGCCTGCAATAGCAGGCTTTAATAACAACAAGGATCAGACGATTAATTATTATTTATTATAACGCCGACTTATCTGTAATGGCTTTAGCGGCTACTTCGCAGTCGTAGCCAATGGCATAACTGAAATAGTAATCCTACCATGCCGCTGTAATGAAATTGCCCAGGGCATGGTAACGTGTTGACAGATTAATGCGTGACTATCGGTTCTAAAGTTTTAGCCTCTTCTATCCACTTGGTGACGGTTTTTGAGCTGGGAGAGGTTTTACATAGATGTTTCTCTTCGTTTACTTCAGCCATCTTCTCTGCAAGATTTTCTGCATTGCGATTGCGAAGTTCTTTTACAGTATCAACTCCGGCACCTTCAAGAAGTTCTGCGAACTGTCCGGCAACGCCATTGATGCGAAACAGGTCACACATGTTGACCCACTTCAATATACTGGCTTCATGGATCGATGTTTTTTCTGCCAATTCTTTTCGGCCAGATTTGCTGCAACCGACTTCCAGCAACTTATCAGTCGTTTTAATGCCTTGCTGTATCAGTAGTTCAGCATACTTTGGACCGATGCCTTCTACACTTTGTATATCTTTTGACATTTTATGTTCTCCTTCGTTGTTAATATAAAGTTTTTACTAACTATCTCGGTAAGACTATAAAAAATCTGATAACAATTGGCAATGCTGAAAATGAAGAGTTAACAATTGCTTACAGTTGACCATAAGACCAGTTAATGCATTTGCTAATGACAGGTAGAACGAATTTAATTGTATAGAGTGCAGGGGGGTAGCAAGGTTTTGGATGCAGGATGTATCGTGCACACCATGAACCAACGAGTTACGTTTTCATTCCAGTACTCGTGGCGAGCCCAGTAAAAGAGTCTCGCTTACTCTATTAGCTCTATCGGATCGACGGGATTCACTTTTGGGATTTTTAAACAGAAACTCGAGCCTTCACCCTGTCTGCTCTCGACATCGACATGTCCTAAATGGCGTCTGGCGACAGCATCCACAAAAGCCAGGCCGAGTCCTATACCTTGCTTACGTTCAACACTAGCGCCCTGAGTTCGCCTGAACATTTCAAACAGATGCGGCAGCTCTTCCATGGAGATACCCGAACCCTGATCGATGACGCAACAGCTGATCTCATTCTCATTCAGTGTCACAGTGACGTTAACAGTTGCTCCTGTGTCACTATGTTTAATTGCATTGGATAGCAGGTTAAGTATTGCGCGTTCCAGTAAGTCAGGTTCTGCGTGGGTCCATAATTCATCACGGTCAAACTGGTGAGTGATACTGACTTGCATTTTATTTGATAGCGCCCAGAGCTGATCAATCGCATTCAGTACTACGCTGTTAAAATCTATATCGTAGAAATTAATATTCTCGCTGGTATTGGCGCGTGCTAGTTGCAAAAACTGCTCGGCAAGATGTAGAGTTTTATGGGTGTTCTTTTCCATGCCTGCCAGCATAGATCGCATCTCATCGACACTGCTTTTATTTTTTGCCAGTTCGATCATGGCAATCATCGATGATAAGGGTGAGCGCAGATCGTGAGAGAGGAAATTAAGCACCTCCGTACGCTTGCGTTCACTGGCTTTCAACATACTGATATCCGAGAAATTGACCACAAAGCCGTCAAACACATCACCGATAATTCTTAATGGACTAATTTCGACCATGAGGTCTCGACCTGCTTCATGCTGTGCATCTGCCAGCACACGCTCCTGTCTGAACATGACACGTTGCAACAGGGGACGCCAGCTACCACCATCTTTCAGACGGACATGCGCCAATATATGGATCAATGATCCGCCGTTGATATCGGCATTATCATCGCCATACAGATACCATCCCGCCCGGCGATTAGATAGCATCACCTGACCTCGGCTACTGCATATCAATACACCATCGGCCATGCCAGACAGGCTGTCATCAATAATGCGTCTTAGTTCTTCATATTCGCTACCCACGGCCTGTACCTGCTGGATCTTTGCTTGCAGAACATCCTCAACATAGGCAGTCTGTTCTTGTTCAGCGCTCAGTGGCGTATGGATCAGGCTGTTTAACAGGCGTTTTTCTTCATCGGTGATCACCGCATCCATACCCATGCTCAGACCAAGCCTGCAGGGTTTGTTGTGATAGCGCGTCTGCGCCCAGTATCGGTAGCCATCCACGCTCCAGCCTTCCGCTTCTAACTGATTTAGATTGTAAACGGGGACCGAGCCTTCCTGTTTAAGGTTGTGGCCATTTTCATCCTGCAACACCCAGCCCTTGATGGGAATGAACAATGATATAAAGCTGATCTCATCAGCAATATTCCGCTCCCGGTGCATAGTCAATGCTTTCTGCCTGGCAGAGAGCTGATTCAGCTCGGCATTAATGTGGCGCATCGCCAATACGAGTCGGCGCCAACTCCATAACGGATAACTGATAAACTGAAACAACAATATAGTAGAGACCGGCACCCATATGCCGAATAACCACAACAGTAAAGCGACCATGGCCAGGGTGCCGAGAACGATGCTAAACAGTGCCAGCAAAGTACTGCCCGGGTTCAGGTAAGGGTAGATCAGCACGGGTAAGGCCACCAGCAGGGCGGTTATGGCTAACAGCCAGGGAGGGTCCAGTTCGGTAATACGGAGATTATTGCGTAGTGCATCAATCACATTCGCCACTATTTCAACACCCGGCATGATGCCGCCATTGCCCGACAGTGGCGTCGGTAGAGCATCACCAAGACCTTCAGCAGTGGTTCCGATCAAGACGATCTTGTCGTGAAACAGGTTTTTCGGGTATAAGCCGGACATTACCTGTGAGTAGCCGATGTGCTGAAAATGTCCGGGTGGGCCGGCGTACGGTATCAGGAACGGGTATTCTCTGTGCCATTGCATGGCTGAATATTGTTTTGTCTGACCATCAATTTTTATATCTGGCTCAGGCGTAACAACATCACCGGTAATACTTAATAACGCCAGGCTGTAATGCATCCAGTGCGGCTCACCGATACCTTCTTTGAGAAAAATACGTCGCGCGATACCATCGGCACTGATGTCTATATGCACGTGTCCCAGTGCGGCCGCGTAATGGGTAAATTCGGGTATAGGCAGGGCTTCTATAGGATAGGAATTTCTGCTTTGCTGTGACATGAATACCGGTAGTACCACTTTGCCGCTGGCACGCATGGCACGCGCCAGTAACACATCGGATAGCGGATTGTTTATATCGGGCTCGTTGAAAATAACATCCAGACCGATTGCGCGGGGTGATTCGAGTTCAAGTTTGTTGATCAGGCTTGCATGTATCGATCTTGGCCAGGGCCAGCGTCCCAGTTCATTCAGGCTCTCATCATCGATGGCAATAATAATGATGTCATCGGAAACAGTGCGGCTCCAGAAGGATAATTGTGCGTCATACAGCAGGTTGTCCCAGCGCCATAACACATTGTTATGAACAAACAGTCCGGCAACAAACGCCAGTAATGCAACCAGAAAAAAGTGTTCGATGACACTGGAATTGCTACCTTTAACTCCAATCAGATTCACAAGTTCGGGATCATAGCAGCTGACTCAGACATCAGATCAATAACAGCACGATTAAGCTGGTGGTCATGATGACTTTCCAGTAGGAATCATCTTCAACAGGAGGCGGAGGTGGTGCCTGCTGGATTTCATAGTCACTGATTGCATCAACACCTTCCAGTTTGAACTGATCAATGCCTCTGACCTGCAGATAGTAATGGCCGGGCTGTAACTCTGTCAGGTTGATGATGTTGCTTTCTGTCGACGCATCGATGATGGTCTGGTTGAAATTGCTCATCGCTTGCCAGTCGGTAACGATAAGCTTTAGCGCCTTCGAGTTTTTTCCATGAGACGTGAAGTTCGCTGTTGTCTACAGACAGGTTGTCGCTGACTTCAGGCGCAGCTAATAATTTCACCGGCTCAGGAAGCGGTTTGTCCTTCTCTGCGACAATACCGTAACCATCATTGACCTGTTTTTCTGCATCCCCGGCAGATACCCCGACAATGCCTTCTGTTACCTCGGTTCTGCTGACCAGTGCAGCATCAGTCGATAACCTGAATGCAGTACCTCTGACAGCGGTTATCGCCGCAGGGGTTGTGATCTGATAATGGCTATCCGGTCTCTGTTTTTCTACCCAGGTATTCACACTGCCGGAATTCAGCCGTATACGCGTATCCACCATGCCGGTGGTTTCATGATGGCTGAGCTTGTCGAGTACGACCTCACTATTGGGCAGGACCTGTAACTCGGATTTATCGGCGAACTGCATGCGCAGGTTTTGCCTGTCAGCGGTAACCACCCGGTCACCACTGTATAATTTTGTGCCGATTATTACCTCTGACTTTTCACCATTGGCGCGTAGCAGACTGACATCACCACTGACCGCGATTACCAGTGCCGGGGTGGGTTGTAATTTCAACATCGAAACCGGTATCACGATGCGCGTGCCCGGACGAATTCTTCGGTCCGGCCCCTGGCGGATCTGGTTTATTTTCTGGATCTCATCCCAGTTGTTTACTGAGGTTGTATATTTTTCTGCGATCTTCCATATGCTGTCACCTGGCCGAAAGGTGTACTCCCAGTATTCTTCCTCGGCGGCAACCAGACCGGGTAGACTGATGGCTAGTATTAACAGTAGAGAGGTGACAAAACGAAACATGGTGACTTATTCCTTTGATACCCTAAATAAACGATAACCGCGTTGATAGATGCTGCTGAGTTGCCAGCCGACAGCCGGGTTAATGCCCAGTTTTGAGCGAATCCGACTGACATGGGTATCCACCGTGCGGGTATTGAGATCAGCCCGTGTACCCCAGATGAACTCGAGCAGGTGATCACGTGAAACCAGGCAACCGGCATGACGAAACAGGTAAGCAGCCAGTTCAAATTCTTTATTGGTGAGTTTTACCACTTCGCCATTGAGCGAAATACTGTGTTCTGCGGTATTGATTTCATAAGGCTCGAAAATTCCGAATAGCAGGACGCCTGATCAGCTTCAGTCAGCGATCTCACTGCGCTGAATCACCGACGTGTCGCCGATTCTGTTACGACGCTGAAGCGCTTTGATCCTGGCCAGGGTGACACCTTTGTTCACCGGTTTGACCATGTAATCATCAGCGCCGTGATCAAGTGCCTCAACCACACTTTCTTCGCTGTCACGACTGGTAATGAAGATGACCGGGGTGTTTGAGGCCCGCTCACCGCGTAACCAGTCAAGTTCTTCGACACCAGTGGTGTCGGGAAGATGCCAGTCGAGTACCAGCAGGTCAAAGTTTTCTGTGTCCATCGCTTCACGAAAACTCTTACCCGTGGTGTAAGACTGTAGATGGTCGCCAGCTTCACTCGCCCACAGGCTAAATAATTCGATCTGACTTAAGTCGTCTTCCAGTAATCCAATACGCACAAACTAAACCTCATATAGCTTCATATTACTATCCATGTTGCCATAGGTAGTGTAACAATAAAGTACCACAACGTTAACTAATGTAAATTTTCAGGTGGTATCCAGGTTTATCGAGAGAGCGGTTGGGAGTGAACACATAGGTATTCTCTATCCATCACCAATAAAGCCAAGCGCATGCGAGACAACATACTGGCAGGCAGGAGAGATTTGCCAATGGCCAAACAGAGAACGCAGAAGCTTAGATATTTTGTATCTCTGTAACTTTATTGTTCAACATTGATAAGATGTGGTGTTGATAAGACGGGGATATTTAAAAATATGCAATTTCTAATATATATCTACAAAGCAACAAGATATCTAAGTAATAGAAAAATGGGCAGATATGATAGTGTTCTCGAATTGAAATTAGCCAAGGCAGGATTTCTGCATTATTAAATAGGGGTATTCAGATGCGTAAGCGGATCATCAATAATTCATTTCATGAAGAACATAAAAACTCGACTGCTCAAAACTGGTTGAATCTGGAGGAGCTTGTAGAAGTAGAAATTTCATCAGAAGATGAGTCTCATCCTGTCGAGTCCGCGCTACTGACTGAAAGCGTTTCGGGATGGCGCGCAGCAGTTCCTGGTAAGCAAACGATCAGACTTGTGTTTAATCGCCCTCAAAGTATCAAAAGAATAATGCTTAAATTCGAAGAGCCTGGTATCGAGCGAACCCAAGAGTATGATCTATGCTGGTCAATTGAAAATGGGCCGCTTCAGGAAATCGTAAGACAACAATGGAATTTTAGTCCTAACGGTGCAACTATTGAAATTGAAAATTATCTTGTCGAGCTTTCAGAGGTGAAAGTGCTTGAGTTAAATATCAATCCAGATATTAGCGGGGACATTTCATTCGCTACTTTGGAGGAGTTACGAATTGCCTGAGAAATCTCAGTCTGAGTTCCTGCCACTGATATCGCTTAATCGCTTTTGCATCTCTGTATAACCGATCGCCTGCAATTTTTTTATATTGTTTTCTGGTACCTGTTCGATATCAGGATAATTGGCTATAGCTTCCTCGAGGTCGATCTCTCTGATTATGTGCAGCATCGGGTAAGGTGAGCGATTGGTGAAGTTACTGGCATCATCTTCTGCGGTATCGTCGAACAGGTATTCGGGATGAAAGCTGGCAAGTTGATAGATGCCTGAGTAATTTAAGTCTTCTACTAATAAATTGGAGAGATGTACTAGCTCGAGATAGTCATCAAATTGTTTATATGTTTCCGGGAAGATTAACAGGCTGGTGGCGATGCTGGCTGTGTCATCCAGTTTGTTGAAGCAGTCGGCTAGCTGATGCAGATGTTGTTCGATCTCTGGTTTTTCGTTGTCTGTATGGGCGACGATGTAGTCGATAGTGTTATCGTTAAATGGTCTGGCTGCAAAAGGGCAGAGGTTTAGACCGATAACGATATCATTCACCCAGTTTTTTGTTTGTTCGATAACGTTTTGTGTTGAGCGGTCCACAGTAGCTGACTAGTGTAGATCCAGCTTGGCTAATTCATCTATTATCTGGGTGATTAATGACTCGCCCTGCGGGCCCATGCGTGTGCATAATTTATCGATACTGCGCTCACCATCGATCATCTCTTTGATTACAGCACTGAGGCTTGCCATGTCGCCGCCAGCACGAGACATCTGTTCTGCCATGGTGCCTAGCATGGACAGCGCATTATGATCGCCACGGCTGGCTTCATTGATCATGCGCGCGATCATCGGTGCCGCTTTAGAAGCATCGCCAGTTTGCTCGGATGAAGGCAATGTTGTCGGGTCCTGCAGGCCGCGTAAGATGCTATCGACAATAACGGCATCTTCGTCATCAAGACCGTTGATCAGTGACTGGTCACGGTTGCCGGCAACGATTTTATTGATGGCGTTAACCAGATTTGCCCAGCCATTTTGCGCGGATTGTTGCAGTATCATCTCCAGGTGGGGTTTGAGTTCCGGATTATGAATAGTTTGTACAACGGCCAGTATCAGGCTGGCATGGGTACTAAGGATCTGTTCTGCTTTTTCAGGTGTTGCCATGGCGGTTCGAATGCAAAGTTACAGTTGGTATGAGGATACCTTAAAACCTGTTGACAGTCATCAGTTGGCAGTTATCAGTTAAAAACAAAAATAAAAAAAATTTTTTTGACAGGTATTTATATTTTTTAGCCTTTTACTGCCAACTGCCAACTGCCAACTGCCAACTTTTTTAAAAAGCTATAGTTTTTTAATCTTTTCCACCTGCTCGTTAAACTGCGCTATCGATTTTGTCATTTCCGCTAAACGTTCACGTTCTTTTTCGACGACAGCTGCAGGGGCTTTATCGATAAAGTTTTTATTCACCAGTTTGGCGGTGGTCTTATCAACATTTACCTGTAACTTTCCGATTTCTTTTTGCAGCCTGGCAAGCTCGGCATCTTTGTCGATGAGTCCTGCCAGCGGGATCAGGATCTTCATCTCACCGACCAGTGCGGTCGCTGATTCTGGTGCATCTTCTTTTTCGCTGAGCCATTGGCTACTTTCTATTTTTGCCAGTGCCTCGATGAAATTCTGATTTTCCTGGTAAAGTGTTTTGTCTTTATCAGAGGCATTTTGCAGCAGCAGCGCTAACGGTTTACCGGGAGGGATATCCATTTCTGAACGGATGCGACGTACACCGCTAACAAATGTTTTCACCCATTCCAGTTCCTCTTCCGCTTTATCATCTATTTTGCTGTCGTCTGATTCCGGGTAGGGCTGCAGCATTATACTGTCGCCTTTTTTGCCCGCGAGTGGTGCAACATACTGCCAGCATTCTTCAGTGATAAATGGAATGATCGGGTGATTCAAACGTAATAAGGTCTCCAGCACGCGTACCAATGTACGGCGTGTGCCGCGCTGTTCATTTTCAGGCGTGTTATCGTTAAATAAAATCGGTTTGGAAAGTTCCAGATACCAGTCACAGTAATCTTCCCAGACAAAAGCATAAAGGTCCTGTGCGATCAGGTCGATGCGTGAGTTTTCATGGTGTTTTTCGATACGGGCTTCAACACGTTGCAGTCGCGAGATAATCCAGCGGTCAGCCAGAGATAAGACCACATCAGGATTGTCAGTGCCATCGTCTAGCAGAGCGGTGTCTTTATCTTCGGCCTGCATTAACACGTAACGTGTCGCATTCCATAACTTGTTACAGAAATTACGATAACCTTCGATACGTCCAGGCGCAAGAACAACATCGCGTCCAGTAGTGGCTAATGCGGCAAAGGTAAAACGCATGGCATCGGTGCCAAATGCTGGAATGCCGTCAGGAAAGTTTTTGCGGGTGATTTTCTCAATGCGCTCGATCTGATAGGTCTGCATCACAGCAGAGGTGCGTTTTTTTACCAGTGATTCCAGGTCGATGCCATCGATCACGTCTATCGGGTCGAGTACGTTACCCTTAGACTTCGACATTTTCTGGCCTTCTGCATCACGCACCAGGCCATGCACATAAACTTCACGGAAAGGAACGTCGCCCATGAATTTTAGCCCCATCATGATCATGCGGGCAACCCAGAAGAAAATGATATCAAATCCGGTGACCAGGACGTTGGTCGGGTAATAGGTTTCCAGCTCCGGAGTTTTTTCCGGCCAGCCCAGTGTCGAGAAGGGCCACAAAGCAGACGAAAACCAGGTGTCTAAAACATCATCATCCTGCCTTAGTGGGAAGTCATCAGGCAGTTTGTTATGGCGTCGAATTTCTTCGACGTTGTAACCGACGTAGATATTGCCAAGATCATCGTACCATGCCGGTATGCGATGACCCCACCAGATCTGACGGGAGATACACCAGTCTTCGATGTTGTTCATCCATTCGAAATAGGTGTTTTTCCAGTTGTCCGGGGTGAATTTTATACTGCCGTTTTTCACCGCTTCGATCGCCGGTTTCGCCAGCGGTTCTACTTTGACATACCACTGATCGGTTAGATATGGCTCGATGACGGCGTTGGAGCGATCACCACGCGGTACCATGAGTTTGTGATCGTCTACTTTTTCGAGCAGGCCGGCGGCGTCAAGATCTGCCACAATACGTTTGCGTGCTTCATAACGATCCAGGCCGATGTAGGCTTCTGGAATCACGTCATTAATATCATCTTCATTACCGCGAATTGCCGCGTCAACAGTGAAAATATTGATCAGGCCACCATTGGGTAAATTACGCACTTCCGATTTATCTTTATGCCGTGTCCATACCTGGTAGTCATTAAAATCATGCGCCGGTGTTATCTTTACGCAACCGGTACCAAATTCGAGGTCGACATAGTCGTCGGCGATAACCGGAATTTTACGACCGGTCAGCGGCAGCTCTAAAAACTCACCTAACAGGTATGAGTAACGCTCATCCGCTGGATTGACCGCCACAGCAAAGTCGCCTAATAACGTTTCAGGACGGGTGGTGGCCACTACAACATAACCCGCGCCATTACTGCGTGGATAACGCATATGCCACATGTGGCCGGATTCTTCTTTGGATAAAACTTCCAGGTCAGAGACTGCGGTATGTAATACAGGGTCCCAGTTCACCAGCCGTTTGCCGCGATAGATAAGGCCTTCTTCATAAAGGCGAATAAAGACTTCGGTAACGGCGGTAGATAAACCTTCATCCATGGTAAATCGTTCACGTGACCAGTCGAGTGAAGCGCCCATGCGGCGAAGTTGTTTGGTGATGATGTTGCCGGATTCTTCTTTCCATTCCCAGATTTTTTCAGTGAATTTTTCGCGGCCATAATCGTGCCGGGTTTTACCTTCGGCATTGATCAAACGCTCGACTACCATCTGCGTAGCGATGCCGGCGTGGTCAGTACCCACCTGCCATAAAGTGTTATCGCCTTTCATGCGGTGATAACGCACCATGGCGTCCATGATGGTGTCCTGAAAAGCATGTCCCATGTGCAGACGGCCGGTGACATTCGGCGGTGGGATCATGATGCAGAAGTTTTCAGGCTCATTTTTTTCGTCGCTGCTGTTGTTAACGTTTTCGCGGTGAGTGGCGGCGTTAAAATAACCGTTATTTTCCCAGATTTCGTACCATTTGCTTTCGATGGCTTGCGGGTTGTAGGTTTTTTCCATTATGAACTCGGCTGAGCAGGCTTAAAACGCCGAATTATACAACATGCCGTCGCAGCTTGCTGTATTTGAAGGTAAAAGGTGTCCTAAAGCTAGTGCTCGGATTTATCTGTGAGTTGCGTGATGATGTTTTCAGGTAGTTTGTCTTCCAGTGCCTGTTGCACCAGAAAACGCAATTGTTGTTCCAGGTCAGGTAGTAGCTGTTTGACCACATCATTCACTATGTTCTCAAGTGATGCTGGATGCTGGTTTGCTGTGAGCTCTGCTTGGTTATCGTTGTCGATACCTTCATCCGTTTGATAATCTATCAATGCCGATTCAAGCGGCGTCGAATCAAGCGATTTTGGATCAACGACAGGCTCTTGTGCAAAAGCCAGTTCATCAGACACGGGTGCTGTGATCTGTTTATCATCGACAGTGGCAACATAGTCGTTGATGACTTCCTCATTGAAGATACTTATTTCTGCTCCTGCAGTATCGATCAGGTTTGCAGTTTCATCTTCAGTTGAGTCATCGGTAAACAGATCAAAATTACTATCGACTTCATCTGGCGCTAATGCATCGATGGCTGTCTGTTCAGCAGGATCGTTTTTTTCAAACTCGATGATGTCATCAAGAACAGGGATTTTTTTAAAGTCGTAATCAGGCATGGTCAGCTAGCTAGTGTTTTAATTGTTCTGAAGTTTGTCCAGTACATACTGTGCCAGTAGACCAACTGGCCGTCCTGTGGAGCCTTTTTGCTCGCCACTCTTCCATGCGACACCGGCAATATCCAGATGCGCCCAGTGATATTTTTTGGTGAAGCGTGAGAGGAAGCAGGCGGCAGTGATAGTGCCTGCGCTTTTGCCACCAATATTAGCGATGTCTGCAAAGTTGCTATTCAGCTGTTCCTGGTAGTCATCCCATAGTGGTAACTGCCAGCAGCGATCACCACTGGTTTGACCCGCGGATAGCAGGTCATTTGCCAGTGGACTGTGATTACTCAGCAAACCCGCCGGGTGTGCGCCCAATGCCACGACACAGGCGCCGGTCAGCGTGGCGATATCAATGACTACGTCCGGATTAAATTTTTCTGCATAGCTTAGCGCGTCACACAGTATAAGGCGGCCCTCAGCATCGGTGTTAAGTATTTCGATAGTCTGGCCAGACATGCTGGTCACTACATCACCAGGCCGACAGGCGCTACCGTCAGGCATATTCTCGACACTAGGGATGATGCCAACGATATTAACTGGCAGCTGCAACTCGGCACAGGCGCTGAGCACACCGATTACACTGGCGGCACCGCACATGTCGTATTTCATCTCATCCATGCCGGCACCCGGTTTCAGGCTGATGCCACCAGAATCAAAGGTAACGCCTTTGCCGACAAATACTATTGGCGCCTGTTTTTTATCAGTAGCTGCAGAGTATTCGATGGTGATCAGTTTGGCGGGTTCACGACTGCCTTTGGATACGGACAACAGAGAGCCCATGCCCAGTTTTTCCATGTCTTTTTCTTCCAGTACGGAAGTTTTAATATTGTCGTGTTGCACGGCAAGTTTAATCGCCTGTTTTGCCAGATAGTCCGGGGTGCATATATTACCGGGTAAGTTACCCAGGTCTTTTGCCAGGTGTATGCCTGCTGAAACAGCCATGCCTTGACGAACTGCCTGTTCTCCTTGCATTAGCTGGCCTCGGCCGTTGACGCTGAAAATAAATTTTCTTAATGGGCGACGGGTTTCTTCTTTTTCGGTCTTAAGTTGATTGAATTTGTACAGGCATTCATCAATGGCTTCGATGGAATGATGGATTTTCCAGCTGATATCTTTGTGCTTGACCGGAACTTCGGTGAGGTAAGAAGCAATTTCAGTGGCACCACTGGATTGCAGTCTCTTCACCATGATGCAGTTTATTTTGTAGAAATTTGTAACGTTGATGTCTTTTTCCTTGCCGCAGCCGACAAGTAGTATGCGGTCACACAAGGTGTTTTCGACATTATGTAGCAGCAATGCATTGCCCAGGTCACCTTCAATTTCGCCGCGGCGTACCAGGTTGGATATAAATCCGTTACTGACCTTATCAATAATTTTTGCGGATGAAGAAAGTTTTCTGGATGCAAAAACCGGGATAACCACGCAGCCAATGCGTTGTTTTTCGGGATTGCCGCTTTTTACTGTATATTCCATAACTGCTCCGCAACTTGGTCGCTGTTAATCTGTCTTTATAAATGTGAAAAAATAATAGGGGTGATTGTATGCAATTTAATCAAGGGAGGGTAGCGAAATGTTCATTTTTAAGGCATTTTTAAGTTATATCATCAAATATTTCTGTTTGCTTTATTTTTCAGGTTAAACTTCTTTAATTACAGGGGTTAACATCAGCTAAAACGACTGTAACAAACTATGAAATTGACCATAATCGATAAATATATTGCAAAAGAATTGTTGATTGCATGTATTTCTGTGCTTTTTATATTATTGATCATAGTGCTCAGCACTGAAGTTGTGCACTTATTGGGTCTGGTCGTACGCGGTATTATTCCGCTTGGTGTACTGCTGGCTTATCTGACGAATAGCCTTTTCGAGTTTTCCGTAGCATTGCTGCCACTCAGTCTGTTGATGGGTGTGTTGATTGCCTTTGGTCGTTTGTATCGTGATAGCGAAATGGCGGCAATCATGTCGGCCGGCATCGGACCGTTGCAATGGTATCGTCCTCTGATGATGGTTGCCGTGCCGAGCACTATTTTATTGTTGCTGC